>JAPLTN010000011.1 GCA_026398135.1 Verrucomicrobiota bacterium
GCGCCTGCCAAAAGGCACTCGCGAAATCAGCAATGTAGTGCCGAAAATCGCCCCTTAAATTACACAAGTGCCTCAAATACAACAAAACCATCTTTCAAACTGCGGAACTCGGGCTAGCGGTCAAACCAAAGCTACCCACTGAAAAAAGCGAAGAACCATAATAAACCGATGCTTCGTGAGCGGGAAACCATGCCCGGCCAAGGCGACCGAGGCGGAGGTGGCCGAGCGGGCCATGCCGCCGAGGGCAACGCGGGCCCAGCTAGGTTTCCCGCTCACCCGTAGGGCGCACGCAGGGTGTCGGGGTATTTTGAAGACAGCTCCAAGCCGGGCTGCGGGCGCGTTAGTTCTCCTTAGCCAAAAGTCCCCTGAAATTGGCCGGGGACGGCCAAAGCCACACATTGCTGCCAGCAAAATGACCTGCTTCTTTTGTGGTGTTGGCCGTCCCCGGCCAAAAAAGGTAAAGCGCACATGAGCGGGAACTCCACCTCGGGGTTTAACAAAGTAGAATCAGGGCGTGTCAGGGATGGTTTAAGGCATACGCGGCGGCGAGGCCGGTGAGCGTGAGGTCGGGTACGTTGCGGGCGGGTTGGCGGAGGCGGTTTTTAACGACCTCGGCCGCGCCACCGGAGAGAAAAATCTCGGCCGGGGGCAATCCACGCTCGGCAAACTCGGCCAGCACGGCGTCGAGCAGGGCTTGGATGAGACCGGCGTAACCGACCACGGCGCCGATGCGGATGGCCTCGGCCGTGGATTTGCCGATCACGCTGGTAATGGGCGTGGTTAAATCGGTGACGAGCGGGAGCTGCGCGGTGCGTTCGTGAAGGTAGCGGGTGACGAGGGCGGGGCCGGGCGTGATGATGCCGCCTTCGTAGCCGCCGGTCGGAGTGACCAGGTCGAAGGTCACGGCCGTGCCGAGATCGATAACGATGGCGGGCAGGCCGGGGGCGAGGGCGTGAGCCCCGGCGGCGTTGGCGAGGCGGTCCTGGCCGATCTCGGCGGGACGCGGGTAAGTGATGGGCACACCGAGCCGGACCTCATGGGTGAGTTGCCAGGCGGGCAGGCGGGCGGCGGCGGCGCAGGCATGGAGCTTTGGAGTGGCGGCGGGGACTACGGAGCAAAAGGCGAGGGAGCGGGGAGCGGGGAGCGAGGAGCGAGGAGCCAGAAGGTAGGCGGGGAGGCCGGTGGCGGGGTCGTCGAGTTGCGGGGTGGGGATGTCGCGTTGGCCGGTGAGTTGTCCGTCTTGGTGCCAGGCGAGGTGGGTATGGGTGTTGCCAATATCAACGCAGAGGAGGGCGGCGGCGGCGTATTCGGGGTGCATGGCGGGCGGCTTACTTCTTGGAAAGGGTGACTTCACCGGCGCGGTAGCGTTCGGTGCGGCCGTCGGCGAGGCGGAGCAGGAGGCTGCCTTCGGGGTCGATGCCGAGCACGGTGCCGGTGATTTCGCGGTCGCCTTGGTGCAGGGTCACGGCGCGGCCCTTGAGGGTGTCGAAGCGTTGCCAGAGGCCGGGGAAGAGCGCGGCGTAGCTGCCGTCGATAAACGCGGCGTAGGAATCGAGCACGCGGCCAATGAGGGCGGCGGCGAATTTATTCGGGTCGAGCGGCGCGTTGCTGTGTTCGGCGAGCGAGGTGGCGCGGGCGGCCAGCTCGGAGGACCAGCCGTCGGCGGGGGCGCGGAGATTGAGACCGAGGCCGAAGACGAGGTCGTGAATGCGGTCGGCGTCCATGCGGGCCTCGGTGAGCATGCCGCCGGCTTTGCGCCCGTCGAAGAGGAGATCGTTGGGCCATTTGAGGCCGGGGGTGACGCGGCAGAAAGAGGCGACGAGGGCGCAGACATTGACGCCCATCCAAAGCGTAAAAGTCTGCATGCGGGCGGGCTCGACTTCGGGGCGGAAGGCGAAGCTGGCGTAGAGGTTGCCGTCGGTGGCGCTGTGCCAGGCGCGCCCGAGGCGGCCGCGGCCTTTTTCCTGACGGCGGGCGAGGACCACGAGGGGAGCAGGGGCGCCGGTGGCGAGGAGGCGCACGGCTTCATCGTTGGTGCTGCCGATGGTATCCGAGTAATGGAGGCCGGGGGTGAGCGCGGAGGGCCGGCGATAGGCGTCGATGAGGGCCGGGTGGAGAAAATCGGGCCGGGCCGACAGACGGTAGCCCCGGGCATGGAGGCTCTCGATCGCGAAACCCGCTTCTCGCAGACGTTCGAGATGTTGCCAGACGGAGACGCGGCTCACGCCGAGGCGGCGGGCGAGATCGGCGCCGGAGACGACGCCCTCTTCGCCCGCTTCGAGCAAGGCTTGAAGGATGAGCTGATCGGCCTGGGCGGACATAATAGCGGGGAGCTTGGAGCGGGGGGCGGTGAGGGACGGAAGGACTGGGATCTGAGGGAAGGAGCGGAGGTGTGGCAATAGCAGGCAGGCTGGCTGAGGTCGCAAGTTGAGAGCTGAGCAGCGGCAGTATTTAGCCTGCCCTTGCCTTGCCCGTGGCGGGAACTAAACTGTACTTATGGCTTTAGTTCTCGCTCCGAACCCGGGTCTTCGCGCCGCCGCCCCGATGACCTTTAGCGTCGAGGAGCGCACTGTGCTTCTGAACATGGCCCGAAAATATATCTGGTGGATGCAGCCGGAGGAAGCGCTGTGCTATCCTGCGCGCGTTATTGCCCAGGTGATGAATCTAGGTGTGTTTGAGGATGCGTTTGGCCTTCTGGAACTGCTAGGCGCTGATCGCCTGGTGGACGTTTTGTGTCGCGCGGAAGCAGGGCAATTTAGTCCGGAATCCTGGCATTTTTGGCATTATCGGCTCGATCTGGTGCAGGCAGATGAACCCATGCCCCCACTGCTGGTGCGGCACATCCCTTAGCGTGGTTTACCCGCTGCGCATATGGCCGAGAATGAAGACCTTTACCCCAAAATTTGAGATCTTGCCGACAGAGCAGGTCGCGCTCTGGCCCCAGTTGCGGCCAATCTCCGAGCTTGGGTTTATACTCTATGGCGGCACGTCAATCGCGCTACGGCTGGGGCACCGAAGGTCGGTGGATTTTGATTTTTTCACCTCCGGGCCGGTGGATCGTACGCAGTTGAGAAAAGTGCTTCCGTTTTTATCCACCTCGCAGGTTTTGCAGGACAAGGGCGAGGCCTTCGAGGTTATCACGGCCAAGGGGGTAAAAGTGGCCTTTTTTGGGGCTTTGGACTTTGGGCACTTGGAAGAGCCGGAGCGCAGTGAGGACGGGGTCGTCGTAGCCGCTTCGTTGAACGATCTGATGGCCCATAAACTGAAGGTTATCTTACAGCGTTCGGAGGCGAAGGACTATCAGGACATCGCGGCCCTGTTTCGGGCGGGGCTAAGCGTGGCACAAGGGCTGGCGTCGGCCGAGTGGTTGTTCCATCCCGCGTTTCCGATTCAGCATTCGTTACGCGCTCTCACTTATTTCGAGGATGGTGATCTTGAACGTTTAAACCTTCGCGATCGGGCGGATTTGGTAGCAGCGGCTAAAACCGTAAAACTTCCCTTGCCGGAGGTTCGAGGGCACCCGGGTCTTGGTGCCTGCACCTGGGTCCACCCTGAGTGAAACCCGGTTTAGCGACGCGGTTTTCGCGGTGTGAGATAAACACCCTCCGGCAGCGCGGTTTTCCTGCGCTCAGCTTTGCCAGTCGAGGGCAATGTCAGCCCAGGCGGATTTGTGGACGAGGGCGCCGGTGGACACGAAATCGAGGCCGAGGCCGGCGTAGCGCGGAAGGGTTTTCAGGGTGATGCCGCCACTGGCTTCGGTAAAGGCACGGCCGGCGATGAGGGCGAGGGCTTTTTTGATTTGGGCCGGGGGAAAGTTGTCGAGCAGCACGACATCGGCTCCGGCGGCGAGCACGGCGGGGAGTTGGTCTAAACGGTCGATCTCGACCTCGACGGCGAGGTCGGGCGCGGCTTTTTTGGCGCGGGTGACGGCGGCGGCGAGGTCGTCGGGTGATCCGAGCAGGGCAAGGTGGTTGTCCTTAAGCATGACACGGTCGAAGAGACCGAGGCGGTGGTTCCAGGCTCCGCCGCAGGCGACGGCGTATTTTTCCAGCATACGGTAGCCCGGGGTGGTCTTGCGGGTGTCGAGCAGGCGGGTGCGACCGGGGCCGAGCGCGGCGACGTGGGCGGCGGTGGTGGTGGCGACGCCCGAGAGACGTTGCAGGAAATTCAAAGCGACGCGTTCGGCGGCGAGCAGGATTCGGGGGTCGCCTTCGAGGGTGGCGAGCACATCGCCGGCGGCGGCGGCGTGGCCGTCGCGGGTGAGGGGCTGCACCGATGCGCGAGCACCGTAAGCGGCGAGAATAAGCGGGAGAAGCGGCAGGCCGCAGACGACTAAAGCAGTACGGGCGACGAGATGGGCGCGGCCCAGACGCGGCGGAGTGGCGAGGGCGGCGGTGGAGCGGTCGCCAGTTCGGGAAGGTTTCTGGCGGAGGCCAAGTCCGGCCAAGTCCTCGTCGCGGGCAAATTCGATCAAGCGGCGCAGGTAGGCGGGATCGAGGTCCGCCCAAGTAAGGCGCAGGAGCAGGCGGTCGAGGTCAGCGGCGGCAGGCGGCATGCGCGGAGTGGAGGAGAAGCGGGCGGAAATGTCCAACGGCCAATATAGTTTAGCAGGGGGGACTGACCGAGGACGGTAAACTCACCAGTACAAATTCCTTTATCTTGAAGGGGACGGACTCAGGCCCCACGTGTGATAGGCCCACCGCTAACGCTAATCCACTGAGCCATGCCCGCACATCTGACCATGATTCTGGAGCTTGTTGCGCTGAGCCTCGGGCTTGTGCTTTGGGTAACCATAATCTGGCGCACGCGACGCATCATCCTCGAAAGGCTTAACAACCTCGCGGTGCAGAGCGCCCGCGCCATCGCCTCACGACGGCTGCGCAGAATAAGCGCGCGCCGCATGATGCAGATCGCGCGCATCGGTACGCGGCTGATGAGCGTCCTGCTGTTGCTGGGCGGGGTATTTGTCTGGGCAACCCTTACCATGGAGGTCATCCCCGCCACGCGTGAAGCAGCGCGCGCGGTCGAGCGGCTTTTTTTCGAAAAGTTTCAATCCTTGGGTCTGGCTGCGGCGAGCGCCCTGCCCGACCTCGCGATCGTGGCTTTCATTTATTTTCTGGCTCGGGTGGCGCACGAGTTTTTCAACCACTACTTTCTCGCCATCGCGGAGGAGGAAGTGGAAAGCGCGTTTTTCGATCCCGTCACCGCCGCGACCACGCGCCGGCTGGTGGACATCGGCATCTGGATCGTGGCCTTGGTGGTCGCGTTCCCCTACCTGCCGGGCAGCAACTCGGATGCCTTTCGCGGCGTGTCCGTTTTGGCCGGGCTGATGCTCTCCTTGGGGTCGACCAATCTGGTGGGCCAGTTTACCAGCGGCCTTTCCTTGATCTACGGGCGCGTGCTGCGTCCCGGGGACTACGTTGAAACCACGCAAGGTGAGGGCGTGGTTGAGCGAATCGGGGTCGTGGCCTGCACGCTACGCAGCCCGCGCGACGAATATCTTTCCATTCCCCACTCGGTGGTGGCGGCGGGCCTTAAAAACTACTCCCGCGCGGAAACCGGGGTACGCTTCGCCACCGAAGTGACGATCGGCTACGACAATCCCTGGCGGCAGGTGCGCGACCTTCTGCTCGCCGCCGCCGCCGACACCCCGGGCATCCGCGCCGATCCCCCGCCGCTGGTGCGTCAGGCTGCGCTGGAGGATTTCTTCGTGCGCTACGAATTGCTTTTCACGCCCGACGCCCCGGCCAACCGCATTGCGCTGCTCGGCCAGTTGCACGCCAACATCCAGGACCGCTTCCACACTGCTGGCGTACAAATCATGTCGCCCCACTACCTCGGCGACCCGGCGCAGGCCAAGATTCCTGCGCGAAACGCTTAGGCCGCCACCGGCGCGCTTGCACCGGCGAAGCCCGCCCGCGACGCTGTTTGCTCCACCGCATGCTTGGCCGAGCCACCGACTATCTCAGTGTTTTCAAAACCGCCACCCGGGCGCGTTGGGATCTGCTCACCCCGTTCGCTTTGCTGGCGCTGAGCAGCATCGGCGTCGCGTTTATCTACTCGGCCCAGTTCTCCACCCCGCTGGCCAACTGGATTAACCAACTCGTCTGGCTGACCGCGGGTACCGGTATCTACGTTGCCGTCTCCCTGGTCGATTATCGCATCTGGCTGAGTATCTGGCACTGGTTTTATCTCGCTTGCCTGCTTCTGCTTATCCTCGTGCTTCTGCCCGGAATCGGCGAGGAGCGCTACGGCGCGCAGCGCTGGCTGGATTTTGGTATTTTCGCACTCCAGCCCAGCGAACCCGCCAAAGCCGCCGTGCTTTTCGCCACCGCCTCCATGCTCATGCGGGCGCGGCTCGGGTCGATTCGCCAGTCCCTCGACACCTTGGGCAAGTTGGCCCTTGCGGCGGGCGGTCCCATGTTGCTGATTCTACTCCAGCCGGACCTCAAGTCGGCCATTGTGCTACCCCCCATGGTGTTTTCCATGCTCTATGTTTCCCGCCTCTCGTCCCGCTTTTTCGCGGGCGCGCTCGGCGCGTTTCTCGTGGTGGTAAGCCTGGTCGCCTGGGATATGCGCGGCTACATGAAGTTTATTGAGGACAACAACTTGTCTTACCAGCGCGACCGCGGCCGCTACGAGGCCACCTCGTGGATTCCACTCAAGGATTACCAGCGCAACCGCATCGTCAGTTTCGTCGCTCCGGACAAGATAGACCCCATGGGTATAGGCTGGAATCAACGCCAGTCGCTGATCTCGGTCGGCAGCGGCGGCCTCACCGGCAAGGGCTGGACCGAGGGCACGCAGGCCCAGCTGGGCTACCTGCCACGCGCCGTCGCGCATAATGATTTTATCTTCTCCGTCATCGCCGAGGAGAAGGGATTTTTGGGAAGTCTCACCGTACTAGGCCTTTTTGGCATCGTTTTGATCAACGGCATCCGCATCGCCGGACTTGCCCGCGACCGTTTCGGCACTCTGCTTGCCGTCGGGGTCACGGTCCTGTTCGCGGTACATGTGTTCGTTAACATCGCTATGACGATAGGTCTCGTGCCCATCACGGGCATACCGCTTCCCTTTATTAGCTACGGTGGCTCCTTCGTGCTCAGTTGTTGTTTGCTGCAAGGACTCGTCCAGAGCGTCTATCGCTTCCGAAAGGACTTCACGTGAAACTGAACCTTTCCCGCGCCTCCGACCTCCCGACCGGAATTTCCTGCGCCACCATCCGCGCACCAGGGTGCCCCGTCCAACCACAAAAACAGGACAACACCCACCATGAACGACCGCACCCCGCACCACTCGCCCGACCGCGAGCCTGACTACGACCCCGAGCAGGACTCCGACGCGCCGCATCCAGATTCCGCCGATAGCGCCCAGACCAGCCTGGACGAACAACTTACCCAGCCGCCCGAAGAGCACGACCACGAACCGGTGGACCGCTCCGAACTCAAGGCCGGCGCCCAGGAACGCGCCAAACAACGCCCCCTCCTGCAAAAAATCCTCGCGGTTTTTAAGAAGGAAAAAACCTCCTTCCGCGAACTCATCATCAACAGCGAACCGCTGGAAAAACGCGTCGCCCTGCTGATCGACGGCGTGCTGGAAAAATTCGAAATCGAGCGCCACGACGCCGACCGCATGGTGGGTGGCATTTTTAAGGGCAAGGTCAAGAACCTCGACCCCGGCCTCAAGGCCGCCTTCGTGGACATCGGCTACTCCAAAAACGCCTTCCTCCACTACTGGGATATGCTGCCCGCCGCCGCCGACTCCTCGGTCGAAGTCGTGCGCGTTAACAAAAAGAAAAACTCCCTCCCCGCCGGCCAGGAGCCGACCGTGAAGGACATTCCCCAGCTCTACCCGCCCGGCTCCGAGATCGTCATTCAGGTCACCAAGGGCCCCATCGGCACCAAGGGACCGCGCACCACCACCAACCTCTCCCTGCCCGGCCGCTACCTCGTGCTCACCCCGTTCTCCGATTCCTGCGGCATCTCCCGCAAAATCGAGGACCCCAAAGAGCGCGCCCGCCTGCGCCAACTGGTCAACGAACTCACCATCCCCGAAGGCATGGGCGTGATCGTGCGCACCGCCGGCGAGGGCAAGAAATCCCGTTACTTCGTTCGCGACCTCCACCTGTTGCTCAAAACCTGGTCCGACATCCAGGCCAAGCTCAACACCCAGCGCGCCCCCCTCGCCCTCTACCAGGAGCCCGACATCGTCGAGCGCACCGTGCGCGACTTCCTCACCGAGGAGGTGGATCGCGTGCTCATCGACAACCCCGAGGACCACGTCCGCTGCCAGGCCTCCGTCGCCCAGATCAGCCAGCGCTCAAAAGGCAAGATCGCCCTCTACCAGAACAGCATACCGATCTTTGAACGCTTCAACATCGAGCGCCAGATCGAGCAGACCTACCAGCGCAAGGTCGCCCTGCCCTCCGGCGGCGAAATCATCATCGACGAGACCGAGGCCCTCATCGCCATCGACGTAAATACCGGCTCGCACAAAAACCGCGGCGGCGACGAGAAAAACGTCATTTACGCGGTCAACCTGGAAGCCGCCGTCGAAGCCGCCCGCCAGATCCGCCTGCGCAACCTCGGCGGCCTGATCATCATCGACTTCATCGATATGAAGGAGCGTCGCCACCGCAACGGCGTTTACGAGAAGCTCTGCGAGGCCATGGCCGAGGACAAAGCCAAGAACCACATCCTCCCCATCAGCCAGCTCGGTATCCTTCAGATGACGCGCCAGCGCCAGCAGGAATCCCTCTCGTCGAATCTCTACACCGACTGCCCCTACTGCCGGGGCCGCGGCATCGTAAAGAGCGCCACCACCATGAGCGTGGAGCTGCAACGCAAACTCAGCGCCGTCATCCGCCGCCTCGTCGCGCGCAAGGACGGCAAAGAGTATCAGCTCCGCGTGATGGTACACCCCGGCATTTTGGAACGCCTGCGCAGCGAAGACGCCAACCTGCTCGTCCGCATGGAACGCGACTACGGCGTGAAGCTGGCCTTCCGCGCCGACCCCGCCTACCACTTGGAAAACTTCAAGATCATCAACGCCCTCACCGGCGAAGAATATCGCTAAGCTCCCGCGTCGTCCGTTGATCAGCAGGATGCACGTAAATGCTTCCACCTCAGCCCCGTAGCCCTGAAAGCGCGGGGCTTTTTCATGCCAGATAACGGCCCCGAATCAAGAATACCCCCCCATAATGTGAAGTCTCGGTGTCCGTTGCAGAGAGCACGGCAGCGCTAAACCAACGATAATACTATATGCCGATCATTCCCCTTTTGGGAAACCATACCCAACCGAATCGGCCGACAATGGGAGTTCCGCGCGCATCGCCGCCGAAATCAAAAACCGGAACTCATACCGGATATCCGATCACGTCCTTGATTGCACCCAATAAAAAACGCCCCCGGAAATCCGGAGGCGTTTTGAATTAAAAAAGTAAGTTAAACCTTAACTATTAGCGAATAGCAATTAGACAGCAGGCTCGGCTACAACCACGGGAGCGTCGACCTGGGCGACGGAACGGGTTTTGACCATTCCGAAGGCCTTCTTGATATTTTGAACGCTGGGCTGGGAAATACCCAGCTCCTTGGCGATCTCCTGACCGGTCTTGCCGGCCTCGGCGAGAGCTTTTACTTGAGCCTTCACCTCATCGGTGATTTTGGCGCGCTTGCCTTTGGAGGCCTTGGGAGCCTTTGGGGCTTTAGGAGCTTTGTCGGCTTTCGGGCCCTTAACCTTCTTTACGCCCTTACCATCAGCTTCCTTCAGGGCTTTGATAAAGTCGTTAAGGTTGGAGTAGCCGTAATCACTGGGCAGCTTGGATAGAGCGGCAACGCGGTCGGCGGAGAGTTTGGCCTCGGCTTGAGCGAGTTTGGCTTTGGCTTTTTCGAGTTCGGCGAGTTGATCGATGAATGACATATCGCTGCTTACAAGGTGCGAATTTTTTTATTTATCAAGTACTATATTTAAAAAAATACGGACGCGAACAGCCCACTCAAATAGTCATCGCATGGTAACCGCCATCAACCACGATCTCAGACCCGGAGATAAGGGGTGCCGGCGGTCCAACCAATAATAATGTGGCTCCCATTAACTGCCGCGTCTCACCAAAACGCTTCATTGGCGTGTGCCCTGTAATCAACCAACCCGCTCCGGAGAAGCACTTTTTTATTTTGTTCGGCAGGGAAGAATCCAGGACTACCCCATTCACCCTTACGTTCTTGAGCACCCATTCCTGCGCCAGATTCTTGGAAAGATTATGCACGCCCGCCTTGCTCGCGGAATAGGTAAAGACCTTGATAAAAAGGCACTAAGCCCGATATGAAACCCATAAATGATGGATTCTCCTTCGCCACGCTCCACTAAATACTGACCAAATACTTGGCACCCCAAGAACACGCTCTTGTGGTTAATTGGCAATATGCGATCAACCTCGTCTTCGGTAATTTCCAAGAACGGCGTGGCGGAATGGGTTCCCGCCCCGTTAATGAGAATATCAACCCGCCCGAACGTTCCAACAGCACCGCAAGTAGAGACTGTAATTCGGCCTTCGAGCTGGCCTCGGTCGTATGGAACCAAGCTTGGCGCCTCATGCTTCCCGAATTCGTTCCAAACGCACCCTGGTCCTTTCGGCATCGCGCCCGACTCATGCGGTATCCGCCCCCGCAACAGCTAAACCGCCGCCATCGCGCCACATAGTTCGCCGGTCCCTCCAATCACTACCGCCACTTTACCGGCGAGGGAAAACATCGAATTCAAATATCAGTGGGTTGCTCATCATTTAGTTCTCCAGTGTTAAACCAAAAACACCGGGCTTCAGTGCTAATATCTCTGAGCTTGGTTTCAGCGGGTAAAACGTTCTGCACGAAACCCAAAAAGAACAAACCGAGGCAAAGACTGATGCGATGCACCTGATTAAAATCGCAGTGCCTGCTTAGTAAAAAACCGCGTCCCCTTGATCGGTCGATTTTATTCAAGGTATTTCAAAAACAAAAGAGTTTGGGCGGCCGG
The DNA here is from genome assembly GCA_026398135.1 of Verrucomicrobiota bacterium. Taxonomy (GTDB): domain Bacteria; phylum Verrucomicrobiota; class Verrucomicrobiia; order Opitutales; family Opitutaceae; genus IMCC26134_A. Next base: position 11,011 of record JAPLTN010000011.1, read on the forward strand.
CCCGGGAAACACATTGAAGACGTTACGGGGCGAAAAACCCCCAGCCTCACGTCGTCCGACAATACCCCCAAGCTTGGGGCTCAACGCGAAAAGTCTCAAAGAAGCTGTCGCCGTTTTTATTCACCCAACGATTCGCGGTTGCCTGCCAGCCTCACACTCCTTCACGTTCGTCCTTTTCCATCATGATTTCCTGGATCCAGCGCACCTTCCAACAGCACTTCAAATGGCTGTTTCTCATTCTATTGGGCGTCGTCATCGTCTCCTTTGTATTCATAACCAACGCCTCGTCAGGTCTCGGCAGCGCCGCCCAAGGCAAGCTCCCGCCCCGTCCCTTTCTCGATCTGGACCTGAGTAAAGCGGAAGACCAACGCCGCCTCGCCTCCGACGGCCAGCTCAGCGTTTATCTCCGCTACAACCCCGGCCGCGACATCCCCGAGGCCCAGCTCAGCCAATACTCGCTTCGTCGCTACGCCACCCTTCATCTAGCCGACCGTATCGGCCTGCCCCAGCCTTCCGACACTCAACTCGTCGAACACATCCGCACCCTGCGCGCCTTCGCCGGACCGGACGCGAAATTCGAAGCCAAACGCTACGCTGATTTCACCGACTCGCTCCGTACCAACCCCCGTCTCACCGAAGCCGATGCCTCCCGCGTAATCGCCGAAGACGCCCGCATCGCCGCCTACGAAAAACTCCTCGCTGGCCCCGGCTACGTCCTTCCCGGCGACGTAAACGAAATCCTCGCCCGCCGCGACACCGTCTGGAGCCTGGCCATTGCGACCGTGGATGGCTCCGCCTTCGCCCCCCGTATCGACACCACCGACCTCGTTCTCAAGCCGTGGTTCGAAGCCAACCCCCGTCGCTACGAAATCCCGCCCCGCGTCTCCGTCGCCACCCTGCGCGTCTCCGCCGTCGCCCTGGCTGACACCGTAACTTTCACCGAGGTCGAGCTCCGCGCGGCCTACACCGCCAACCCCTCCCGCTATCCCGCCACTCCTGCAGAACCGGTTAAAACCGACCCGACTACCGGTGAAGACTTAAACGCGGCCGCCGCCTACGCCGCCGCCCGCCCCCTGGTCGAAGCCGACCTGCGCAAACAACGCGCCGAAAAAGCCGCGCTCGATTCCGCCGCCGACCTCGCCGTGCAAATTCTCGAACGCGGTATCAAACCGGCCGCGCTCCCGGCATTTCTCACCAGCTTCAAAAACGTCACCCTGGTGGAAACCGGCCCCGTCGGCACCGACTCCATTCCCGACGAACTCGGTGGCAACGCCGCCAGCAAACTCGCCGCCGAAGCCCTTCGCCTCTCCGCCGACCGCCCCTATTCCAACCCTGTCCCCATTCCCGGTGGAGCCGCCATCCTTGTCTGGCGCGAAAGCATTCCCGGACGCACTCCCGCTTTTGAGGAAGTCCGCGCCCGCGTTACCACGGATTATATAACCTCAGAAAAACGCCGCCTTTTCAACGAAGCCGGCCAAAAACTGCGCGCCTCCACCGCCGCCTCCACCGCCACCGGCCAGCCCTTCACTGACGCAGTCGCCGCCGCCGCCACCGCCGCCGGCCTCAAGGTCACGGTCAAAACCCCCGCGCCCTTCGCCATCAGTGGCGAATTCCCCGCCGATGTGGACTACAACGCTCTCCAAATCCTCAATACCCTCACCAAAGGCAAACTGAGCGAATTTCTTCCCACCGGCGAAACGGCCGGCGAACTCGTTTACGCCCTCGATCAAAAACTGCCGGTGATCGACGTCTCCTCCCCCGCCTACGCCTCCGTGCGCGACGATCTTGCTGAAAACATCAGCCAATCCAGCGCTATGGCCCTGGTATCCGAGTTCGTGGAAGCCGAGCTAGCCAAAACCGCCCCGGTGGTTGAATAACGCGTCCCAATCCCATTTCGCACCCTCTCCCCCGGCAGCTGCTTTCCAGCACCGGGGGTTTTTGCGCCCCCCCCCGCTAACCGCGCGTCCGATTGCCCCGCTTCTTGACCCCGCCGCTCCCGCCTGAAATCGTGCCGCACGTAAATACCTGACGCCGCCACGCCGTGCCCATCCACCATTACGCTCCCGCCTTGCTCCCCTGTAAGCTCTGCGGCGAAGGCTTCGATCACCACCAAGCCGCAACGGATCCCGCGCTCACTACCTGCCCGACCTGCGGACAAACCGTCACTCGCATCGGCATACAAACTTCACACACCCCGAAACTTTTGCACCCCCTGTCCGTCTCCGAGGCCAAGAACCTGGGTTTTACCGTATTTAAAAAAACTTCCGCCGGCGAATTCGAACGTCAATGAACCACTCTGTCCGCACCACTCTGCTCGTAGCCACCGCACTCGCTTCCTGCATTGCCCTCGCGCAGCCCGAGCCCGCCGAGACCGGTCTTAGTGCCCTGCCCGCCCCTGCTCCCGCCACGCCAGTCGCCCCCGCCCCCGCCGTCCCCACCTCGCCCGTGGCGGCAATTCTCGCCGCCAAGCCGCCCGTCACTCCTTACGCCGATCCCCTCACCCTGGAGTCTGCCATGAACCAGGCCCTCGCCGCCAACTACGACGTGAAGCTCCAGCGCCTCACCTCAACCAGCGCGGCCGACAACGAACAAATCGCCCTCTCCAACTTCGATACCACCCTCGCCGTCTCCGCCTCCACCGGTGCCTACGTGGACGCCTCCGGCACCACCACCAACCCCCGCACCGACTCCCGCGACTCCCGTCTCTCCGCCTCCCAACGCCTCTCCGCCACCGGGGCCACCGTCACCGCCTCGGGCAGCCTCGCCCGCAGTGAACGCAGCCCTGTCACCTCCCTGCTCAACCCCGCCTACAACTCCGACGTCGGCCTCGCCATCCGCCAACCCCTGCTCAAAGGCGCCGGCGCCACCATCAACCAATCCGCCATCGAACGCGCCCGCCTCGGCACCGAGCGCGCCCGCGCCGATTTCGCCGCCCAGGTCTTCACCCTCGTGCGCGACGTCGAGGTCGCCTACGCCAACCTGGCCCTCGCCCGCGAACAAGTCGGCATCCGATCCTTCTCCCTCGAAGTCCGCAAAAAACTCCTCGAAGAAAACACCGCCCGGCGCGACACCGGCGTCGCCACCGATCTCGAAGTCCTTCAAGCCGAAGTCGGCGTAGCCACCGCCGCCCGCGATCTGGTGCTTGCCCGCCAGTCCGCCCAGGACCGCGAAGACGAACTGCAGCGCCTCCTCGGTCGGGATTCTTTCGAAAACCCCATCGGCCCCGTCGCCCTCGTCCAGTCCACCCCGCCTCCGGTGGATGTCGCCGCCAGCCTCCAGCGCGCCCGCGCCAACACCCCTGAATTCGCCTCCGCCGTCGCCTCCATCCGCCAGCAGGAGATCGACGTGCGCACCGCCAAAAACGCCGGCCTGCCCCAGCTCGATTTCGGCGTGCAAGGCGGCCTGAACGACACCTCCGCCCGTGCCAACGAAAGCACCAGCAACCTCTGGAATGGCGACGGCTACAGCTGGCAAATGGACCTCTCCCTCAGCATGCCCTGGGGCTTCCGCGCCGAACGCGCCCGCCTGCGCCAGGCCCGCTCCAGCCTGGATCGTGAAGAACTACGCCGCTCCCAGATTGAACAACAAATCCTCGTGTCCGTGCGCGTCTCCGTACGCGCCGTCGAGACCGGCATCGAAAACCTCCGCCTCTCCGCCCTCACCGCCACTCTCGCCGCTCGCGAATACGAAGTGGAAAAAGCCCGCTACGACTCCGGCCTGTCCACCTTCCGCCGCGTCCAGGAAACCCAGGACGCCCTCGACCAGGCCCGCCTCGCCGAACTCCAAGCCAAGGTCAACCTGCGCACCGCCCAGGCCAACCTCGATCGCCTCGAAGGCACCGCTCCCGCCCGCTACCGGCTCAGCCTGCTTCCGTAAGCGCGACCCATGCCCGGCACTCACGCTGCCAGCCGAACCTCGCCGTCCGAATGCCCGGTTTGCGGGGCAAACCTGCCACCCCGCGCCCTCGCCTGCCCGGACTGCGGAGCCGATAAAAACACCGGCTGGGACGAAGACTCCACCCGCTACGATGGCCTCGACCTGCCCGACACCGCCTTCGCCGACGATGACAACGAATCTCCTTACCGTCGCACCCGCCTCCAAACGCTCCACCTCGGCCCTCAGCGCGGCGATTTCCGCCTGCGCCGCGTAGAGCTCTTGATCGAACGCTTTGCGCAGGGAGATGTTACGCGCGATGCCGATCAAACCGATGATCTTCCCTTCGGGATTTCGGTACGGCAACTTGCTCGTCAACACCCACAGCTCCTTGCCCTCCGCCGTGCGTACCATTTCCTCCCGGTTGATAATCGGCATGCCGGTGCTCAAGACCGCACGCTCATCCTGCTCGTAGAGCCTGGCCAAATCCGCAGAGCAAAAATCAGCATCCTTCCGCCCCCGTAAACCGGCTGGCGTAGTGCCCATCCAGTTGGCAATCACCTGATTAGCCAATAAAAACCGCCCCTGCATATCCTTGATGAAAATCGCATCCGGCAACCCCGTAAGCAAAGCCTCCAACAGATGCCGCTCCGTCGCCAGTGCTGACTCCGTGTTTTTCAGCTCGGTGACATCCCTCGAATACCCATAAATTCCAATCACCCGCCCGGCCTGATCCAAAAGCGGAGCCTTCCACGTCAGACACCACGTCTCCGTGCCGTCTTCATACGTTTCCTTCTCCAGCTTAGCCTCCAGGCTGCGACCTGTGAGTATGATCTCCTGCTCATCGTCGAACGCCTGCTGCGCATGCTCCGTCGAAAAAAAGTCAAAGTCGCTCCGCCCGATCAAAAGCGACGGATCCGAAACCCCAAAATGCCGGGCAATCGCCTGATTCGCCGCCAAAAATCTTCCGCACCGATCCTTGTAGAAAACCGGATCCGGCAGCAGCGCCAGTAACCGGTTAAAAAACACCGACTGCGCCCGCCCCGCGCGTTCCGCCAATGCCTGCGCTATCGACGCATCCACCACCTCGGGAGCATCATCGTTGGGCACCGCGCACGAAGCCGCGTATGTATAAACCAAATCGATCGCCGCCGCCCGGTCCTTCTTCGGCCAGTCCGGTCCGATAACCGCCACCGTCACCGGATAAGCCTTCAGCGCCGCCTCCAAACTCGTCAAATCATCCACCGTCGGCAAAACTCTGGCCTCCTGAGCGAACGCAAGGGCCTTGATATCCTGCGATGCACAACCAACCGGCAGCAAATTACGGGGTATGGGGTCCATTAAAGCAGAGGGGGTGGGGGATTCCTGCCTGAAACAAAGGGAGCATGGGCTAATCGCGCCCGGGGTAACGCCTATATATCGGCACGGATAGCTTTTCCCTTAGAAAAATTAAGTACTAATCATCCCAACGCCGCCTCGAATTTCACCGCATCCTCCGGAGTATCGACCCCCAGCCCCGGATCCGCCGTCACATCGCAGGCGATTTCAAAGCCGTTTTCCAACACCCGCAGCTGCTCCAGCTTCTCAATCCGCTCGTAACGCCCCGGCGGCAGCGTCGCAAATTTCTCTAGCAACCCCGCCTTGTACGCGTAGAGCCCGAGATGTTTGAAACACGGATTCTCCCGCACCCACTCGTCGTCCACCTTCCCCCCCAAATCCCGCGCAAACGGCATCGGCGAACGCGAAAAATACAAGGAACGCCAGCCGCCACCCGGCGCGAAAACCACCTTCACCTGATTCGGGTTAACGAAATCCTCCGCGCGCAAAAACGGCGTCGCCAGCGTGGCCATCGCCGCCGCCCCCGCGATCAACTCCGCCAGCCGCCGGATTTGCGCCCCCGTCACCAAGGGCTCATCCGCCTGCACGTTGATCACCCGCTCCGCCCCTATACTCCGGTTCGCCTCCGCCAACCGGTCCGTACCGCTTTGATGACGCACATCCGTCATCACGGTTTGGAATCCAGCCTCCTCCAACGGCGCCGCCAGCAGGCGATCATCCACCGCGAACCAAAGCGGAAACTCCGGCGCCTCCGCCCGGATACGCTCCGCCACCCACAAAACCAAAGGCTTGCCCTTCACCCGATGCAGCAACTTGCGCGGAAAACGCGTCGATTCCAGGCGGCAAGGCACGATGATGGCAACCGGGACATTCATAAGAGGCACACCCTGCCGCGCTGGTTTTTGGGTTGCAAGCCGACGTCACCCTGCGGACTTTGAGCCACTTAATGGACAAGACCGACACCGCCGCCCAGCTCACCCGCGAGCTTGTTGTGCAGAACAAAATGGGTATCCACGCCCGCCCTGCCGCCATGATCGTGCGCATCACCAACAAGTTCAAAGCCGACGTCATGGTCGAGAAGGACGAGGAACAGGTGAACGGCAAATCCATCATGGGCCTCATGATGCTCGCCGCCGGCAAGGGCTCCAAAGTCAAATTCCTCGCCACCGGAGCCGACGCCGCCGCCATGCTCGACGAGCTCGACGCCCTCTTCGCCCGTAAATTCGACGAAGCCTGACCGCCAGGCCAGTCGCTACGCGTCAGATCCCGAAAAACGCCCGCGCATTCGCCGTGGTTCGCGCCGCCAGCTCCCCCAACGGCAAGCCCAGCGCCCGCGCCGCCGCTTCCGCCGTCAAACGCATGTAAGCAGGCTCGTTTTCCTTCCCGCGATGCGGCACCGGCGTGAGATACGGCGCATCAGTCTCCAACATCAGTCGTTCGATCCCCTGCGTCACCAGCGCCGCCCGCACCGGCTCGGCGTTTTTATACGTCACCACCCCGGTAAAAGACCCGCGCCCGCCGCGCCGCGCCAGCTCAGCCATCTCCGCCGGTCCTTCCGTGAAACAGTGAAACACCACCCGCGACCACGGCACCCCGCTCGCCTCGATCATTTCCAAACTCTCCTCGAACGCGCCGCGCGAATGCACCACCAGCGGACACCCCAAACGCGCCGCCAACTCCAACTGCGCCGCGAACGCCGCCCGCTGCCAGGTAAAGATCCGCTCCGCCCGCGCCGGGTCGTCCTTGGGCAAATGAAACCGGTCCAGCCCGCACTCCCCGAGCGCCACCGGCAACACGCCTTCGCCCCGCCAAAACGCCTCCAACTGCGCCACCTCCTCGCTCCAGCGTTCATCCACCGAACAGGGATGCAGCCCGGCCGTGTAATACACCACGCCTGGATGCCGCTCCGCCAGCCCCCGATAGAGCGACCAGTCGTCGCTCGCCGTGCCGATCGTCACCATGCGCGTCACCCCCGCCGCCGCCGCCCGCGCCAGCACGGCGGCCGTCTCACCGCGTTTCTCAAAACCTTCCAGGTGGGTATGCGTATCGATCAGTTCCATGGTTAAAATCCCCCGTCGCGCTCAGCCGCCGTAACGTTGCTCCAAATACGCCAGCAAGGCCTCCGGCCCCAGCTCCGCACCCGTCACCCGCCTGGTCAGCGCGAACGCATCCTCGCGCCGTCCGTGCGCATGCACCTCGCGCCGCAACCAGCCCAGCAAACGCCCGAATTCGCCGCGCGAAAAATCCTCTTCCAAACCCGGCAGTCGCGCTTGCGCCGCCGTCCAGAGCTGGGCCGCGATCATGTTACCCAAGGTGTAGCTCGGGAAATATCCGAAGGCCCCGCCGCTCCAGTGCACGTCCTGCAACACCCCTTCACCCGCGTGCTCCGGCCGCCGCCCCAGCAACTCCTCGCTCAAATCATCCCACGCCGCCGGCAAATCCGCCACCGCCAGCTCGCCCGCGAAGAGACGCTTCTCCAGCTCGAAACGCAGCAGGATGTGCAGGTTGTAGTGCACCTCGTCGGCATCCACCCGGATCAAGCCGCCCGGCTCCACCGCGTTGGCCGCCGCATGCAAGGCATCGCCCGAAATCCCCGCCAGCGGCCCGGGAAACGCCGCCCGAAACTCCGGCTCCAGCCCGCGCCAAAACGCCCGCGAACGCGCCACCTGGTTTTCCCACAGCCGGCTCTGCGATTCATGCACCGCCATGCCCGCCGCCACCCCCAGCACCGTGCCCGCGTACGCCGCCGGCAGCCCTTGCTCATACAGGCCGTGCCCCGCCTCGTGAATCGAACTGTAGAGCGCATCCAGCGGTTGGTCCGCATCGAACCGCGTGGTCAGCCGCACATCGTCCCCCGATCCCTCGCAGAAAGGATGCAACGACACATCCAGCCGCCCGCGCTCGTAATCAAAACCCAGACGCGCCGTCACCGCGCGCACCAGCCGCCGCTGCGCCTCCACATCAAAGCCGCGCAAAGCCACCGGCCCCTCGCCACGCGCCAGCGCTTCACTCGCCGCCGCGTCGATTCGTCGCGCCAGCGGCACCAACCCGGCCCGCAAGCGCGTGAACAACGCGTCCACCTGCGCCGCCGTCAGTCCCGGATCGTGCCGGTCGATCGCCAGATCGTAGGGTCGTTCGCCATAGCCGAGCAGCTCCGCCTCGCGCCGCGCCAGCGCCAGGTGTTTCTCCAAAAACGGCGCGAAAGCCCCGAAATCACGCGCCGCCCGCGCCGCCGCCCAGGCATGATACGCTTCGCTGGAAAGCCGCGCCTTCTCCGCCACCAGCTCGGTCGGCAACCGGGTCGCCCGCTCGTAGTCGCGCCGCGCTCCCGCCACCACCAAGCGCGCCTCGGCATCGAGCTCCGCCCCACCCGCCTCGCACGCCGCCAACACCGCGCCCAGACCCGCCGCCGTGCCCTCGGCATGGGCCAGCTCGGCCAACAAAGCCATCTGCTCACCCCGCCGCGCCGCCGCGCCCTGCGGCAGATTCACCTGCTCGTCCCAACCGAGCAGACCCGCGACCGAGCCCAACACGTGGATGCGCCGTAAACGCGCCAGCAACTCGCCATATGCAAAGGATTTCGCTTGGTCAGTTTCCATGCGCGCACGCTGTCGAGCCAAGCCACCGCCGCAAGCCTCCGCGCCACCCGGGCGCACGGCTCACACCTTGGCGCCGTTGTCGCACTTGTAGTGCACCCGCCGCCGCAGCTCGGCCAGCGTGCGCTGCGCCGCGCGCTGCGCCGCCTCGGTATCGGGCGAACCCGGGATGATGCTGAGCGTGCCAGTGTCCGAACGCGCCGGGAGGTTTTCGTCCTGAATCATCCCGCCGATCAAAAGCAGTTGCTCCGCCCAAGGGCTGAGTCGCGTGTTGGGAAAACCCGTTTGCCGGGCCAGCCAAAGAAAAAACTTGGCCGGAGGAATATTTGCGTCGCCTGACATGTCTTACAAGGTGCGCGGCGTCCGCCTCGCTCGTCAATCGTCACCTCAATCCCGTTTCACCGCCATGCTCCGCTCCCTCCTCGCCACCCTCTCGTTCGCGCTCGTATTGACCTTCGCCGGCTGCGATTCCGCCGCTTCACGCGCCACCGCAGCCACCGCCGCCGACTCCACGCCGGCACCGGTTTTGCCCGCGCTCACCCCCGGCCCCGACGGCAAGGTCCGCCTCACCGACGCCGAGTGGCGGCAACGCCTCACCCCCGAGCAATACCGCATCCTGCGCGACGCCGGCACCGAGCGCGCCTGCAGCGGCGCATACTGGAAAGCCGAGGGCACCCCCGGCGTTTACCACTGCGCCGCCTGCGGCCTGGCCCTCTTCAACGCCCAGACCAAATTCGACTCCGGCACCGGCTGGCCCAGCTTTTACCAACCCATCGAAAAAGGCCGCATCCTCGAGCGCACCGACACCACCCTCGGCATGGTCCGCACCGAAACCCTATGCTTCCGCTGCGAAAGCCACCTCGGCCACTCCTTCGACGACGGCCCCGCCCCCACCGGCCTGCGCTACTGCATGAACTCCGGCGCCCTCATCTTCGTGCCCGCCGTCAAAGCCCAGCCTTGAGCCCGCGCTGAAGTCGGCGCAGCATAATGCCTTAACTTCTCCCGCCGCGCATGTCCAAAGTCATCCAGTCCGCCACCGATCCCGTTAAACAGTTCTCCGTCTTCACCGAGAACCGCGTCGGCCGCCTCTCCGATCTCACCTCGCTCTTCCGCACCAACAACGTGCACGTAATGGCCCTCACCGTGCTCGACTTCACCGACACCACCATCCTGCGCCTCGTGGTGGACGACACCGACAAGGCCCGCGAGCTCATGGTGAACAACGATTTCCCCTACACCGAGTGCGACGTCCTGGCGGTCGAGATCAGCGACGAGTCCGACCTGCGCGAGGTCCTCGCCGCCCTGCTCGAAGCCGAGATCAACATCCACTACGTTTACAGCTTCATCAAACGCCCCGAGGGCAAGTCCGCCCTGGTGCTCAACATCGAGGACCCCGACGTCGCCGCCCAATCACTCAACACCCACGGCTTCCGCGTGCTCACCCAATCGGACATCACCCGCTGAAACCGGGATCCCGTCTGCTTCATCCACAAAAAGGGCGGCCCCACTCGGGCCGCCCTTTTTGTGCGATAAATTTACGCTCACTCCTCCGACGCCGCATCGGCCTCGATCGCCGACGCCGAGCGCCGCTTGGTGCGTGGACGAGCCCCTTTGGCCTCTACCGCCGCCGCCTTGGCCGGAGCCGCCTTGGCTGACTTGCGCACCGCCGCCTTGGCGGTCTTCGCGTTCACCCAGAGCGAACCGTCCTTGGCATAGCGGCTTATCCAGTAAATCTCCCCGGCGTGCTCGACAAAGACCGGCTTGGCCTCCGCTTCGCCTTCCGCCACGGGCGCGGGAACCGCGAGCCCATGCCCGGCCAGAATCGCGACCAAGGCCGCCTCCTCACGCCCCAACTCCTTGGCCAGAGTGGCCATCGATCCCGACCAGCCGGTCTTGCTGCGGTTGGGCTTTAACAAGAGCCGCAAAGCCGACAACCGGGCCTCCGGCCCCGGAGCCGCCTCGACTGCGGACGGCGCGGGCGTGGACTCGGCTGCTGGCTCCGCCGCCACCGCCAGCGGAGGCATGGCACGCGGCACCGCGCGAAAGATCGGGGGTTCGTTCGTCGGCGCGGAAGCTTCCGCAGCCAGAGCCGCCGTTGCGGCGAGAGGAGCCGGGGCGGGCGCAACCGCCTCCGCACCGGACGAAGCCGGCGCACCCGGCGCGGTCGAGGCCACGCCCTCGCTGCGTTCGCGCGGAGTGGCCTCGCGGCCGTTGATCCACAGCACGCCGTTGCCGTCTTTATTCACCCAATACACATACTCGCCGATGATGTGGTTCTCCGCTTTTCCGTTGGCATTTTCGGAAGGCACCAACCCAAGCTCGGCCAGCGCCGCCTTCAGCACCGCCTCCTCAACCTTGAAATACTTGGCCAGATAAGAGCTGGAACCGGAATAACCCGGCCCGCGCCGGTTGCGCCGCATCTGCGGACGGATCAAATCCAGCAGCGCCTCGCCGGTCGGCAAACCATTCGCATGCGATACGGGGGCCACCGCGTTCGCCACCGGAGCCGACGACGACGGCTCCGCTCCCGCCACCACCTCGGCCGACGGTGCCGCCACCGCCACGGCCGCGGCCTGAGCCGCCTCGCGGGCCGCCGCCTGGGCGACCGCTTGCGCCCGGGCCGCCTCACGCGCCGCATCCCGCGCGGCCTGCGCCGCCGCCTGCTGGTCGCGTCGCGCCTGCTCGGCCGCCAGACGCTGGGCTTCGCGTTCGGCACGTCGGGCCTGCTCCGCCGCTTCCCGCGCCGCCTGCTCCGCCACCCGCTTGGCGCGCTCCGCCTCCGCCGCCGCATGCTCCTCGGCCAAGGCCACGAACACCGGATCAGCCGGGTCCAAGGGCTTGGCCGGAACGATACGATACTTCGGCCGCGGTTTCTCGCGGGTATTTAGGAAATACTGACCGCGATTGTTCTTCTCCACCCAATAAAGATCGCCCTCGTATTCCACGTAAACCGGCGCGTCCGTATCGTGCTCGGGAATAACGAACCCGCACTCCACCATCGCCCCGTGCAGGTCCGGCTCGGGCTGGTCCCAACGCTTGGCCAGATAGTTGAGCGCCACCGACTGGCCGGGCGTGGTCGGGTTCTTGCGCAGGTGCGGTTTGATCGCATCGAAAAACACCGGCAGATCGTCCTCGAACGCATCGTCGTTCCAATCATCGGAACCATGCGAAGCCTCGTCGGCCAGCGCCTCGGGATCGTGGTCACGGTCGGTGTCGCGCAAACGACGCAGGCTGTCGGGACCGGCCGCTTTGTCGCCCGCGCTCGCGCCCTCCGGCGCATCGGCCGAAGCGGCGGCGTCGCCGGCATGCTGTTTGTGCATCAACTCGGCGCGCAACTTGTCCGCCTCCGCCTTGGCAGCGGCGGCAACGGCCGCCTCAAGAGTCCATTCGCGCTGGGTCGGACGCCGCACCAGACCGTTGAAAACGAGCGAGTTGTTAGCGTCGGCACGAAAGTCGATAATCTCCCACTCATCCTTGCCGAGCTGGTTTAGATAACTCTCCAGCATCGTAGCGGAGGCGAAGCCGCCCTTGCCGCTGGTAATCACTTTATATTCCCAAAGAGCCATAATTTGTAGGGTTTGCGTAAAAGCAGACTCACGCATCCCACAGCCGTCCGGCATTGCCCAGCCCATTTTCATATTCTTACGCCCAACCGCCAAAAACCTATACCCCACTCGCCCCGCAATTCTTGCGCTTGCCAAGCGCCGCCGCCGCCGCCTTTCCTCCGCCCCATTCCGATGCGTCGCTTCTCCGCACTCCTTGTCCTCTGCGCCTGGCTCCTGGCCAGCGGCGCGCATTGGGACTTCGTGCAAGGCTTCGCCTGGGGCCGCATGATCGCCGCCTACAGCCGTACCATGCCGCTGGAACAGGCGATCAAACTTACCTTTACCGCGGATAATCTCTGCGGCGTCTGCGAATTCGTCGCCGAGGGCAAAACCCGCACCGACGCCCTCCCGTCCTCCAGCCAGACCCCGGTCCCTGGCGAGTCAGTCGCGAAAGCCAAACCGCCCATCGCCCCCGCCCCCGAGCACCTTTTCGTTTTTTGCGCCGTGTCCGAGCCCAAGTGGCCGACGGAGCATTTCCTGCCCGACGCCCACGCGCGTCCCGCCCCGCCCGTAGAGCCGCCGCGGGCGGCCTGATCCCGGCGTCTGCCTGGGTTCGTGTAGGGTCTTCGCTTGCCGAAGACCGCGCGTTCCCGGCGCTCTCTCCCCAATCTCGCCCGGCCCGAGCCATGTCGCTCGCCGCCGCGTCCGCTCTGCCCAGCCAGACGGACCACCGCCCAGAATTCCCGCAAAACAGGGCCTCTTCCCGCCGCCGCCGCGCGTGCGCGAACGCCCCCGATACACCCGTTCATGAACTTTTTCCCGTCTTTCCGTCCCCTCCTGCTCGCGCTGGCCACGGCCATCGCGCTCCACGCCCAAAGCGTGCCGCCGCCCTCTCCCGAAAAACCCGTCGTCCTCGATCCGCTCGAAGTTACAGGCACTGCAAACGCCGGGGCCCTTTCGCCCTTCGTCGCCCCCCAAACCGTGCGCTCCATCGAAGCCCGGACCATAGCGGAAACCGTCAACGCCATTGACGCCGAGGACGCCGTCAAATACCTGCCCAGCCTCTTCCTGCGCAAACGCAACAACGGCGACACGCAGGCCGTGCTCGCCACCCGCGTCTGGGGCGTAAGCTCCAGCGCCCGCAGCCTGATCTACGCCGACGGCGTGCTGCTCTCCGCCCTCATCGCCAACAACAACACCATCGGCGGTCCCCGCTGGGGCCTGGTCGCCCCCGCCGAAATCGAGCGCATCGACGTCCTCTACGGCCCCTTCTCCGCCGCCTACCCCGGCAATTCCATCGGCGCCGTGATGGAAATCACCACCCGCCAGCCGACCCGATTCGAAGCCTCGCTCCAACAGTCCGAGGCCTGGCAGCAGTTCTCCCTCTACGGCACCAAGGACAACTACCTCACCCACCAGACCGCCGCCTTGGTCGGCGACCGCGTCGGCAAGTTCTCCTACTGGGTGAGCGCCAACCACCAAAACAGCCACAGCCAGCCCCTGAGCTTTGTCACCAGCGCCACCTTCCCCGCCGGCACCACCGGCGCTTATGCCGCCAAAAACAAACTCGGCGCCCCCGCCAACATCGTCGGCGCATCCGGCCTCCTCCAGACCGACATGACCAACGCCAAGGTGAAACTCGCCTACGACCTCACCCCCGCCCTGAGCGCCGCCTACACCCTCGGCCTGTGGCGTAACCGCGCCGACGCCGACGTCCAAACCTACCTCCGCGATTCCGCCGGCAAGCCCACTTTCAAGGGCCTCTCCGGCTTCGCCTCCGGCTACTACCAACTGGAGCAAGACCACTCCTCGCACAGTCTCTCGCTCAAGAGCGACACCAAGGGCCCGTGGGACTTCTCCGCCGCCGCCTCGTTGTATCAATATGATCGCGACGCCCAGCGCTCGCCCGCCACCGCCTCCGCCACCGGCACCACCTTTGGCAAAGCCGGACGACTCGCCAGCCTGGAAGGCACCCAGTGGTCCACCCTCGACCTGAAAGCCGCCTGGCAGCCCGACGGCAAAGACAGCCCCCACGTCGTCAGCTTCGGTGCTCACCACGACCAATACCGTCTCGTCAACCCCACCTACAATACCGCCTCGTGGATCTCCGGCCCGGCCACCACCGTCTCCACCCGGGGCGACGGCAAAACCCGCACCCAGGCCCTCTGGGCGCAGGATGCCATCCGTCTCGCCCCCGGCCTGAGCCTGACCCTCGGCGCGCGCTACGAAGACTGGCGTGGCTACGACGGCTATAACGTCAACGGCGCCACCACCGTCCGCCAACCCGACGTGTCCGAAAACAACGTCTCGCCCAAGGGGGTGCTCACTTGGACTCCCGCCCCCGCCTGGTCCGTCACCGCCTCGCTGGCCCAAGCCTACCGCTACGCCACCGCCGCCGAACTCTACCAACTCGTCTCCACCGGCACCACCTTCACCGCGCCGAATCCCGACCTGAAACCCGACGACGTCGTCGCCGCCGAACTCCGTGTCGAGCGCGCCTTCAAAAAAGGCCGCGTGCAGGTCGCGCTCTTCCAGGACGACATCCACGACGCCATCATCGCTCAGTTCCTTCCCCTCGGCCCCTCGGCCATTCCCGTCTCCTACCTGGCCAACGTGGATCACGTCCGCGCGCGCGGCGTCGAGCTCGTCGTCGAACGCCAGGATGTTCTAGCCGAGGGCTTCGATTTCTCCGGTAGCGTCACCTACGTCGATGCCGAGACCCTCGCCATCCGCGGCGGTGCCAGCGCCACCGGCACGCCCGCCACCATCATCGGCAAAAACCTGCCCAACATCCCCGACTGGCGCGCCACCGCGCAGATCGCCTACCGGCCCGACAAACACTGGACCTACTCGCTCGCCGGTCGCTACAGCGCACGCCTCTACACCACGCTCGATAACTCCGACGTCTACTTTAACACCTACCAGGGCTTCTCCGCCTGGTTCGTGGCCGACGTGCGCGCCCACTACCGCGTCAACGACCGCTGGTCCGCCAGCCTCGGCGTCGATAACCTGCTCAACCGCGAATACTTCCTCTTCCACCCCTTTCCGCAACGCACCGTGGTGGCCGACGTTAAGTTCTCGTTCTGATCCGCAAAATCATCCCTGGCCGCGCCGGTCACACGCCGCCGCAAACGACCGGCGCGGCTTTTTCCAACCAACCGTATTTCTCATTTTTGTTTCCATGAAACCACGCACTTTCCTCACCGCACTGGCGCTCCTTGCCTCCGTCCTGCCCGCATCGGCGCACATCAGTTTTAAGACCCGCGACCTCGGCACCTTCGATGGCACGTCGTCCGTTTCCGTCACCATCGACAACCAGACCGTGCCCAACAACTCCGGCTGGGCCGACGGCACCTACCCCGCCCTGGCCGATTCCCACAAAGTCCGCGCCTTCCGCTTCACCCTGGCCGCACCCGCCACCATCACCCTGGCCGTCGCCGCTAATCCCGCCGCCACCGATAAATCCATCGGTGGACTGCTGCCCGCCTTCAGCCTTTATGCAGGACTGCCCCACCTCCCGCCCGATGCGCTCGACTACGACCGCGCCCCCATCACCTCGGCCTGGCTCGCCACCCTCGCCGCCCCCCAGCCGAAAATCGGTGCCTTCGACGCGCTCCACACCTTCCGCATCGGTAGCGACGCCGCCAAGCCCACCGGGACCGGCAGCTACGATTTCAGCGCTCTCTCCACCCTCACCTTCGTCGGCTACGCCGCCGACGGCGGCCCCGCCAACCTCGGCGAAGTATCCGGCGCCACCGGAGACGGCGCGGCCGACGGACGCGTCACCGGCACCTGGCAACTGCCCGCCGGCTCCTACACGGTTTTTGTCGGCGGCGCCGACCATGCCCACCGCGAGAAATCGGGCGTCGGCTACGGCGTCGCCGTCACCCTGAAAATCGTCGCGCCCCCCGCCGCCGCGAGCGCCGCTCACAACAGCCACAAACCCGCCGCCGCCCAAGATAGCGCCAAACCCTGACCACCCATCGTCGTCACCGCCGCCATGCTCGCCTACGCCGCCCTCTGGCTTCCGCCCGTCGCCGCCACTGCCATTCTCCTCGCCGCCACGCGCCGCACCTGGCGGCACCACCGCCGCTTCAAAACCGCCCTCGGCCTCACCCTCGCCTTCGCCGCTCTCACCGTCGGCCTCGGCTATCTCCCGCCCGCGCTCGCCACCGTCGTGGCCCCGCTGCTCGCCCTCATCGCTCTCTGCGTGGTCTGCACGCTCGGCGAATGGCGGCACGCCCCCGACTTCGGCCAACGCGGCCTGCTCTGGCTTCTTCCCCGCGCCGCCGCCCCCGCCCTCCTCGGCGCCCTCGGCCTGCTCGCCACCCAGACGCTCTGGTTCGCCTCCCTAGCCCCCGACCTCCTCCAACTCCCCCTGCTCTTCACCGGCTCCCTAGCCTCCCTGCTCCCCTTTCCTCGCTCTTTTTTCCGTTCATGAACTCAACCCAACTGCATCCCACCGCCCTTAAACTGGCCGCCCTGGCCACCTTGCTCGCTCCCGGCGTGCTTCTCGCCCAAGCCGCCCCGGCGGTGACGCTCGACCCCGTCGAGGTCTGGGCCTCCAGCCAGCAGCCCACCCAAATCGCCAAACCCGGCGCGCTCGCCACCCGCACCGAAACCCCGCCCCTCACCACTCCGCAAACCACCGCCACCCTCAACCGCACCCTCCTCGACGAACAACAACTCAACACCCTCGCTGCCGCCTTGGTAAACGTCGCCGGTGCCGTCCCCACCAAGTCCGAAGAGATCGTGCTCGATCAGCCCAAGATTCGCGGCTTCTCCTCCGAAATCTACGTGGACGGCCTGCCCGCCTACGGAGCCACCGCCATCATCGACCCCTCCACCTTGATCAACGTCCAGCGCATCGACGTCGCCAAGGGTCCCGCCTCCGCCCTCTACGCCGGCGGCGTCGGCGCGCCCTTGGGCGGTCTCATCAACCTCGAAACCAAAACCCCCGACTACACCGCCGCCCGCCGCGTCGTCGGTCTGCGCGCCGGGGAATACGCCGCCTACGGCGCCGAGATCGATGTCAACCAACCCCTCTCCGCCGACGGCCGCGCCGCCTTCCGCCTGACCGCCGATTACGGCTCCGCCGAAAGCCACCTCGACGCCGTCGAAAGCGAACGCCACAGCGTAAACCCCTCCCTCGCGATCAAACTCACCCCGCGCACCGAACTCGTGATCAAGGGCCAGTTCACCGAGGTTCACCAATATGAATACTCCGGCCTCCCCGCCGAACTCTTCATCCCCGGCAATCCCGCCTTCGTGCCCGGCCTAGACCGCGAACGCTTCCCCGGCGCCCTCAACTCCCCTGACACCACCATCGAGAACAAACTCGGCACCGCCACTGTCCGCCACGAATTTTCCGAAGACTGGAGCGCCACCCTGCGCGGCCGCATTTACAACAGCGAGTTCAACGAATACTCCACCTTCCCCTTCGCCGCCTTCTTCCCCACGGTCGGCTCCACCTACACCTACCTTTCCGGCTACCTGCCCACCGAGGTGAACGAAACCACCGTCACCTTCCAGGTGGACGGCCTCGTCGAGACCGGCCCGCTCCACCACCGCATCGCCGCCGGCCTCGATCATGACCGCGCGGACTACGCCGCAACCTTCGGCTTCACCCCCGTCGGCACCCTCGATTTCAGCTCCAACGCCAACACCCTTTCCTTCATCGCCCCGGGTGCCCCTGGCATTGTGCAGAACGATACCTACGTCACCACCGCACTCTGGGCCCAGGACCAGATCCAGTTGCCCGGCCGGGTCCACCTTCTCGGCGGCCTCCGCTACACCCGCATCGAAATCGAGGAAAAGACCCCCGTTCGCGAAAACGGCTACGACGAAATCACCCCCCGCATCGGCGCGGCCTGGGAATTCATTCCCGGCATCTCACTCTTCGCCGCCCGCTCCGAAGGCTTCCGCGCCCCGTGGAGCGTCACCCTCGCTCCCGGCGACACCCTGAAGCCCGAGTCCTCCGTCCATCACGAAACCGGCTTTAAGTTTCAACACGCACCCACCGGACTGCACGGCACCGTGTCGGTCTACGAACTCGAGCGCGACAACGTCACCGTCTCCAACCCCGCCGTCCCCTTCACCTCCGTGCAGACCGGCCAGCAGCGCTCCCGCGGGCTCGAAACCGACCTCATCTGGGAACCCACCCCCGCCTTCTCCCTCCTCACCGCCTATGCGTACACCGACGGCGAAGTCACCCGCGACACCACCGCCGCCAACGTCGGCAGCGACCTGCCCAAAATCCCCCTCCACTCCGGCCGCCTCGCCGCCCGCTACCGCTTCCAATCCGACGCACTCAAAGGCCTCGGTGCCGGACTCGGCGTGACCGCCGCCAGCAGCCGCGCCATCAAAATCCCCGCCTCCTACCGGGCCGAAGCCTACCACGCCTTCGACGCCCAGCTCTCCTACGCTTTCGGCCGCTACACCGTCGGCCTCAGCTGCGCGAACCTCACCGATGAGGACTATCTGGAAGCCTACCAATACCTGAGCGCCGACATCCTCATGCCCGCCCGCCCCCGCACCTTCTCGGTCAGCGTCCAAGCCGAATTCTAAAATAACCATCATGCCCGCCCCCGCCTCGCCCGTCCCGCCCCGCCGCGACTTCCTCCGCCAGATCGCCGCCCTCGCGCCCTTGCTCGCCCTGAGCTCGGTCGCGCGGGCGGGCGAGGCCACCACCGCCGCCGAAAAACTCGACGCCCACCACAAACAGGGCCCGCTCCAGCCTTCGCCCACCGCCGCCCAGCTCGAAGCCCATGAAAAACTCATGGCCATTCCCGACATCCAGATGCACGGCGCCGAACAGATCGCCCTGCTGATCTACCCCGGCTTCACCGCCCTGGATCTGGTCGGCCCCCATTACTTTTTTGCCTGCCTCATGGGGGCCAAGGTCCATCTCGTCACCACCCAGCCCGACCTCGCGCCTCTCGCCAGCGACCTGGGTCTGGCCATCACCCCAACCTGCACCCTCGCCGACTGCCCCGCCGACCTCGATGTGCTCTTCATCCCCGGCGGCACGCACGGCACCCTCGCCGCCGCGCGCGATCCCGCCGTCGTAGCTTTCGTCCAGGACCGCGCCTCGCGCGCCCGCCACACTGCCAGCGTCTGCACCGGCTCCTTCGTGCTCGGTGCCGCCGGCCTGCTCCGCGGCAAACGCGCCACCAGCCACTGGATCGCCCGCGAATCCCTCACCGCCTTCGGAGCCACCCCGGTCGATGAACGCGTCGTCTGGGACGGCAGCCTGGTCACCGGCGCGGGCGTCACCGCCGGCATTGATCTGGGGCTCGCCCTCGTTGAACGCCTGCGCAGCCGCACCTACGCTGAAGCTCTCATGCTCCAGGCGGAGTATGCCCCCGCTCCACCCTTCCCCATCGTCACCCCGCGCACCGGAAACCCCGCGCTGGTGAACGCCCTCCACCAAATGTACCAACCCCTGCGCGACGGCGCGGCCGAGATCGGTGCCGCGCTCGCCGCCACCCCCTTGCCGAAACCCTGAATCCGGCAAACTTGCCCGTCATTTCCCACCACATGCACCACCGCTTCGAACTCGCCCCCGCCTCCCGCCGCGCCGACTGGCCCAAGGCCCTCTCCTTCGCCATTGCCACCGGCGCGCCCGCCTACGTCGCCATCTATCTAATCGGCGACCACAACCTCGCCCTCACCGCCATCGTCGGCAGCATCTGCTTCCTCGGCACCTTCATCGTCGGCCTGGCCATGGCCACCGGCACCTCCGGCCACCTCGCCCTCACCGCCGACAGCCTGCTCCTGCAAAGCGGACACCTCCAAGCCGCCGTCCCGCTCGCTGAACTCGATCTCGCCGCCGCCCGTATCGGCATTCCCCAAGAGTCCTTATCCGGCCCCGGACTCCGCCTCGATACCCGCACCTCCCACGCTGTCACCATTCCCCGCCGCCACGGCCCCGCCGTAGTCGTCACCCCGCTCGATCCCGCCGAATTTATCCGCACCCTCCAACTCCGCCACCCATGAAAACCATCCAGTTCGCACTAGGCCTTGCCGCCGCCTCCCTCGCCGTCGCCCAACCCGTTCAAGATACCAAACCCGCAACCACCACCGCCCCCAGCCCAGGCCACCCGCTCAAAGGCGTCATCGTCGAAATCGTCGCGGAAAAGAAAGCCCTGCTGGTCAAACACGAGGAAATCCCCGGCGTCATGCGCGCCATGACCATGCTGCTTAAAGTGGACGCACCCACCCTCGCCGCCGCCAAAAAAGGCCAGGCCATCACCGCCACCCTCCACAAACACTCCGACGGCTGGTGGCTGGAAACCGTCACCCCCCTCGCCCCCACCCCCTGACCGCCGGGGTGGACAACCTGCTCGACGCCACCTACGCCGAGCACATCAGCCGCAGCGGCGCCGCCGTGGCCGGCTGCCTCGACACCACCCGCGTCAACGAACCCGGCCTCAACCTCTGGGTTATATCAATTCCCCCATGGTTTTAGACTATGAAACGATAATTGGTGTAGCAACGGTCGCTGACCGGTGCGGTTTAGAGGCCGGAACCGGTCACCGACCGGTTCTACATTGTGACAAAGTCTAAATTCATCGGGACTTTGGTATGAGTCGTGGCTACAGTTTTACTTAACCCGAGTTCCGCAGTTTGAAAGATGGTTTTGTTGTATTTGAGGCACTTGTGTAATTTAAGGGGCGATTTTCGGCACTACATTGCTGATTTCGCGAGTGCCTTTTGGCA
>JAPLTN010000075.1 GCA_026398135.1 Verrucomicrobiota bacterium
GGGCGGAGGTGGACGCGCCGAGGGTGCCGGAGCCGGAGAGGGTCAAGGTGCCGGCGTTTACGGTGGTGCCGCCGGAATTGGTGTTTACGCCGGTGAGCGTGAGCGTGCCGACGCCTTGTTTGGTGGCGGTGCCAAGACCGGAGAGCACGCCGCCGAAGGAGGCGTCGGTGGCTTGGTTGAGGGTGAGTGCGCCGCCGCCACCGATGGCGACGGATTGGCCGGCGGGCAGGGCGGCGGCGTTGGCGACGAGCAGGCCGCCAGTGATGACGGTGCCGCCGGTGTAGGTGTTTACGCCGGTGAGGGTGGTGGTGCCGGAGTTTTGGGTCAATACGACGCCCGCGCCGCCGAGATTGGCGGAGACGGTGCCGCCGGAAGAGGCGTAGGAAGTGCCGTTCAGCGTGCCGTTGGCGATGGCGCCGCCCGCGAGGGTGACCGCGCCCGCGGACTGGGTGGTGGCGCCGAGGTCGAGGGTGGCGGCGTTGACCGCGAGGGCGGAAGTGGAAGCGCCGAGGGTGCCGGAGCCGGAGAGGGCCAAAGTGCCTGCGTTGATGGTGGTGCCGCCGGTCTGGGTGTTGACGCCGGTGAGGGTGAGTGCGCCGATCCCGCGTTTTTCGAGGGAGCCTGCGCCGGAGACTGCGCCGCTGTAGGTGCCGGTGCCGGCCTGGTCGAGGATCAGGCCGGTGCTGGCGGCGAGGGCGACATTGCCGGGCAGGCTGGAAGAGTTGGCGATGAGGTTGCCGGCGGAGACGGTGGTGCCGGCATCGTAGGTGTTTAGGCCGGTGAGAGTGAGGGTGCCTGCACCTTGCTTGGTAAGCGAGCCGTGGCCGGTGATCGCGCCGCCGAGGGTGGCGTCGATGGGCTCGTTGAGGATGAGGGCGCTGGTGGTGCCGGTGGCGTTGGTGTCGGCGAAGGTGATGGCTCCGTTGACCGGCAGGTTGGCCGTGCTGGCGGTGAGGGTGCCGGCATCGATCACGGTGCCGCCGGTGTAGGAGTTAACGCCGGTAAGGGTGGCGTTGGTATTGAAAACGGTGAGGGAAGCCGGGGCCTGGCCGAGGGTGTCGGTACTGGCTCCATCCACGGTGAGGTTGGCGGTGTTGTAAATCTGACCGGGGGCGAGCACGACGTGGGCGGTGGTGCCAGGGACGAGGGGACCGGTGCCGGGCGAGTAGGTGCCGGTGGAGCCCAGGAGCACGTAACCGGAGCTGGAAATGATGCCGCCGTTAATGGCGAGGCCGCCGTTTAGCGCGCCTCCGCCGGGGGCGCCGAGGAGATCCATGGTGCCGGTGCCATCGAAGGTCACGCCGGTCAGCGATTGAGCGCGGCCACTGCCTGAGCCAGCGGCGGGGACGGTGGTGCCGAAGCTGATGGTTTGACCGGCGAGATAATTGCCGGCGATGACGTTGGTCGCGCCGAAGGTGATCGCGGTGCCGGCATTCCAGAAGAGGCCGTTGTCTTTGCCGCCGTTGGTGCCGAGGTTGATGAACTCGATTTTTGCCCCGGCCGCCGTAGTCAGGGAGGTGCCGATATTGATCACCCAGACGACGTTGTTTTTGCCTTGGGCGTCGAGGGTGAGGGTTTTGGTTCCGACGAGCGTGATCTCGGCGGCGACATCGAATTTATAGACGCCGGGGGTGAGCGTCATACCGGAGAGATCCTGACCGGTGAGGTTGTTGGCGGGAATGACCGGGAGGGCGTTCAACCCGTTGCGGGCGGAACCGAGATCGGTGAGGGCCTGATTGACGATGGCACCACCGAGGATGGTGGAGCCATTGACGACGGTGGCGGGAGGGAAGCCGCTGATGCCGACGGCGGCGCCGACATTGCCGTTGGAAAAAGTGTTGGGGCCGGCTCCGGCGACGGTGACGGCGGTGCCGCCGAGCAGCACGAATTGATCGGCGGAGAGGAGGATGGACTGGGTGTAACCCGAGACCGGAATGCAAAGCAGGGCCAAGGCTGCAAGGTAGGCGGCGGAATGTTGGCGGGCAGGCGTTTGGTTGATCATGAGGGGATAAATTACCCCAATCGCAGCCGCCTAACTATGGGGCCTTACCCTACAAGTCTGTCTCCGCGGTGAATCGATTACGCCCAATGCGAAAGCAGTAAAATATCTATTAGACTAATAATATTTGACCAGGCTAATATTTGAGGTTTTGTTGCGCGTAAAATCATGAGCTACGCACCGAAGAACGCGGAAACCACAGCGGCACATCGAGTAAGGCCGGGCGATAAGCGGGCGGTGGAGGATTTGCTGCGGGCGATGTTGGAGTGCGAATACCGCAGGCATGCGGCGACCGATGCGCATGTGAGCGCTCTGGGTGGCCTGGGACACGAGGAAACCCTGCGAACGCTGGGGAAGGCGCGGGAGGCGGGGTTGGTGCGGCAGGATGTCCAGGGGTGGATTTTGACCGACACGGGGCGGGCGCTGGCGGTGCGGATCATGCGGGCGCATCGGTTGACGGAGACGGATCTGGCGCGCAATTCGAGCGTGCCGGCGGCGGAGTGGCATGGTCGGGCGCATGAGGCGGAGCACACCCTTACGGCGGACGAAGTGGACGCGCTGGCGGATACGCTGGGGCATCCGCGTTTCGATCCCCATGGGGACCCGATTCCGACGCGCGAGGGCGGCTTTCCCGAGCCGGAGGGGCAGCCCTTGTTGTCCTGGGCGGAGGGGCGGGAGGGGGTGATCTCGCATATCGAAGACGAGCCGCCGCGCTTGTTTGCCCGGGTGGCGGAGCAGGGGATTTTTGCGGGCATGCGGTTTACGCGGCTTCCGACGGGCGGCGGGGCGGGCGAGGGGTGCGCATTGAGTATCGAGGGGGAGACGGTGCGTTTGCCGGCGGAGTTGGCCGGGCTGATCCGGGTGCGCATGCCTTTGACTGACGAAGGGCTGGTGCCGCCGGAGGCGCGGCGTTTGAGCGCGGTGCCGCACGGGCGGGCGGCGGAGGTGTTGACCCTTTTGCCGGGTTGCATCGGCGCGGAGCGATCGCGGCTTTTGGATCTGGGTTTTGTGCCGGGCAGCCGGGTGGAGCGCGTGCTGGAAAGTCCCTTGCACGGGCCGGTGGCCTACCGGGTGCGCGGCACGCTGATCGCGCTGCGGGGCACGCAGGCGGCGCAGGTGTTGGTTCGTCCTCTTTTATAAAATTATGTCCTCCGCATGTCCTCCTTCTGCTTGCGATAACTGCGCGGTGCCTCGTGGTCCGGTCGAAAGGCTCGGGCTGGATGTGTCGCGGTTCGATCTGGTGGTCGCGCTGGCGGGTAATCCCAACACGGGCAAAAGCACCGTTTTCAACCGGCTGACGGGCTTGCGCCAACACACCGGCAACTGGCCGGGCAAAACCATCGCCCGGGCCGAGGGCGGGTTCGGGTTTAACCAGCGCCGGTATAAAATCGTGGATTTGCCGGGCACGTATTCGCTGCGTTCGGCGAGTCCGGACGAGACGGTGGCGCGGGAGTTTCTGCTCTTCGGCCAGCCGGATGTGACGATCATCGTGGCGGACGCGAACTGCCTGGAGCGCAATCTCAACCTGGCCCTGCAAATCCTGCAAATCACCGACCGCGCGGTGCTGTGCCTGAACCTGATGGACGAGGCGCGGGCCAATGGCGTGGCGGTGGATGCACGACGGCTCGCGGCGGATCTCGGTATTCCGGTGGTGCCCTGCGCGGCGCGTTCCGGCGAGGGCATGGATCGTTTGCTGGTCGAGGTGGAGGCGGTGGCGACCAAGACGTTTAAGCCGACGCCCTATCGCTTGAAACTCGACGTTCCGGGCCTGGGGCAGGCCTTGGCTAAACTGGTCGCGATGCTGCGGCGACGGTTTCCGGATCTGGCCAACGCGGAGTGGATCGCGTTGCGTTTGCTGGAAGGGGATCGCGCGGTGGCGGCTTTGGTGGAGAGCGGAGAGCTCGGCCGAATCGGCGCGGATCACGCCGCGCTGGCGGCGGTTGGCGCCGTAGCAGGAAAGGGGGCCGCATGAAGGAGTCGGCCGACGAGATTCTGCGCGAGGCCCACGCCTTGCAGTGGCAGTTGCCACGTAACTTTAACGACCGGCTGACCGAGGCGATTTACGCCGAGTCGGCGCGCATCGCGGAGCGCACGGTGGCGAGGCAGGGCGAGTCGCGCCGCCTGCTTTGGCAGCAGCGGGCGGACCGGCTCATCACCAGTCCGTGGACGGGGTTTCCGATCATGGCGCTGGTTTTTGCGGCGGTGCTTTGGTTGACCATCATCGGGGCCAACGTGCCGAGTGGATTACTCGCGGATTTGTTGATGGGGGAGATTTACCCCTGGCTCCACGACCACGCGCATGCCGCGCTGCCCTTCTGGATCGCGGGGCTGCTGGTGGACGGCATGTATCTGGCGACGGCGTGGGTGGTCAGCGTGATGCTGCCGCCGATGATGATTTTTTTTCCGGCCTTCACCTTGTTGGAGGATCTCGGATACCTGCCGCGGGTGGCGTTTAATCTCGACCGGCTTTTTCACCGGGTCGGGGCGCATGGCAAACAGGCCCTCACCATGGCGATGGGTTACGGGTGCAACGCCGCCGGGGTGATCGCGGCGCGGGTGATCGACTCTCCGCGCGAACGGCTGATCGCGATCGTCACGAACAACTTCGCGCTCTGCAACGGCCGCTGGCCAACGCAGATCCTGATCGCGACGGTGTTTCTCGGCGCGCTGGCCCCGGCAGGCTTGGCGGGCTTCGTGGCGACGGGGGCGGTGTTTGCGGTCGCGGTGCTCGGCTTCGCGCTGACCCTGCTCTGTTCTTGGGTGCTGAGCCGTACTTTGCTGCGCGGGGAGGCCTCTACCTTCAGCTTGGAACTGCCGCCCTACCGTCCGCCGAATATCTGGCGCACGCTCTACACCTCGCTCATTGACCGCACCTTGTTTGTGTTGTGGCGCGCGGTGGTGTTTGCCCTGCCGGCGGGGGCGATGATTTGGACGATTTCCAATGTGCACGCCGGCGACCAGACGCTGGCGCACTGGGCGGTGCAGGGGTTGGGGCCGCTGGGCTTTTTCATGGGCCTGAACGGCATCATTCTGCTCGCCTACGTGATCGCGATTCCGGCCAACGAAATTGTAATCCCCTCGGTGCTGATGTTGACCGTGCTCATCGCGGTGCCGGGCGCGAACGAACATGGTGCGGGCGTGCTGTTCGATGCCGATGCGGCGGCGGTGCATACCCTGCTGACCACGGCGGGGTGGACGACCCTGACCGGGGTTTGTCTGATGCTGTTCAGCCTGTGTCACAACCCGTGCAGCACCACGCTTTATACGATCTACAAAGAGACGCGTTCGCTAAAATGGACGGCGGTGTCGGCCTTCATGCCCACGGCCATTGGCTTCGTGCTCTGCGCCTTGGTGGCGGCGGTTTGGCGCTGGGTGGTTTGAGAGTGGAAACGAAGGTCACGAAGGTTTTACCCAATTCGCATTTGCCAAAAAAACCGCTGCGTAGTTTAATATAGGTAAGTTAACCCACATACTCAACATGGCTCACATTTACAACGACATCACTGAGACGATTGGCAACACCCCGCTGGTGCGCTTGAACCGCACGGCGGCCGCGCACGGGGCCAAGGCCGACATACTACTGAAACTTGAATTCTTTAACCCGCTTTCGAGCGTTAAAGACCGCATTGGCAACGCGATGATTGAAGAGGCGTTGAAGAGCGGACGTATCAACAAGGATACGATCTTGATCGAGCCGACCTCGGGCAACACTGGCATCGCGCTGGCCTTCGTGGCGGCGGCGAAGGGGCTGAAGTTGATCCTCACCATGCCGGAGACGATGTCGCTGGAGCGGCGCAAGTTGCTCAAAATTCTCGGGGCCAAGCTGGTTCTTACCGAAGGAGCCAAGGGTATGAAGGGCGCGATTGCGAAGGCGGAAGAGCTCAATGCCAAGATCACCAACAGCGTGATCCTGCAACAGTTCGCCAATCCCGACAATCCGGCGGTGCATCGCCGCACCACGGCGGAAGAAATCTGGCGCGATACCGATGGCAAGGTGGACTTCCTTGTTTCCGGCGTCGGCACGGGCGGCACCATTACCGGGGTGGGCGAAGTGTTGAAGGCCAAGAACCCGGGCGTGAAGATCGTGGCGATCGAGCCGGCCGGTTCGCCCGTGCTTTCGGGCGGTCAGCCTGGTCCGCACAAGTTGCAGGGCATCGGCGCGGGCTTTGTTCCTAGCGTGCTTAATACCAAGGTGATCGATGAGATCATCCAGGTGAAGGAAGCCGACTCCGGCCCCATCTCCAAACAGGTGAGCACGCAGGATGGCATTCCGCTCGGTATTTCGTCGGGCGCGGCGGTGTGGGCGGCCCTGCAGTTGGCCAAGCGCGAGGAAAACGCGGGCAAGACCATCGTGGTGATCATCCCATCCTGCGCCGAGCGTTACCTGTCGTCCTGGCTGTTTGCCGACGTCGAGGTGGAGAGCGACAACATCGACAGTTTGTTCACCAAGTAAGTGTTGTTTACGGTTTCCGAGCGGGGTTAATCCGCGTGGTTATTTCTGAGCCCGGCGTTTTTTTAGCGCCGGGCTTTTTGTGCCTCAGCTTCATACATCATGACTCCGAGGAATAAGCATGAGTCCATTCCCCCCCCCCTCTCGGCTATTGTCTAAAACTTGGCCTTCACCATCAGTGTCTGCCCATCGGTTTATATATAGCTATTTAATCGTTATTTAAACAGGGCTATAGCGTCCATCCAAGGCCCGGGATGTGACAAAAGGTTGGGCGGAGGGTGAGTATGAACTGGCAGCTTAATTGCAGAGCCAGACGGGCGATTAGAAAAACGGATGGCCGGCAATCGCTTCTTTGGTCCGTTTGGCGGCGGGCTTATCGTGAACGGCAACGAGTTTTTTCTCGGTTAAATCATGATCATCCGAGAGGCGTTGCAGCAGAAAGGTGAGAAGGTTGTGGGTGATTGCGTGCAAGTGGGATTTGAGCTGTTCAGCCGATTGAGCAATGCGACCATACCGGGCGAGAGGTCGGAGTCGTTTTATTTTTTATTACCATATCGACTCCTTTATGTTTTAAGTTCTTGGTTCATTCGATTTCCGAGAGCCTGGCCTGAAATTTATAAACGCCCGAACCCACCGCATAGACGGCGGCGTTGTTCTCCATACGGAGAAATTTGACCGAGCTCACCGCAGAAGCGGGCTTTCCCGATTCAGTTACCAGTGATGCATTATGCTCTGCTGAAGGCACAAACACTGTCGCCGTGGTGTTAGGCGGAATCGTAACATTCATTGTAATTTTTTGACCATCGCGTTTCCAGTCGCTTATGATTTCGCCGTAAAGCGAATCATACCTGCAGTTCACCCACTTCAAATCACCCACAATTTGCGGCTTGATAATAATTTTTTTGAACCCTGGTCCCGACGGATCGACTTTGATACCGCCAAGGCCACGATAAAACCATTCTTCAATATGGCCCAACATGCAGTGATTCTGGGACACTTGGCGATTCGAATTCCACGCCTCGGTAAGCGTTGTCGCACCATTCTTGACTTGAAAGGCGTATCCAGGACCGTCATCACGAACCAGCATCTTATAGAGCACTTCTCCGTTATCACTATTAGAGAGCGCAAGCATAAGATAGTGGAACCCCACATCGCCCGCCTTGATCCGGTATCCATCGGCGCGAATCTGCTCCACCAGCCCGGCCAATACTGCGGCACGCCGGTCTTCCGGCACAAGACCCAAGACCAGCGGCATGGCGTTGGCGGTTTGGCTATTCCTATCATACTGATTTTTGTCCGCCTTGAAAAATTTGCGATTAAACGCATCTTTTACCGCTTGCGCCTGCGCCTCGAACTGGCGCGCTTCTTCGGTTTTTCCCAGCAGTGAAGCAGCGTCCTTTAACACTAATAGATCCTGGTAGTAGATCGCGGTTGCAGTCACGCCATGGGTGGTCTGCGCCCACGGGATATCATACCAATCGCTGAGACCATGCGCTACAATATGATCGGTTGATTTACTCTTTAGATATTCCACATATCGCTTCATACCGTCATAATGTTTCGCCAATAAAGTGCGATCCCCATGCATATGGTAAACTTGCCACGGGTTGATTACATATGCGCTTCCCCATTCCGGTGAATCGAGAAATCCGTCTTTAAAAACCACGTATTCAGGAGCTATATTGGGCACAAAACCGTTTTCACGCTGAGCTTCACTCATGTCGTTGACTATTTCGCCACGATGGAAACGGCTCACGCGCTCTTCCCCTCTTCCTCGTCGTAGGCAAGGAAGGTGGCTTCGGCCGCGTTTAGAAGCGACTGGCGCTGCTCATACCAGACGGCAAAGGCTCGCGACTCCTGCGGGTTGAGTTTTTCCACTGCGGATTCGATTTCGATGACGGTGCTCATGGGATTAATGGTGTGGATTCCCCGGCGGCTGGCAAGTGCGCGCCCGCCTGTCCGCGCGGGTGGCATCGGGCGTGCGTCTCGCAAAACTGGTTTATCGAGACGTGGGTGTTATTAAATCCGGGTGGTGTCGAGCTAGGGCGGAGGCGGGGGGTGGTAGGCGACGACGTGAGGCGTGAGTTTGGCGGGGAGGTTTTCGCCGACGGGAATGGTCAACTCGGCGTGGTTGGCGGTGAGGGGCGTAAAGTTGCGCTGGTGGGTGAGGGAAAAGGGTGGCGAGGAGGGCGTAGCGGGCTTCTAGTGCTTGAGTCGTATTCTCCCTCGACTTTTGGGGCGTTGGGTGGGTTTTTAGCTGCTCACTTTTGTGTATGGAACCGCTTAAACGTCTTCGGGGGAAGCCAGTCGGCACGGCGACACTCGCGCTGGCGGCTTTGCCGTTCACGGCTTGGGCGGGGCATGCGGATGGCGCTCCGGTTGCGACGGCAGGTTGGTCGCTCCCGGCTGGCTTGGGTGTCTTGGTGGGCTTGGCGGCGGCCGGGGCTTTGCGGGCGTATTACCGGCGTCGGGCGCGCGCATCGGCTTTGGCGGCTTCACGCATGCAATTCCTTTTTGAGAATGCGCCGGTGGCGGTCTTGATCGCGGATATGCGACCGCAAGTGGCGTGGTTGGGCGCGCGTCGCAAGGAGGGCGTCAAAGATATCCGCGCCTATCTCGCGGCAAATCCTGAAGTGGTGAAGTCGCTGTTTTTGCAGTTGGTAATCCTTGCGGCGAATCGCACCGCACTGGCCCTGGGGGGCCTAGCGGATTTGGCTGCGCTGCGGGCAAACATGGGCATTTTTGCACCGAATTTCGCGGCGGTCTTTAACGAAGAGCTGGCGCTGCTTTGGGAGGGCAAGACCGAGTTGGTGCACAATGTGACTTTTAATCGTTTGGACGGCCAGTTGGTGCATGCGATTTTGCACTGGTCGGTGCCGACCGAAGGGGCCGGCCCGGATTATTCCAGAACGATGTCGGTGTTTACCGACGTGAGTGATCTGCGCAGCACGCAGGAGCGTTTGCAGCGCAGCGAGGACCGCTGGCATCTGGCGGTTCGCGGGATCAACGCCGGTATTTGGGAAATCGATTTCGTAAGCGGTCAGTTTTTCCTTTCGGAGCGCAGTCGCGAGATGCTCGGCTACGCACCGGGTGATTTGGAGTCCTCGCGGGAGGCTTGGGATGCCCTGGTGCATCCCGAGGACAGGGCGGCCATGGTGCGTGAGATGCAGCGGCATTTAACCGAGCGGACGGAAGGCTACCGGGTGGAATACCGTTTGTTGTGCCGGGACGGGCAGTACCGCTGGGTGATGGCGCGGGGGCTGGCGCAATTCGACTCTTCGGGCAAGCCGGTGCGCCTGGTGGGCACGCACTCGGATATAAACGCCCGCAAGGTGGCGGAGGAGGAGTTGGCCTCCGAGCGCGAACGACTCCGGGTTACGTTGCGAGCGATGGTGGAGGCGGTGGTGACCACGAACCGGCACGGGGTGATTAATTATCTCAACGATGCGGCGGAGCAGCTGACCGGCTGGACGGATGGATCGGCGATCGGCCGACTGCTTTCGGACGTGTGCCCGTTGCAACACGAGCGCACACGCGAGGCGTTGCCTTCGCCCCATTTGCGAGCGCTTTCCGATGCTCTGGTGGTGGAGCTGCCGACGGCGACCGTGATTTTGCACCGGCAGGGAGTGAGTCGTTTGGTCGAGGGGCGCTGCGCTCCCATCCGGAATGTTTCCAGCCAACCGGATGGCGTGGTGCTGGTGCTCCGCGATGTGACTGAGCGGGCCAGGTTGGAGGCGGAAATGCTACGGGCGACCAAGCTCGAGTCGGTGGGTGTTCTGGCGGGTGGCATCGCCCACGACTTTAACAATCTGCTGACGGTGATCATGGGCAACGTGACCTTGGCCGCTCTGGATTCGCAAATCCAAGCGGACGGGGTGCAGTGGCTAAACGAGGCGGAGAAGGGCTTGTTGCGGGCGCGGGATCTGACGCAGCAGCTGCTCACTTTTGCCAAGGGAGGGGATCCGATTCGTTCGGCGGTGCAGTTGGCCGAAGTGGTGCGCGAGACGGCGCAATTTTCCCTGCATGGATCGAAAGTGAAGTGCGAGTTCGAGATCGAAAACGACCTCTGGTCAGCCGATGTGGACAAGGGCCAGATCGGCCAAGTGGTGCAAAACCTGGTGCTTAATGCGGTGCAAGCGATGCCCGCGGGGGGGGTTATCTGGATAAACCTTTCCAATGACGGTGCGCCGCCGGTGCGCACCGGACTAACCAGTGCGGCGGTACGGCTGTCGGTGGCGGATACGGGTGGCGGTATCCGGCCCGAGCATGTCAGCAAAATCTTCGATCCCTACTTTACGACCAAACAAGAAGGCAGCGGTCTCGGACTGGCCACGGTCTATGCGGTGGTTAAAAAACACGGCGGTTACATCGAATTGGAGTCGGAGCTCGGGCGCGGCACGATTTTCCGAATCTGGCTCCCGGCTACGAGAAGCGCCGCGCCGGAAAGGCCCGCGACGGCAAATCCCTTTGGCACCGGCCCCATGAACGGCCGGGTACTGCTCATGGATGACGAGGAGGCCATCCGGGAAATGGCTTCGCATTTGCTGAAACGAATCGGCTTTGACGTGACCACCGTTCCCGAAGGCGAGAATGCGGTGAACGCCTACCGCGGGGCACTGGCCAGTGGGCGTCGTTTTGATCTGGTGATCATGGACCTGACTGTGCCGGGCGGCATGGGCGGCTTGGAAGCGCTGCGGCGGATGAAAGAGATCGACCCCACCGTGAAGGCGATCGTGAGCAGCGGCTATTCGAGCGACCCGGTAATGAGCGATTTCCGCGCTTATGGATTCTCCGGCATGATTCCCAAGCCCTACCGAATCACCGATTTTGCCAAGGCGATCCGGCAGGTTTTGGACGCGTAAATCGCCCCCGTTTGGGGGTGTTCAGCCGGACCGGCCGCGGCGGGTGTCGCGCTCGGTTTTTTCGGTGGGAATGAGGTTGTCGGTGCGGATGACGAAGACCGGGGCCTTGGTTTTCACCCAAACCTGCTGCTCCTTGAAGGCCTTGGCCGGGATGTTTTCGATGGCGTCGGCCAGGGTCTTGGCGGGCATCATGCGGCCTTTCTTGGTGGTGTTGAATTCGTAGGCGGCCTTGTGGATGCGTTCGGTCGTGCTGGTCACGGAAGCATCTTCCGGAATCTGGAAAACCCAGCCGGTGAACTCGGCTTTTTCCGGGAGCTGGTTGTCGGGATCGGAGACGAGGATGGAAAACTGTTTTTTTACTGCGGGTGGCTTCTCTTCGTCCACCTCGGGTTCCACCGCCTGGTTCATCTCTTCAACGATCTGCCGTAACAGGGCAGGGTCGATGTCGTTGCGTTTGAGGATTTCGGCTACTTGATTGACGTCGATTTTCGGCATGGCGTGCGGGGAAATTAAAGGTCACGAAAGGACACACATGGAAGTGAATGTAAAGGTTGAGGGACTGGCGCAGCGCGCAGACGAGCTTTTTGACGTGGTGGACGAGCATGACCACGTCACGGGGCAGGCGCGGCGTGACTACGTGCACGCCCATAAACTGCGGCACCGGGCGGTGCATGTGCTGTGTTTCGATCAGGCGGGCCGGGTGTTTTTACAGCGTCGCTCGATGTTGAAAGATTCTGCGCCCGGCCGCTGGTGCGCCTCGTGTTCGGGCCACGTGGACGCGGGCGAAGACTACGATCAGGCAGCCGTGCGCGAGCTGGCGGAGGAGATCGGCGTGGTGATACCGGGACCGGAGGCGTTGACCCGCTGGTTGCGGCTGGAAGCAAGGCGCGAAACGGGCATGGAGTTTGTCTGGGTTTACCGGGTGGAGCACGAAGGACCGTTTCAGTTGCACCCGGCCGAAATCATGGACGGCGCCTGGTTTGAGCGAGAGAGCTTGAATAAAGCGATACGCGAGCGCCCGAAGGATTTCGCCGGTTCGTTTCGCTATATCTGGGCCCGGTTTTTGGGGTAGGCCGCAGTAGTGTTCGGCAGGTATTAAGCTGAAGGGTTGGCGGATGTTCGTAACGTGATTGGCGCTATTTTGTCACCGGATCGTAACTGTACATTTGTGGCGA
>JAPLTN010000101.1 GCA_026398135.1 Verrucomicrobiota bacterium
CGGCCCAGCCGACCCAATAAAGCTGAAGGGCTTCCCACTGGCGCTTGGTCGGTTTGCGACCGGTCCAAAGCACGATCAGCACCGAGGCGATCAGGGCGCAGTAGACCTGCACCATCACTCCGCTCGGCGATTCGGCCAGCCAATGCCGGCAGCCGGCGAACACATAAGTCCGAAGCAGTTCTCGACACTCGCTGGCAGGTGCGCAATTAACCTCAAGAAAGGGATCACTGTCCTACCTAAATTCATTCTTTTCCTGATGCACCAAGCCGCCCGCTATCTCCGCCTCCGCATCCATACCAACCGCTTAATTTTAGTTTTTGCCCCGTTCCTGACTGCCCACTCTGTATTAGCGCAAACCGCCGACAAGCTCGCCAGCCTGGAACTCGAAAAACTCATGGAGTTACCCGTCGAGACCGTCTCAGGCGTCTCCAAATACGAACAATCCATCCGCCAAGCCCCCGCCAGCGTCACCGTCCTGACCGCCGCCGATATCCGCAATTACGGCTGGCGCACTCTCTCCGACGCCCTTCGCACCGCCCCCGGCTTCCACATCCGCAACGACCGATTCTACGAATACGTTGGCAACCGGGGCTACACCCGCGCCTTCGATTACAACTCCCGCACCCTGGTCCTCATCAACGGCCATCGCATCAACGACCCAATCTACCAACTGGGCGCCATAGGCACTGATTTCCTGCTCGACCCCGATCTGATCGATCGCATCGAGATCATCCGCGGCCCCGGCTCCTCTGTTTACGGCAGCTCGGCGTTCTACGGCGCGATTAACATTATCCCCAAACAAGGCCGCGACCTCGCCGGTGGCCAAGCCGCCCTCGCACTCGGCTCATCCCCCGACACCAAAGGCCGCGTCTCCTACGGCGACCGTACTCCCTCAGGCGTCGAATACCTCATCTCTGCCACGGTCTCTGACTCCCGCGGCGAGTCCGGCTTCACCCTGCCTGATTCCTGGCGTACCGCCACTGGCCGACCTGACGCCAAAACCTCCTCCGAAGACGGCACCCGCCAACAACAACTCTACGCCCACGCCTCCTATCGTGGCTTCGAAACCGAGGCTGCCTACGGACGCCGGGAGAAGGACGTCCTGCCCAACATTTATAACACCTACCCCGGTGCCCATGCCGCCGATACCCGCGCCTACTGGCTCGCTCGGGCCTCCGGCCATGTCCAACCCGACGCCACCCTCGATGCCAAGACCTCCATCGACTATTACGATTACGACGGCCATTTCATGCCCGAGGGCTACGGCTTTCACCGTTTCAACCCCACCGCCAGCTCCGTTTCGCTCAATCACGAGCTACGCTACCATCAAACCTTTACCGACGGACACAGCCTCCTGCTCGGCACCGAAATCCAGAATAATCTACGGCTAAAAACCACCGGCAAGGACCTCGACGACCCCTCCCAATCGCTCCTCCCGGTCAACGTTTCCTCCGGCTACGTAAGCCCCTTTGCCCAATTTGATTACCAACTCCTTGCCCCCCTGCGCATATCGCTTGGCGGCCGCTATGATAGCTACAGCACCGGCGAAGACCGATTCACCCCCCGCACCGGCCTGATCTGGGACGCCACCCGCGCCACCACCCTCAAACTCCTCTATGGCGAATCCTTCCGCGTGCCCAATCTCGAAGAGCGCTACCCCACCGAGCCCGGCAGCTCCGCCAACCCCAACCTCCAACCCGAGATCAACCGTAGCTGGGAACTCGTCGCCGAACACCAACTCAGCCCTACGTGGTCGGCCGACGCCCACCTCTACCACACCCGTTCCCTCGGACTCATTATCAACTACGCCAACTCCACCGACTACATCACCACCGGCACCGAACTCGGCCTAAGCAGCCACCTCACCAACGGCATCCTCATTCGCACCTCCGGCACCTGGCAAAACACCCGCGACGAGAGCACCGGTTCCCATGCCGCCGACAGCCCCCACTTGCTCGGCAAACTCAACTTCTCCGCCCCCGTTTATTCCGACTGGCTGCGCGCCTCCACTGAGCTCCAATACGTAAGCGAGCGCGACGATTTCGCCGGCTCCGAGCTCGGCGAATACCTCACCGCCAACATCACCTTCCGCGCCGCCCCCCTCTGGCGCTCCTGGAGCGCCTCCATCTCCCTCTACAACATCGCCAACGCCCAGTGGTCCGAAGCCACCAACTTCAGCCGCATCTCCACCCCTCCACGCTCCGCCGTGCTGCGCATCACCCGCGACTTTTAAGATGCAACGCCTGCGCTCCACGTTCCTCCGCAGTGCGCTTCAGACGTGCCTTGCCCTCGGTCTTGCCGTGGTCACCCAAATCGAGGCTGCGGCGCAACGCGCCCCCGCCCCCGCCACGCTCGACGCACCCAGCGTCACCGCCGCCTATATCCTCAATTTCATTCGCTTTACCGAGTGGCCCGCCGCCACCGGGGACAAACCCAGCCTCACCGTCCCCGCCACCCCGGACGCCCCTTACCTCATCGGCGTCGCCGGCCACCGCGAGCTCCTTGACGCCCTTATTCAGATCACCGAGGGCCAGCGCGTGCGCGGCCACCCCCTCCACGTCATCAACGTCAAGTCCACCGACGAGCTCCCCGCCTGTCACGTCGCCTACCTTGCCCCCCCCGGCGGTCCCTATAACGACGCCACCCTGCGCATTCCTGCCGCCCTCCAAGCCTTGCAAGGCCTCCCGGTGCTCACCTTTTCCACCGCCCCCGGCTTCACCCGCAGCGGAGGCGTCGTCCAACTATTCCAGGACGGCCAGCACCTGCGCTTCGACATCGCCGCCGACGCCGCACGCTCCCTCGGCCTCACCATCCACTCCCGTCTGCTCGCCCTCGCCCGGCCTGCTCCCGCCCCATGAGCCAGCGCCAATTCACCATCAAGCGGCAGGTCCTCACCTTCGTCATCCTGCTGGGCCTTGGCATCACCCTTCCCATCGGCGGCGGCCTCTTTTTTCACCACTACCGTCAGGTGCAGATGCGCCTCGAGGCCACCCTCCTTGCCACCGCCCGCATCACCGCCACCACCAGCTCCGCCGCCCTCGCCTTTAACGATAGCGCCGCCGCCACCGAGATCCTCGCCTCCCTCCGCTACGACCCCCTGATCTCCTCCGCCATCCTTTACGACCAGCAGAACCGCCCTTTCGCCACCTACAACAACAAGCCCGACGGCCGCCCGGAAATCGCCCCTTCCGAGATTTCCGTCGATGTCGTCCACGCTGGCGAGACCTATGGCCGCCTCGTCCTGCGCGGGGCCATCGACAGCGAACTACGCCGCACCGCCATCACTTGGATCCTCGCTTACGGCATCGGCCTGCTCGTCGCCTTTTTCGCCACGGTCTTTATCGCCCGCCGCTTCCAAAAACAGATCGCCAACCCCCTGCAGCGCCTCGCCAACACCGCGTTGCGCATCACTCACGAACGCGACTACAACGCCCGCGCCGAACTCGAAGGCAGCGCCGAGATCACCGACCTCGCCATCGCTTTTAACGCCATGATCACCGAGATCGCCCGCCGCGACGACAAACTCGCCCACAAGGTCGAAGCCCTCAACAAAGAGGTGCTCGAACGCGAAGCCGCCGAAAGCGCCCTGCGCGATAATCAGCACGTCATGCTCAAGCTCTCCCGCGAAGCCGGCATGGCCGAGGTCGCCGTCGGCGTCCTCCACAACATCGGCAATGTGCTCACCAGCATAAATGTCTCCAGCGACTTGCTTGGCACCCGCCTCGCCAACTGCCGCCGCCGTCCCGTCGCCAACCTGCGCACCCTCCTCGACCAGCCCACTGCCCGCACCGCAGCCATCTTCTCGGCCCATGAAAACGGGCACGAACTGCGCAAATTCATCTCCACTCTCTCCGGCTCCATCTCCACCGAAATCGACGAAGGCATCCGCCTGCTCGACATCACCCAGACGGGCATCGCCCACCTGAAACGCATCGTCTCCAGCCAGCAATCCCTTGCCCGCACCTCCCGCATCAGCGAGCCTGTGATGCTTTGCGAAGCCCTCCACGAGGCCATCACCTTCGCTCGCACCGTCTCGCGCAACTTCACCCCCATTGATGAGTTTCCCGCCGACAGCACCCTTGTCCTTGCCGATCGCAGCATGGTGGTTCAAATCCTTCTAAACCTTCTTATCAACGCCCACGAATCCATCCTCACCCACGCCCCCGCCAAGCCGCGCATCAGCGTGCAGATCGCACCGCCAAACCAGGGCTACATTCCCCTCTCCATCACCGACAACGGTCTGGGCATCGCCCCCGAGAAACTCGTGTCCATTTTTACCTACGGCTACACCACCAAGCTCAAGGGCCACGGCTTCGGACTGCACAACTCCGCCAACGCCGCCCGCACTCTCGGCGGCGAGTTACAGGTCTCCAGCCCCGGACTTGGACTAGGCGCCACCTTTACCCTCTCCCTGCCCATCTACAACTCCGTGTAGTCATGCCGACCTCCTCCACCTACCGCATACTCATCGCCGACGACACCCCGGCCCTGCACGAGAGCTACCGCAACATCTTCGCCCCGCCCGGCGATTGCCCCGCTTCGTTCCCCGGCGCCGAGGAATTCCTTGGCGCCACCGCCACCGACTTGCCCGCGTCCGTCAGCCCCGTC
This sequence comes from Verrucomicrobiota bacterium, assembly GCA_026398135.1. Classification (GTDB taxonomy): domain Bacteria; phylum Verrucomicrobiota; class Verrucomicrobiia; order Opitutales; family Opitutaceae; genus IMCC26134_A. Next base: position 4,609 of record JAPLTN010000101.1, read on the forward strand.
TTCGAACTCACCTTCGTTTTCCAGGGCGAGGAAGCCCTTTCCGCTATCGCCACCGCCCAGGCCGCCGGCACCCCTTTCGCGCTCGCCATCCTCGACATCCGCATGCCCCCCGGTATCGACGGCGTTCAGACCGCCCTGCGCCTGCGCGCCGAATACCCCGACTTGCAGATACTCCTCTGCACCGCCTACGCCGACTACACCTGGGCCGACCTCGCCGCCGCCTTCCCCGATAGCGACAGCGTTTTGCTGCTCAAAAAACCCTTCGACGCCATCGAGGTCCTGCAGATCGCCCACGCCCTCTGCCGCAAATGGGAGCTCGCCTTGGAAAACCAAGCCCTCATCCGCGACCTTGAGTCTCGCGTAGCCGCCCGCACCGCCCAGCTCGCCCGCACCACCGAAGAACTTGCCGTCGCCCTGCGCGCCGCCCAGGCCGCCGACCGCGCCAAACACGCCTTCCTGCGCAGTGTCAGCCACGAGCTAAACACCCCCCTCAACGGCATCCAGGGCGCCGCCAGCATCCTTGCAGGCTCTTCCCATCCCGAGACCAAACAGTTGGGCCAGGTCATCCATGATTCGGGCGCCCGTCTCAACCGGCTCTTCACCCGCATCCTGCTCTACCTCCAGCTTGAAGCTGACACGCCACTCAAGCTATCCCGCCTTCAACCCGTCCCGGTCCTCCTGAGCTGCTTCGAATCCCACATCCCTGACGCCGAGGCTAAAAGACTTAACTTACTCATCACGCTGGAAGCGCCCATGGAACTCTTCATGGTCGCACGTGCCGATTTGATCGCGGCCCTGCTCGATAACCTGCTCGAAAACGCCATCAAATTCACTCCCGAGGGCACCGTCCGTGTGACCCTCGCCCACGACCCCGCAGCGGAACGGTTCGTTATCAAGGTGGAGGATACCGGGATGGGCCTGGCCAGCGACGAGATCGACGAGTTCACCGCGTTGTTTAAGCTCGGCGACGACAGCCTGACCCGACGTCAGGACGGCATCGGCATCGGCCTGGCCTTGGTCGCGCGCATCAATCGCCACTTCGGCGGCACCCTCACCGTGTGCCCCGGCCCTGACTCGGGCACCGTCTTCACCATCTCGCTGCCCTGCGCCAGCCTCTCCCAAGCCGCTCAGCAAACGAAACCATGAAGGGCGATGAGCATTGCGGCGGTTTGGCGGTCGATTTCCGGGGCACACCAACCTTTGACTCCACCCGAATCTTGAGCTCACGGTATCGGTTTTATCCCTAGGGCACTCTTATTGAACGAATTACGTTTTAGATCAGCTAACGCACAGCCTCAACAGTGATGACCACGGAGGAATTAAACGATCAGCTCGCGCATGCGTGCCAAAGTTGCCAGGCGGCATGCTGCAAGAAGGGCCAGCTCTTTTTGCCGCGAGTTGAATACGAGCGCATGCACGCGCACGCGCAAATGCTCGGATCGGCCGCGGCTGCGGAATTTGAAAAACGCGTGAGCGACCACGGCTCTTTTCTACTCTACGATCAAAAGGATCGCTGCCAATTCCTCGACGAGCGGAATCTCTGCGAACTGCATCCCTTGGGACTGAAGCCGAGCGAGTGTTTCTGGTGGCCCTACCACGTCTTTACGGCGGGAGCGCAGGAGTCGCTGGAGATCCGCCTGTACACTTCGTGTTGCGACGGTTATCGCGTACACGGTCCGCATTCGCCTTACCCGGCGCACATCGAAAAAGGAGTCAATGCCATGGGTTTCGATGTGGTGCGCGCATTCCGTCGGCAGTATCGCGGCAGCAGCTGCGACACGCAGTTCATCCAATCGGTGGCGGCCATGCCAACCGTGTCCCAGTAGAGTTTGGCAGGGCTGCTGCTGGAAGGCAGCAGCCCTGCGCAGCGGGAGTTTTTTAAAGGAAAAGGATTTTTCTGGAACGCTCACCCGCCCCCCCGCGCGGGCCGTTACTGCCGCAGGTTATCGGGGCAGGGTTTCCAGCGCAACGCGCGCGGCGGCTTCTTCGGCGAGTTTCTTGGCGCTGCCCCGGCCTTCCCCGAGCAGGCGGTCGGCGAGGTAAACGCGCGAGGTGTATTCCTTGGCGTGGTCGGCGCCGCCGGATTGCACGGTTTCGTAGCGCAGGCAGGCGGTTCCGTATTGGGGTTGCACGTGTTCCTGGAGGCGGCCTTTGGGGTTGTCGGCGCCGAGGCGGGCGGCGAGGCGGGCATCGAAGGAACCGTATAGGGCGAGCACGCGGGCGCGGGTGGTTTCCATGCCGGAGTCGAGCAGGAGCGCGCCGAGCACGGCCTCGAAGGCGTCTTCCAGATTGGAGGAACGGTCGCGACCTTCGGGGGTGTTTTCGCTGCCGCCGAGGCGCAGGGCCTGGTCGAGGCCGAGTTCGCGGGCGAGGGCGGCGAGGCAGCGGCCGTTGGCCAGGATGGCGCGGCGGCGGGAAAGCTCGCCCTCGGCGTCGGCGGGGAAGCGGGTGAACAGCTCGGTGGTCAGGATGAGTTGCAGGACGGCGTCGCCGAGGAATTCGAGGCGCTGGTTGTGCGGGCCGGCGCCGGGGTTTTCGTTGAGAAAACTCGGGTGGGTGAGCGCTTCGATCAGGAGCTCGGGGCGGGTGAACTCGTGGCCGAGGCGGGATTGAACGGCGGCGAGGGCGGCGGGGTTCATGAGGAGGCGCTGGCGTAACGGCGCAGCCCGGCGTGGAAAACGGTCAGGGCAACCGCGACCCAGAACACGGTGGCGGCGAGCAACCAGGCGGCGTAAACCGGCTCGAAGCCGTGGATGAGCACGCGGGCCGGGACGTTGCTCACGATCACGACCGGCAGGGCGTACACAAAGATGACGGCGGTGATGCCGCGCAGCGATTCGCGGGGCAGGCGGGAGAACTCGGTGAGGCTGAAGTAGCCGATCTCGATGCCCTTGGCGCTTTGCAGCCAGAAGACGAGGGAGATGATGGTGAGCAGGGTGGCGAAGTGCAGGGCGAGTCCGCAGGCAATGAAGAGCACGTAGGCGGCGATCTGGCCCGGGCCGGGGTGCAGTTGCAGTTGATGAGCGGCGTAGAGCACCACGGCGAGGGCGACGGGCACGTTGACCAGGCCGTCGAGGTCGAACTTGCGGGTGGAAATCATGAACAGCGGCGCGCCGGGCTGGGCGAGGAAGAAGTCGAAGTGGCCGCTGCGCACATTGCGGCCGAGCTCGAAAAGGTTGCTCCAGAAAAACGCCATGAGCAGGCGCTGCACCAGCAGGGTGCTGCCGACGAGGAGGAGCATCTCGTATTTCGACCAGCCGGCGATGCTGTCGGTGTGTTCGTAGATGATGCCGACGAGGAGCACGTTGACGCTCATCCAGAAAAACTCGACCAGGGCCCACATGAGAAAATCGCCGCGAAACATCATTGCCCGCACCAGCGAATAGCGGATGCTGGCGAGCCAGATGCGGGCGTAGCGGGCGAAGGTGGCGGGCATGGCTTGGAACAGGGAGTTTGGAGCTGGGAGCGGGGGCTTAGCCGCCGACGGCGGTGTGGCGGCGGAGGCCGCGTTTCCAGAGGGCTTGGGCGAGGAAAAGGAGGGCGATGGCCCAACCTGTCTGGATGACGAGGCCTTGCAGGGCAAACCCGAGGTCGGTGATGCGGCCGGTGAGGAGCGCGGCGGGAAAATACATCTGGTAGTAGTAAGGCAGCCAGCGGGAGAGTTCGTAGAGCCAGCCGGGCATCAGATCCAAGGGGAAGATTTGCCCGCCGAGCACGGATTCGACCGCGAGGGAGAGGATGATGAAGGACTGGATTTCCAAAAACCAAAAGGTCAGCAGGCCGAAGCAGTAAGCGATGATGAACTGGATGAAGGCGGCGAGCAGCAGAGCGGGAATGGCGACGAGGTAGAGCGGCAGGTGTTCGGTACCGGGGAAGACCAGATACTTTCCGAGCAAGGGCAGGGCGGCGAGCACGGGCAGGAGCGCGAGCGAGCCGGCCACGAGCCGGGCGGAAAAAAAGAGGCTGAGGCGGTAGCCGAGGTAGTTGATCGGCTTGGTCAGGAATTGGTTGATCAGGCCGTTGCGAATCTCCTCGGAGATTTCGTAGTCGTCGTTTGCCGCGCTGAGGAAAAACTGCAGCACGAGCAGCAGGGTGAAGTAGGTGAGCGTGGCCCCAAGCGCGAAGCCGCCGATCTCGGCCTTGCCCGCGTAGGCCGCGCCCCAGAGGGTGAACACGTAAACGAGGTGGAGCAGCGAGAAGGCGGCGCGAATGGCGAAGTTCCAGCGGTAAACCAGATTGGTCTGGAGACCGGTAAGGAAAACCTGGCGGTATTTGGCAATGGCGGACACGGAGGAGCGGGGAGCCGGGAGCGAGGAGCGGGGAGGACCGAAGCAGAGAGCCGAAGTGGCCTTACTTCTTCGCGAGGTCGAAGCGTTCGATCACTTCTTTGGCGAGGGCGCGGTAGGCGGAGCTGCCGGGGGAGGTGTTGTCGTAGTCGAAGATGGTTTTGCCGAAGCTGGGGGCCTCGCTCAGGCGCACGGTGCGGGGGATGACGGTTTTGAAAATCCGGTCGGGCAGGTGTTTTTTCACCTCTTCCACGACCTGGCGGGAGAGGTTGGTGCGCATGTCGAACATGGTCATGACCACGCCGCCGAGGGTGAGCTGGGCGTTGACGGCGTTTTTGATGCGGTCGAGGTTGCGCAGGATCTGGCCGAGGCCTTCGAGCGCCATGTATTCGCATTGCAGGGCGATGAGCAGGTGGTCGGCGGCGCTGAGGCTGTTCATCGAGAGCATGCCCATGGAGGGCGGGCAATCGATGACGATGGCGCGGAAGCGGCCGGAGTCGCGGACGGGCTTGAGCACGGAGCGCAGGCGGCCGAGGTAGTTTTCGGTGCCGGCCAGTTCGATTTCGAGCGCGCCGAGGTCTTCTTCGCTGGGGATGAGGGAGAGGCGTTCGATGCTGGTCGGGGTGATCATCTCCAGGGCGGTGCCTTCGCCGCGCAAGGGGCCGTAGAGCGAGCGGCCTTCCTGCTTCTCGATGCCAATGGCGGAAGTGGCGTTGGCCTGGGGATCGAGGTCCACCAGCAGGGTGGGGATTTTCTTCTCGGCAAGGCCGGCGGCTAGATTGACGGCGGTGGTGGTCTTGCCGACGCCGCCCTTTTGATTCGCGATGGTAAATACGGTGCAGGCCATGGTGGCGCGGATTAACCGGGGCGGGTCGGGGCGCGTCGAGTGCGAATTCGGGTGTTTCTGGAACCGTAACGGAACGCCGTGTGGCGCGGGCGAAAACGTCTCAATTCGCCACCAGCACCAGCTTGATCCGGCCGGAAGCGCCGGATTTGAGGGTGACGTCGGCTTTGCGGCGTCCGAGGTGTTCGGCCACGAGGGCGATCAATTCCTCGTTGGCCCGGCCATCGACCGGAGGGGATTTTAACTTGGCCAGCCACGGCTGGCCGGCCGGCGCTTCGGTGAGGGTGCTTTCGCGGGCGTTGGGCTTTACCTTCACCTGGATGATGCGCACGGCGGCCATGGGCTAGGGCGGGGTGGGCGTTTACAGGCCGGCGATGGCTTCAGTGATGACTTCGCAGGCGCGGTCGACGGCGGCTCCCTCGTGCGCGGTGCTGAGGAACCAGGCCTCGTAGGCGCTGGGCGGCAGATAAACGCCGCGTTCGAGGCAGGCGTGGAAGAAGCGGGCGAAGAGCTTGGCGTCAGAGGCGAGGGCGGTGGGCATGTCGAGTACCGGCTCGGGGGTGAAGAAAAGGCTGAACATGGAGCCGCATTGCGGGGCCTGGAGGGCGATGCCCTTGGTGCGGGCGGCGGCGAGGGCGGCGGCGCAGACCTGGCGGCCGAGGGCGTCGAGACGGGCGTAGGGCTGGAGCTCGTCGAGCAGGCGCAGCTGGGCGATGCCGGCAGCCATGGCGAGGGGGTTGCCGGAGAGCGTGCCGGCCTGGTAAACGGGACCGAGCGGGGCGAGTTTATCCATGATTTCGGCGCGACCGCCGAAGGCCCCGACGGGCAGACCGCCGCCGATGATTTTGCCCAGGCAGGTGAGATCGGGCACGATGTTTTCTAGTTCTTGCACGCCGCCCCGGGCGAGGCGGAAACCGGTCATGACCTCGTCGAAGATCAGGACAGTGCCCTCGCGGGCGGTGGAGGCGCGCACATGTTGCAGGTAGCCGGGCTCGGCGCGGATGAAGCCCACGTTGCCGATATAGGGTTCAAGGATGACGGCGGCGATCTGGCCGGGGAAGGCGGCGAGGGCGGCGTCAAGGGCGGCGGGGTCGTTGTAGGGGAGGACGATGGTCTCGCGGGCGAAGGAGGCGGGGATGCCGGCGCTGTCGGGGTGGCCGTGGGTGAGGGCGCCGGAGCCGGCCTTGATCAGGAGAGAGTCGGAGTGGCCATGGTAGCAGCCGGCGAATTTGATGATTTTGTCCCGACCGGTGAAGCCGCGGGCGAGGCGGATGGCCGACATGGTGGCCTCGGTGCCGCTGGAGCAGAGGCGGACCTTTTGGATGGAGGGGAAAAAGGTGACGATGAGCTCGGCCATTTCCACCTCGTAGGGATTGGGCGTACCGAAGGAGGTGCCGCGTTCTAGGGCGTCGGCGATGGCGGCGCGGATGACCGGGTGGTTGTGCCCGTGGATGGCGGGACCCCAGGTGCAGACGAAGTCGATGAGCTCGCGGCCGTCGGCGGTGGTGAGGGTGGCGCCCTGGGCAGAGCGGGTGAAGAACGGCGCGCCGCCGACCGAGCGGAAGGCGCGGACGGGGGAATTGACCCCGCCGGGGATGAGCTTTTGGGCGCGGGCGAAGAGATTCTCGGAGGAGGGGGAGGAGGGCATACGGAAAAGTGGAACCGCTAAATTTCGCTAAAGGACGCTAAATCAAACTTTCGGCAGACGGGTGTTTACGAGGCGCTGCCATTCGATGGTGGGGAAGGCGGCGAAGTTGATCAGGTAACCGACTTTTTTCTGGGTAACACGCAGGTAGTTAAGGAGCTGCGCGCGATGTTCTTCGCACAAGGCGGAAACTGCCTTCAGTTCGACGACGACTTCGGATTCGATCATCAAATCAGGCCGCAGTCGTTTCTTAAGCGGACGGCCTTTAAATAAAACAAGAAGCTCGGGCTGGGCTTCAAAGCGGAACCCGCGTTCAGCCAGTTCGATTTCAAAACTCTCTTGATAGATTTCTTCCGAGAGTCCGCCGCCGAGGTCGTTATAAACAAACATAGCGGCACCGATGATATCATAGCCTAGTTGAGCAAAAGGTTGGTCAGCGTTGGTTGGCATAGGGGTTTAATTGTTATGATGCGCGAATGGGTGCTTTTCCCGGAGGGTTTGATTTAGCGAGTTTTAGCGAAATTTAGCGGTTTTAAAACTCAGCCGACGTATTTTTGGACGATGGGGATGCGGCGGCCGACGCCGAAGGCGAGGGGGGTGATTTTCAGGCCGGGGGCGGCTTGTTTTCGTTTGTATTCGTTGAGGTCCACTTTGCGGCAGATGTCGCGGACGACGGCGGGCGCGAATCCCCGGGCGGTGAGTTCGTCGCGGCTCAGGCCTTCCTCGACGTAGCCGGTGAGCAGGGCGTCGAGTTCGTCGTAGGGCGGGAGGCTGTCCTGGTCCACCTGGCCGGGGCGGAGTTCGGCACTGGGTGGTTTTTCGATGGTGTTTACCGGGATGATTTCTCGCTCGCGGTTGATCCAGCGGCAGAGGGCGTAAACCTGGGTTTTGAAGAGGTCGCTGATCACGGCGAGGCCGCCGCACATGTCGCCATAGAGGGTGCAGTAACCGACCGCGATTTCGCTCTTGTTGCCGGTGGTGAGGAGCAGCGCGCCGAATTTATTGGAGAGGGCCATCATGATCACGCCACGGGTGCGGGCCTGGAGGTTTTCCTCGGTGACGTCGGGGGCGCGTCCGGCGAAGACGGGGCCGAGCGCGGTCTCGGCGGCGGCCACGGTTTCGGCAATCGCGATGGTCTCGAAGCGGATGCCGAGGTTGGCGGCGAGGATGCGGGCGTCGTCGCGGGAGTGTTGCGAGGAAATGGCGGAGGGCAGGGAGACGCCTATGACGTTTTCCGCGCCGAGGGCGGCGACGGCGAGTTCGGCCACCAGGGCGGAGTCGATGCCGCCGGAGAGGGCGACGAGGGCGCGGGTGAAACCGCTTTTGTGCGCGTAGTCGCGCAGGCCGAGCACGAGGGCGGCGTGGATGTCGGCGAGTTGGGCGGAAGCAGCGGGTAGCGAGTAGCGAGTAGCGAGTAGGTCGGAGGCGGGAGCGTGGGCGGTGGAGCAGGGCGCGCGGAGTGGAATTTCGACGACGAGGCAGGCTTCGGCGAAGGCAGGCAGGGTGGCGAGCAAGCGGCCGCCGGGGGCGGCGACGAGGGAGCGGCCGTCGAAGATGAGTTCGTCGTTGCCGCCGATGGCGTTGCAATAAACCACGGGCACGCCGGTTTCGGTGGCGAGGTCGAGCACGAGGCGTTCGCGCACCCCGGATTTTCCGGCATACCAGGGGCTGGCCGAAAGGTTGATGATGAGGTCAACGCCTTCGTCCTTGAGCTGGGCGACGGGATCGAAGCGGTGCAGGCGCTGGTCGCCGGGAGATTGGTTGGCCCAGATGTCTTCGCAGATGGTAATGCCGATGCGGTGGCCGGCCCAGGTGATCACGGTGGGGGCGTCGGCGGGTTCGAAGTAGCGGTCTTCGTCAAAGACGTCGTAGGTGGGGAGCAGGCATTTTTTGGCGATTTGCTGGATGCGCCCGTGGTGGCAAAACGCGGCGGCGTTGAAGGCGCGGCGTCCGGTGGTGCCGGGGTTGGCGATCACGGTGCCGACGAGCAGAGGGATGTCGGTGGTGGCGGCGGCGAGCTCGGCGGTGACGTTTTCCACGTCGGTGACGAAGCGGGTGCGCAGCAACAAGTCGCGCGGGGGATAGCCGCAAACAGCGAGTTCGGGCGTGACCACGAGTTCGGCCCCGGCGGCGACCAGTTCGCGGTAGGCGGCGAGCAGGCGGCGGAGGTTGCCGGCGAGGTCGCCGACGGTGGGATTGATCTGGGCTAGGCCGATGCGCATGGGAGCGTGGAGCAGGGAGCGGGGAGGACGGGAAGTTAAAGAGGGCAAGGTTGGGTCTCGTCCTGCGTCTGACAACTCGCAAGCCTCGCGGAATCATGCCCGTTGTTTCTCCTTTCATCCTGGCTTCCGCTTCGCCCCGCCGTCGCGAATTGCTGGCGGCGCTGGGAGTGCGGTTTGATGTGGTGGTGGCGGACGTGGTCGAGCACGAGGATCCGCTGCTCGATCCGCGCGTGATGGTCGCGCGCAACGCCGCGCTGAAGGCGGACTGGGTGGCGCAACGTAACCCTGCCGCCTGGGTGCTGGGGGCGGACACGACGGTTTTTGTCGATGGGCGGGCTTTGAACAAACCGGCAGATCTGGCGGCCGCGCGGGCGATGTTGCGGCGCTTGTCGGGCCGGTCGCACACCGTGTTTACGGGAGTGGCTTTGCGCCATGCGGCGGATGGCGTGCGTGAGGATTTTGGAGTGGCGAGCGAGGTGGTGTTTCACCCGCTGAGCGATGCGGTGATCGAGGAGTATCTGGCGCGGGTGCATGTGCTGGACAAGGCCGGGGCCTACGCGATTCAGGAGCACGCGGCGTTGCTGGTGGCGGAGCAGCGCGGTTCGCTGAGCAACATCATCGGCCTGCCCCAAGATGAGGTGAGAGAACTTTTGACCCGGCACCGAGTCCTACCCTGACTGCGCCTCCGCGTAACTCCTCCGATGCCTACTCTCCACCCAGCTTCCGCGCCCCCCGCCCCGCCCGTGCGCCGGACGCATGCGCTGGACGAGCCGAGGCCGGAGCGCCGGGTCGGGCTGATCGGCACGGTGGCGGCGCACGCCCTGTTGTTGGTTTTGCTCCTGACCCTGCCCGAGGATGTGCTGGAGGTGGATCGGGTGTCGGCACCGCCCGAGGTGACGCGTAATTTCGAAATCGAGCTGGCGCCCGAGCTTTTCAACCCGCCGCGTCCGGTGTTTGTACCGCCGCAGTTCGTGGAAGTGAACCCGTCCGCGCCCGAGAATGTGCCGGACAAAACGCCTTTTGTGGGCGCACAAAACCAGCAGGTCGCGCAACCCGTGCCCACGCCGGACGGCGCGAGCGACACGCCGGCGGCCGAGGGCACGGGCGAGGCGGGTGCCACCGCGCTGGTGAGCGGGCAATTGCAGGAAACACCCAAGCCCTCGCTGGCGGAGCAGTTGGCCCAGGCTTTTGCGCCGCCCACGCCGCCCTCGATCCTGCCCGAGCGCGAGTCGCCACCGGCCGAGCAGGTTCCGGCGCAGGCCATCAACGGACTGGGCGGCGGCGAACAACTGCTGGGCGAGACGGACGGCGCGACGGGCACGACGGTGACGGCTTTGCCCAAAGTGCCCGGGGCCGAAAGCGGCGCTGAGCCGAGGCGCGGCACGGCCGAGGCGCGCGCGGCGACGGGCGGCTACTTTGCCGGCACGCCGGCGATTGACCGCAACACGCCGCAGGAACGGCCTCAGTTGACCGCCGCGACGATCAATGCACGCAACACGCCCACGATCAAAAACGAGTTTGGCACCAAGAACATCGGCGGCGTTTCCTATAACGCGAAGTGGAGCTCCTACGGCGAGTATCTCCAGCGCCTGATCGACGCAGTGCAGGGCCAGTGGGAGCGCCTGATTATGCGCAGCGCCTACTACCCGGTTTCGGGTTCGCTGGTGCGGGTGGTTTTCAAGCTCAACGCCAAGGGCGAAATCTCGGAAATCGTGAGCGTGAGCGGCGGCGGCGGCGAGCTGGCCCAGCGGCTGTGCGTGAGCGCGATCAGCGAGCGCGCGCCCTACGGTGATTGGTCCGACGACATGCGCGCCGCGCTCGGAGCCGAGCAGGAGCTGGGCTTTACTTTCTTTTATCAATGACGACCGAAACCGAGACTGAATTCCCGCTGGGCAACGATGTGCGCGTATTGACGCAGGCGCCGGGAGGTTTGGTCGCGTTCGACAAACCGGCCGGCGTACTTTCGCACCCGAACATGAAAAGCGAGCAGCCCCGCGCGCTCCTGACCTGCGACTACACCATCACGGGCGAGTGCTTCACCTGGACCGATGCCAGCGGCAAAGTGCGCAAGCTCTGGTTGTTGAACCGGCTCGATTCGCACACCTCGGGCGTGATTCTGGCTTCGCTCGACGAGGCGCTGGCGCTGCGCATTCGCGCGCTTTTCCGCGAGAAACACATCGAAAAAACCTACCACGCGCTGGTCTTCGGCAAACCCTCCAACGCCACGGCGGTGTGGAAGGACCGTCTGGTGATCGAGAAACGCGGCGGGCAGGTGCGGGCCAGGGCCGGCGAAGGCATCCCCAGCGAGTCGCATGTGCGCGTGCTCCGGCAACGCCGCGAGGGGGCCGGACCGGTGGCCTTGATCGAACTCGTGCCGCGCACCGGGCGCAGCCATCAACTGCGGGTGCAGTGCGCGCACCATAAGCTGCCCATCGTGGGCGACGCGACCTACGGCGATTTCGGAGCGAACCGCGCCCTGGCCAAGGCGACCGGCATCAAGCGCCTTTGCCTGCATTCGCACCAGACGCGCTTCGACTACGAACACGCCGGCCGGGTGGTGAAGTTTTCCGTGACGGCCCCGACCCCGGCTGAGTTTTTGCAACTTTTGTAAGGCGGATCCACGCAGTCGAAGGCCGTACCCAAGTGAAGGCGATGCGGAGCATGCTTTACACTGGCGGAGTGAGGCCAGCATAAGCACGTCCTCCCATTTCATACCGTGAATATTTACGCGATCATCTGCCTGTTCGTAGCGGCCATCCTGCTCTGGTTTCCCCGGGGCTGGCTCCGGCTGGGCGCGCGTTTAACGCCCAAGCCGCCCCGCAAATACAACCAAAGCAAGGTGGAGCGGGACATTTACGATAACTCGGTGAAACCGCTGGCCGAGGCCGCCAAGCCGCGCAACTGGATCGATCTGGCGCGCGGCGCGATCGGGGCGGTCACGGTGGTTTACACCCTGCAAGAGTTGCTGGGCACGACGGAAAGCAAGGGCGCGGTGCTCTACAGCAGCGTGGGCATGCTGCTGGTCGGCGTCGGCATTCAAATGATCCGGCTGGAGGGGCGTTTGAGTTTGTTCGCCCCGATTTTTTTCCTGCAAGGAATGGCCATTGGTTTGATCGGACCCTTGGCCGGTTTGCTGGCGATGGTGGGAACCTGGGCGTTTTCGCCGGTGCTCCCCAACTCGAGCGCGGTTCTGTTCGTGCAAGGCGGGCTCGCGGTTTGCCTGGCTTTGTTATTGCCGGATTCGGACATGGATTTGGCGCTGGTGGTCGGCGCGCTCACGTGGCTGCCGGTGCTGACCGCCATACTCACCCAGCGCCGACTGGCCGCGACTTTTGACAAGAAGATGAAGGTCATCCCCCGTGGCTGAGGCCGGGTTTCCCATGGCTGGGTCCGGCGTAGCGAGTTGGCAAATCTGGCTGGAAGCGACCCGGCCGCGCACCCTTTCGGCGGCGTGCGCGCCGGTATTGGTCGGCACCGCCGTGGCTTGGCGGGAAGGGGCTTTCGTGCCGGGCGCGGCGGGCGCGTGTCTGGCGTTTGCGCTGCTGGTGCAGGTCGGCACCAATTTCGCCAACGACTACTATGATGCGCTGAAAGGCGCCGACACCCAAGAGCGGGTGGGGCCGAGGCGCGCGGTGGCGAGCGGCCTGGTGGCGCCGGCGACGATGCGGCGGGCGATGATCGGGGTCTTGGCGGCGGCGTTTCTGGTGGGGTTGACCCTGCTGGTTTACGGCGGCTGGCCTTTGTTGTTGGTCGGGGTGGCGAGTATCGCATGCGCGGTGGCCTACACCGGCGGGCCGTATCCGCTGGCTTACCACGGGCTGGGAGACGTGTTTGTTTTTATCTTTTTCGGGCTGGTGGCGGTGGTGGCGACCGCCTTCGTGCAGACCGGGCGGCTGTCGCTGGCGGCGCTGGTCGCGAGTGTCGGGGTGGGGGCGCTGGCCACGAATATCCTGGTGGCGAACAATTACCGCGACGTGGAGACCGACCGAAAGGCGAACAAACGCACCCTGCTGGTGCGCTGGGGGCGGGTTTACGCGCGGTGGCAATTCGCGGTGGCGCACGGGCTGGCGGTGTGCACGCCGCTGGTGTTGGTCGTGCTGGGTGCGGCGGCGCTTTGGCCGGCGGTGGCGGTGGCCGCGCTGGCCGCCGGGGTGGGTTGGCGGCAGTCGCGCCGCCTTCGCGCGGCGAGCACGCCGCAGGATTGTATTAATCTGCTCGGCCAGACCGGGAAGTGGCTCGCGCTTTATGGTGTGGTGCTGGCGCTGGCGATTGGCGGCGCGCGGTTGGATTGACGCGCGCCGTGAAAGCTCCCCTCGTGGGTTCTTTTCGTTGAACCTTGGTCAGTAAGGGGTGTCAGCGTGTTAACCCTTTTCCTCCTATTTCATCCATGCCACTTGCTCTAATCGATCTGCTCAAGGGAGCCGACATCCTCATCTACCCACTGGCGCTGTGTTCGCTCGTGTTGGTTTACATCGTGTTTGAACGCGCCTGGGCCTTGCGCCGGAGCGCGATTATTCCGGACGATCTGGCGGATGCCATCGTGGCCGGGCAGCCGGTTTCGGGGGGCGCGCATTCGGTGCTGGGACGCATCGTGCGTTTCGCGCAGGCCCATCCCGGTGACCCGGAAGGCGTGCGCGCCTTTGCCCGCTTGGAGGTTTCGCGGATGGAGCAGGGGTTGCCTTATTTGGAAGTGATCTACGCGGGCGGGCCGCTGATCGGACTGACGGGCACGGTGTGGTCCTTGATCCGGGTGTTTTCCAGCATCAGCGGGCAGACCGGGTTGCCGGATCCGGCCAAGTTTACCAGCGGCGTGTCGCTGGCCTTGTCCGCCACGGTGATCGGTCTGTGCATCGCGTTGCCGGCGTTGATCGGCGGCGGGGTCTTGCAACGCCGGGTGGATAAGTTCGCCGCCCAGCTCGATGTGTTGCTCGCCCGTTTGCTGGCGGGAAAACCGCAAGCCTGATCCCCCGCCCACCCGCCATGTCCGGTCTTCAAATCCGCCGTCGCCGCCGTCCCGAGCTGAACCTCGTGCCGTTGATCGACGTGCTCGTGATGCTGGTTTTTTTCGCCTTCGTGACGATGCAGTTCCGGTCGCCCGGCACGCTCAATATCACGCTGCCCCGGGTCGATACGGCGGGCAAAAACGCGTTCGAGGGCACGGTGATTCTGGGCATAGGCAAGGAGGGCGAGCTGACCTTTGCCACGGATTCAAGCGCGCCGCGTCGCATCGTCGAAAAGGAGCTGGAGGGCCTGCTCGAACAGATTCGTAATTTGAACAAGGACGTTCCGGTTTTGATTCGGGCGGACGAGACCACCCCGCTCAAAACCCTGGCCTTCGTGATGGATTCCTGCCGCAAGGCCGGGCTGAACAAATTCAGCCTGCAGAGCCGGTAGCAACGCTCCGCTTAGCGGAAGAGCCGGGTGAGTTTGGTCAGCAAGCCGGTGTCGCGTTCAAGGGTCCCAGCCGTTGCGCCGGTCGGTGTCTTGACGGGCGGCATGAGGCTGAGGTCGCGGGGCGATTTTTTCGCGAGGGCGGCGGTCCGGCTGGTTTGGGCGGCGAGGGCGGCGGCGGCGACTTCCGGGGCGGAATCGGCGAGGGCATCGGCCAGGAGTTCGTCGGGTGCGTTGGGGTGTTGCACGGCGGCGAGTCGCACCCGCGCCACGGGGTCGCGGACGAAGTCGTAGAGGTCGGCGCGGCGCCAGTGGTGGCCGCGTACGGCGAGGGCGCGGATGCCCGGCATGGGGTCGGCGGCAAGGGAGCGGGCGATGTCGGCGTCGAGGCCCGAGAGCGGGCGGTCCTGCACCGCCCAGTGTCGGCGGAAAACCGGGCTGCGGGCGACCAGGAGGGCCGCGAGCGCAGGATCGAGGTTTTCGCGATAGGCGAGGGCGGCGAGAACGGCGGGACGACGGGTCGCGGCCACGCCTTGGATGAGTTCTTCGCCGGCCGCCGGATTGGTGGCGAGCGCGAGGCAGGCGGGTTCGTCCGCGAGATCCACGAAGTAGGCGGCGATGGCGGGCACGATGGCGGGATTGGCGGCGAGCGCGGCGCGCACTGCGGGGTCGGTATCCTGGGCGAGCACGCGTTGCAAGGGGCGGGGCAGGGCGGGGCGGGCGGCGAGCCACCGGCGTTCTTCGGGATCTCCGCTGGTGGCGAGAAACAGCAGATCCGTGGTATCGAGTTCGACTTGCTCCCGCACGGCGCGCCGCACCGAGGCATGGGTGGATTGGACAAGCAGGCGCTCGGCGGCTTCAGGCAGGGTGCGGCGGCGCAGCAGGGCGAGTTGGATGTCCTCTTCGTCGCTGGCGGCCCAGCCGAGCAGGGTATCGTCGTCGGCCGGGGCGGTGGCGACGGTGTGCAGGCGCACGGGCGCGCTTTCGTCGATGGCGAGCACGAGCGCGGCGGGGGTGGCCAGACCGGGTTGATCGGCCAGGGCGGCGCGCACCGTCGTGTTGGCATCGGCGGCGAGCATGGCCTGTTGGGGCAGGCGCAGGGCGGAGTTTTGGGCCAGCGCGCGGCGCACGGCGGGTTCGGGATCGTCGGCCAGGGTGAGCAGCTCGCGCGGCGGCAGCTGCGGATGGAGCGCGGTCTGGGCGCGCACGGAGGCGGCGGGGTGGGCGGAGAACTCGATCAGGAGATGCGGGGGCGTGCGGGGATTGGTGGCGAGCAAACCGAGCACTTCGAGGTCGGGCGCTTGGGCGGCGAGGCTTTCGAGCAGATGGCTGGGCGAGAGCGGATAGGCGGCGACAAAGGCGCGCGCCTCGGGGGCGTCGGCGGCAGGCAGGTCGGCCAAGGCCTGGAGCAAGGCGGAGGGGAGGGGCGGTTTGCGCAGTGCCTGCGCGGTGCGGCGCACACCCTCGCGACGGATGCGGGCGAGGAGCGACTCGGGGTTTAAAATTTCGGGCGAAGACACGACGGTAAGGGCGTGTAGCGGGAGGCGGGGAAACCACCAAGGCAAGGGCGGAGACGAAGGCCGACGGGGTGGAGAGGCGTGCGTGTGCATGCATTCCAAACCTGGCCACGAAAAACACCAAGATTTCTGGTGGCGGAGGAAACTCTCCCGCGCGCCTACAGGCGCATGAAGCGCTAATCTCGCGCTTAGATCCCTATACTTTCATGGCCAACGGGATACGCGTTTTAAACAGCTGAAATTAACGGAATTTTTTAACCACTAATATTCACTCATGGGCACTAATTCTCCTTGGTTAAATAGTTTGAGAAGTTCCGGACGCGCATACACTTCACCGCTTTTTTGGCCGGGGACGGCCAACACTGCAAAACAGGCCATTTTTCACGTTCGAGAAAGTGTAGAGTTGGCCGTCCTCGGCCAATTTCCGGCGCTTTTGGCTCACTTTAACAAAGTAGAGCTAATCAGATGCCCGGATATTTATGTCCGGGATTGGTGCGGATTAGTGAATATTAGTGGTTCAAAATCCGTAAAACCGGTCGGCGACCGGTTCTATATGGGGCGCGACGGGCGGGGCTCGGCGGCGAAGGCTTCCAGTTCGCGCACGGCGGTGGCGGGGCCGTTTTGGGCGATCAGGTCGCGGCGAACCTCGGTGGCGCGGCGGGCGCGGACGGGATCGGCCAGCAAGCGGTCCAGCGCGTGGTGGAGTTGCTCGGGCCAGACGGCTTTCTTCAGGCGGAAGCCGCAGCCGAAGCGCTCCACTTCGGAGCCGAAGAAATTCTGGTCGCCGATATGCGGCACCACGATTTGAGGCACGCCGGCGTGGAGGGCGCTGGCGGTGGTGCCGGCGCCGCCGTGATGGATAATTGCGGAGGCGTGTTGGAAGAGTTGGTCGTGCGAGACCTTGCCGATGATCTTGATGTGATCGGCCTCGCCGAATTGGGGGAACTGGGCCCAGCCGCGTTGCACGATGATTTTGCGGTCGCGCGGCCAGGCGCGCACGAAGCGCTCCATCCAGGCGCCGGAGTTTTCATAGACCATGCTGCCGAAGGTGAGCACCGGGACCTTGCCGCCGGGGACGTCGGCGGTGAAGGCGCGCAGCTCGGCGTCAAGGGTCGGACTCTCGGCCGATTGCCAGCGCAGGTAGCCGGTGTAGCGGAAACGGTCGTCGATCTCGGCGCCGGGGATGCGGAAGAGGTTTTCCGGCACGGTCACGAGGATGCGGTCGGCGGGGCGGGAGAAAAAGTTGCGGACCTTGGGCAGGTCGGCGGCGCGGAGGGCGTCGGCGATGGAGACGTTGATGGTGCGGTCCACCACGGCGTTGGCGGTTTTCCAGAGCCAGCGGTTCCAGGCGCGGCGCAGAGTGCGGCCCAGCCAGTGGGGGGCGGGGATGTGCTCGGGCGGGAAATCGGGCGAGGGGATGACGTGGGGCGCGAAGGCGAGGGTGGCGAAGGGCACGCCGTGGCGGTCGGCGATGCCCTTGTTCATCGGGAACAGGTAGCTGGAGACGAGCAGGTCGGTCTCGGGCATGATGGCGTCCATGCGGGCGATCATCTCGGGGATGTAGGATTTGGCTCCGACGTAGATCTCGCGCAGTTGGTAGATGGGGTTGCGGATCTTGTTGAGGCGGCCCATCCAGTAGGCGAGGTCGGCTTGCTCCCAATTCGGACAGAGGGCGTAGAACTCCACTCCGGCGGCCTCGACGTCTTCCTTGTAGTGGGGAATTGTCGCAAAGCGGACTGAGTGTCCGGCGCGTTGAAGGGCGACGGCGAGCGCGATGACGGGGTAAATATCGCCGGTGGAGCCGTGGGAAGTGAGGACGATGCGCATGGAGGAGCGTGAGTAGGACGGAGAGCCGTTGGCGTGGACCTTGGGAGAAGTCTTGCGGCGGGGTCGAGCCTGCGGACGTCACGTTTTGGTTACGGAGCGACAGAGCGGAGAGTGTGCAGCGCTGGAGACGAATTCTCTTAACCACTAATTTTCACTATTGTGCACTAATTTATGAGAATTTGGCGCTTGTTTTATATTAGTGCCTACGAGTGCCCATTAGTGTTTACGCGGTTCGTTTTGAGTTAGCGTTTTTTAGCGAAATTTAGCGGTTAAATCACTCGGGGTTTGGTTTGCGAACGGCGGGTTGCGGCGATTTCGCGCCCTGCATATGTCCTGGGCTGGCGGAAACGTCGTTACAATCCGGCGAGCAGGGCGCGCAACTCGACTTCCGGCTCTTCGTGGTGCTGCACGATGGCGAGTTCGAGGGCTTCGGCCAGCACGGGGCGGGCGGCGGCGGGACGGCCGGCGCGCAGCTCTAGTTTTCCGAGCAAGATGCGGGGCATCATCCAATCGGCGCGGGCGGCGCAGCATTCGCGGTAGTGCTCGGCGGCTTCGTCGAGCCGACCGGCGGCGTCGAGGGCTTGGGCGAGGCTGAAACGAAAGAGGGGATTGTCCGGCTGCGCGGCGACGAGGGCGCTGAAGCGGGCGATACGGTCGGCGGACATGGCGCGGCGATCAAAGGGCGTCGATGCGGACGAGTACGCCGGTGGCGTTGTCCAGGCCGCCGCGGGTCAGGGATTCCGCGATGAGGGCGGCGAGCACCTGGGCGGGGCTCCGGTCCGGGGTGAAATGCGCGGCGATGTCAGCCTCGGAGAGCGAGCGGCTGATGCCGTCGGAGCACACCAGCAGTTGATCCCCGGCCCGAAGGGCGTGGCGGGCGATCTCGACGATAAGGGGCATGGGCTGGCCGATGCAGCGCGTGAGGGCGTTGCGGTGGTGGTCTTCGAGGACGGCGTGTTCACCCCGGCTGCGGCGTGCCTTGACGTCGTTTTCCACCGTATCGTCAGTGGTGAGGAGCCGGATCTGAGCGTCGCGGAAAAGGTAGCACCGGGAATCGCCGACGTTGGCGATCAGGGCGTGGCCGGACTGGATCGCAAGCGCGCAGAGGGTGGTGCCCAGGCCGGTGTCGGGTGCAATGGCTTCGGCCAAGGCGATGACCTCGGCGTTGGCGGCGAGAAAGGCGCGGCGGAGGTCGATGCCGGTCTCACCGGTGGCGTCGGCTTGGGCTTCGCGCAGCAAGGTGGTGACGGCGGTCTGGGCGGCTTCGGCTCCACCGGGCAATCCGCCGATGCCATCGGCCACGGCAAAGAGCCGCAGATCGTCGGCGCAGAGCAGTCGGTCTTCGTTTTCATGGCGGACGAGGCCGATGTCGGTCTGGGCGGCGGAGGTAAACAGCATGAGGTGGAGGCAGAGCTGTAACGGAAGTGCCGCCCGCTTCAAATAAAAGCTTGGAAAACCTCGGCGCGGTTAACGCTACAATATCGCGTCTGACGGGGGCTGGCCAGGCAGACGGGTAAACGGCGTCTGCGCGGCTTTGGGCGATTCGGGATTCACCCGAGGAATGCTGGTCCGCGCCTGGTTCGCCCGGACGTGCGCCAAAATTTGTATTCACGAAACCGCCTAATCCGAACCATTCAGCCGGGGCTGCATGGTTCCGTGGGCTCAGTCAGGCCAACCTGTCTCCAGGCGGGTTTAACGCGCAAACATAACGTAGATGCCCACGACCAGCAGCACGAGAAGCAGGCTGGCCCATTTGGCGTTTTTCCACGGCGTCAGGTCTATGGTGTTGCCGCTGCTAAGTTCCCATGCGGTTTCGCGGGGACGAACGGCCCCGATGGCCAGCATCATCAAAACCAGGAGCGCAAAGATGACTCCGAGGAAATGAAACTCATGCAGGCCGAGCGCGGTTACGGGATTAATCGGTTCGGGCAGGAAGTAGCCGAGGGCGATCCCCACGACGCCCAGCACCAGCCCCAAGGTTCCGGCAATCGAGGGCACTCGTCGGTTGAGCATGCCCACCACCACCACCGCGAAAATCGGGATAAAATAAATCCCGTTCATTTTCTGAAGGTATTTAAAAATACTGGCCTGACCGGCCAGAAGCGGTGCGATGAGCATGGCGGCGATAGCGGTGATCACGACAAATATTTTGGCCGCCCGGACCACTTGAGCCTCCGTGCCCTTGGGATTGATGACGTGTTTATAAAGACCGAGACTGAAGAGCGCCGAAGTGCTGTTCAGCGCGGCATTAAACGAACTTAGAATCGCCCCCACCATCACCGCCGCGAAGAAGCCGACCAGCGGCGCGGGCAGCACGTTGAAAACAAGTTTTCCGTAGGCTTGATCGGCCGTTACCCCTTGGCTGGCATAAAGATGATAGGCTACGATACCCGGAATCACCAGATAGATGGGGCCCAGAAGCTTGAGGGCGGCGGTCAACAGCACGCCCTTTTGCCCTTCCGCAAGACTGCTCGCGCCGAAGGTGCGTTGGATGATCTGCTGATTGGTGCACCAATAGAAAAGATTCAACAACGCGACGCCGGTGAAAAGGGTCGAAAAGGGCACGCTCTGGCCCTCCTGGCCGATGGAGCTGAGCCGGTCGGGGTTGGCTTCTTTGATGGCATTCCAGCCGGCCAGCGCGCCGCCTCCGTCGCCCGCCGCCCGCAAGGCGAACCACGTGATGAGGCAACCGCCGACCAGCAGGCCGACCCCGTTTATCGTGTCGAGGACGGCGAGCGTGCGCAAACCGCCGAGGCGGGAGTAGATCGAGCCCAAAATACCGATCAGAATGGATGTGCCCCAGAGTATTATTGCATCGGGTTGCATCGTGTAGCCGAGCAGAGACACCGGTTGGTCGATGCCGGTGAGCGCCTGGAGGTCCAGCATCTGGGAGAGCCCGACCGCGCCACTATAGAGAATGATGGGAATGAGCAGCAGTGCGTAAGCCGAGAGAAAGATCACGTTGGCGACGGTCTGGGTGCGGGCGTCGAAGCGAAGTTCCAGGAATTGCGGGACCGTGGTGATCCCGGCTTTCAGAAAACGAGGCAGGAAAAACAGTGCCATGGCCACGAGCGCTATGACCGCGACGACCTCCCAGGCCATCACGCTGAGGCCATCGTTGAACGCGGCGCCATTCAGGCCGACCATCTGCTCGGTGGAAAGATTGGTGAGCAGCAACGAACCCGCGATGATGGGAAAGGTCAGGCTGCGCCCGCCGAGGAAAAAGCCGTCGGAGCTGGTCTTTTCATCCGTGCGGGTGATCCACCAGGTGAGGAATGCGGCAAATCCAGTGAATGCGATAAATGAGAGAAGGGTCCAAGTGTGCATAAGTGGTTGAGAGGCGTTGCCCCAAGGGGTTTGGCAGTCGTCGCATTCGCCGGGGGTGTTATGCAATTGCTGATTTCTCCCGCACCTTTTGCTGCGCGTGAACCAGGCCGCAGGGCGCTGCTGTAGATGGCGCAAAGAGCGGAAGTGGTGGTCTGCTAGCGATTCGCCTTAAATGATTTAAGGATTTATAAGGGCGCGCGTTCGTTGCGCGGACATCGCGTTCGCAAAGGTAAATTTACCTCCGATTTGTAACAGGGTAACAGATACGTTCGCGCCGGTGCGGGGCGGGGAGCGCGGATCTCGCGCCCCGCATTACCAAGAGGGAGAAATGCGCGGACTAACCGGCGAATGGAGTGTGCTTTGGGCCGCCAACCCAGACAGCGCCTAATTCTACTTTGTTAAGGTGCGCTAAAATCCCTCAAAATTGGCCGGGGACGGTCAACGCTACACTATCGAACGAGTAAATTGGCCTTGGTCTTTTGTAGGGTTGGCCGTCCCCGGCCAAAAAACGGTGAAACGTCCCATGCGGCGGGGACTCATTCATAGGCTTAACAAAGTAGAACTAAACAAACGGTTGGAAAACCTCGGCGCGGTTTACGCGGTTGAAGCGGACTTGGCGCGGCTGCGGCAGGCAGGCGAGGAATTGGCGTCCGTAGGGTTTTTGCACGATGCGGGAATCGAGAATCGTGATCACGCCCCGGTCGCGCTGGCTGCGGATGAGGCGGCCGATGCCTTGGCGGAAAGTCATGAGCGCCTCAGGCAGAGTGAGTTCGTTGAAGGGGCTGCCACCGCGCGCCTCGATGTGCTCGGTGCGCGCTTCCAGCACGGGATGGGTGGGCACCTGGAAGGGAAGGCGGGTGATGATGACTTGCGAGAGGGCGTCGCCGGGCACGTCGATGCCGGTCCAGAAGGATTCGGTGCCGAAGAGCACGCCGTTGCCGGCTTCGCGGAGCAGGCGGGCGAGCTCGGTGCGGTTGGCCCCCGGGCCTTGGAGAAAAAACGGGCGGTGCGCGCCGCGGTAGGTCGGTTCGACCAGTTCGGCGACGCGCTGCATGTCGGCGTAACTGGTAAACAAAACCAGGGTGCCGCCGGTGGTGCGGCGGGTGCAGAAATCGATGTGGTCGGCGAGCACGTCGAGCGCGAGGCGGGCCTCGTCGCGGGTGGGCAGGGGCACGTCGGTGGCGAGGAAAACGCGCATGTTGCGCGCGTAGTCGAAGGGCGAGTGTTGCACCTCGGCGCGCACGCGGGGGCCTCCGATGCGGGTGAGGAAGGGCTTGAGGTCGTCGGCCACGGCGAGGGTGGCGCTGGTGAACACCACCGAGGTCTGGCGATCGAGCAGGGCGTGGCGCAGGTGGGGGGCGATGTCGATGGGGGCGGAGCGCAGGGCGACCACGGTCTGGCGTCGGCCGGTGCGTTCCAGCCAGTACACGTTGTCCTCGGGTTTTTCGAGGGCGAGGAAGCGTTGCACGCCGAGCTGGGCGGAACGGAGTTTTTGCACCTGTTCGAGCAGTTCCTCGCGTTCGCGGCCCTCGTCGAATTTGTCGGCGCGCAGGCGCACCGCCTTTTGCAGGGCGAGGAGCGGGCCATCGAGCCAGGATTCGGCGCAGTTTTCCTCGCGGATGCGCACGATGGAGCGCTGGGCGAGGTGGGTTTCCTGCAAGGCGGCGAAGAACTGGTGGGAGGCTTCGAGTGCGTCGGAGACGAGCTGGCGCTCGACCGGGTCGCCGAGTTTCTGGAGCAGGCCGCGCCGGGTCTTGGGGTTGTAGAGGTGGCGCAGCATGCGCTCGATGCCGTAGCTGGAGAGGCGCAAGCCGAAGTAGTCGGTGGCGACCTCGGGCACGGTGTGGGCCTCGTCGAGCACCACCAGATCGTCGGGGAAAAGCACGCCCTTTTCGGCCGAGCCGTTGCTGGTCGCGCCGCCGGCCGCGATCAAGGCGAAGAGCAGGGAGTGGTTGACGATGATGAGGTGGGCGGAGCGGATGCGGGCGCGGGCGCGTTGGTAATGGCAGCGCTCGGCGTCGCAGTATTTGCGGCCGCAGGCGGAGGAGTCGGCGTTGACCAGTTCCCAGACGTCGGGCGAGGGCGCGGGGGTGAGTTCATGGCGCAGGCCGGTCTGGGTGGTCTCGGCCCAGGTGGCGATGCGCTGGAGCTCGGCGTGCTCGGGGGTGGCGAAGAGTTCGTTTTTATCGCGCAGGGCGGTGGCGAGCCGGGTGGTGCAGAGGTAGTTGCCCTTGCCGACCAGGACGGCGGACTTGAACTCGGCGTAGGGCGCGGTGGCGGGGTCGGCCTTGAAAACGCGGCGGCAGAGCGGGATGTCCTTTTGGTCGAGCTGCTCCTGGAGCGCGATGGTGTGGGTGGAGACGATGAGCTGACGCTTGTGGTCGAAGGCGTGGATGATGCCGGGCAGCAGGTAGGCGAGGGATTTGCCCACGCCGGTGCCGGCCTCGAAAACCAGCGGGGTGTCGTGCACCACGGCGTCGGCCACGGCGGAGGCCATGCGGGCTTGCTGGGGGCGGTATTCGAGGCCGAGGGCGCGGTGGAGGATGCCGCCCTCGCCGAAGAGTTTGGCGGCGAGTTCGGGCGCGCGGGTGGGCGGCGGCGCGGGCGGAGCGTCGTCGGCGTCGGGCGAGCAGGAATCGTTTTCGTCGCGCAGACCGATCATGGGAGGGGGAAAATGAAGGGCACGCGGGCCCTTATCCAAGAAGCAAAGCACGGCCGGGAGCGGGTAAGTCGGTTATTTGACGAAGGGTGCGGAAAGGGGGACGCGGCCATTACAGTTTAGGATGCATCCGAGGGTTGCCTTTATAAGATACGTCCAAAGCATGGAGGCATGCAAAAGATACAGGTATTATTACCGGAGCCGGTCTTGAAGGATTTACGAGAGATCGCGGCGGCGGAGGATAGGCCCTTGAGCGAAGTGGTGCGGCGGGCGGCGGAGCAGATGGTGCGCACCTATCCGGCGGTGCGCAGAAAGGCGGTCGGGGTGGCGGTGCGCACGTTTGACGGCGGAGCGATGCTGGCGCGGGGGGCGGATTTGCGTGCCTTGGCTTACGGGGAAGACGCGCCATGAAGAGCGGCGATACGAACCTGTTGTTGTATGCGATGAATCGCGGTTGTGCCGAACATGCCGCCGCCAAGGCATGGCTGGATGCGGCGCTGGCGGAGCCGCGTGAGTGGATGTTTGCCGACCAGGTGTTGTTTGAACTGTATCGGTTGCTGCGGCACCCGAAAGTCCTGGCAAGACCGCTGACGGCGGAGGCGGCGGTGGAACAAATCGCGTGGTTTCGCGAGGAGACTGGTTTCTTGCACTGCGGTTACGAGGAAGCGCGCTGGGCTGGCGTGCTGCAGGCGGTGAAATCACAAGGAGAACGCAGTGGCTTGCTGGTGCATGATGCGGTGCTGGCGGAAACGTTGCGCGCGCAGGGCGTCACCCGGTTTTACACGCGAAATGTGGCGGACTTTGAGGGGTTTCATTTTTTCGAGGTGGTGAATCCGCTGATAGCTTAGCGTGCTGCTTAGCACGCGGGCGGGGCTCGACGCGGGCGGGTGGGTTTTGCAGACTGGGCATTTATGCAACCGAACTGGACCGAGACCTTGGCGGAGTTTTTGCGCAACGAGCCCGGCGTGGGCGCGGTGCGGCTCGATGCCAACACGCGCCGCGTGCAGGTGGCCACCCTGGGCAAAGTGGATGCCGAGGCGCTCAAGGCGCGTCTGCTGGAAACGCTGACCGCCATTACGGGCGAACTTTCGGCGGAGGGCGCAAACGTGCCCAAAGGCTTTACCCTGACCCGCGAAGGCGGTTCGGTGCAGTTGAGCGGGCCGGGTTGCGAGACGGCCCCCACGCTCTGGCGCTGGAAAGAATACGAGTGGCCCGAGGCCGGGGCCGATGAGGAGGAACACGAGGACGAAGACTGGCGCGAACTGGGAGCCTATGCCGCCGCTTGCGGCGTGCTCGGTCTGGCGGGCTGGGGCGTGGAGCGGGCGGGCGCGGGGCCGGAATGGCTGGCCCCGGTGCTTTTCGGCGGTGCCTTGATCGCCGGTGGCTGGGATGCGGCCATCGACTCGTGGGACAACCTGCGGCGGGCCAAGTTGGATATTCACTTTCTCATGCTGGCGGTCGCGCTCGGCGCGGTGGCCATCGGGGCGTGGAGCGAGGCGGTGTTGTTGTTGTTTCTGTTTTCTGCGTCCGGTGCGATGGAGGCCTACGCCAACGAACGCACCCATCGCGAGGTGGATGCGTTGCTCAAAACCGCGCCCAAACAGGCCACGGTGGTCGATTCCGATGGACGCGAACGCGTGGTATCGGTGGACGAAGTGGGCATCGGTAATCTGGTGCGGGTGAAGCCGGGCGAGGCCTTTTGCGCCGATGGCTTGGTCGAGGCGGGCGAGAGCGGGGCGGACGAATCCGCGCTCACCGGCGAATCCGTGCCGGTCGAGAAAGGCAAGGGCGACCAGGTGTTTAGCGGCACGATCAACTTGGGCGGCACGCTCGACTGGCGGGTGGTGCGCCTGCCCTCGGAGAGCACCCTGCAAAAAATCATCCGCCTGATCCACGGCGCGCAACGGCTGCGCGCGCCGAGCCAGCGCTTCACCGACAAATTCGGCACCGGCTACACCTACGCGGTGCTGGGAATCAGCGCGGTGATGTTTCTGGTCTGGTGGCGCGGCTTCGGCCTGGAACCCTGGCGCGGCACGGCGGAGGCGCCCTCGGCGTTTTATCGCGCCATGACGCTGCTGGTGGTGATGAGCCCGTGCGCCCTGGTGTTGTCCATTCCGTCGGCGATTCTGGCGGCCATAGCCTGGGGAGCGCGGCGCGGAGTTTTGTTTCGCGGCGGCGCGGCCTTGGAAAAACTGGCCGAAGTCAGCGTCATTGCTTTGGACAAGACCGGCACGCTCACGACCGGCGAGCTGGTGGTGGAGACCTACGAGAGTTTCCCACCCGGACGGGAGCGCGAGGTCATGGAGCTGGCCTACGCGTTGGAGGCGCGCTCCGAGCACCCGCTGGCGCGCGCCATCGTGCATGATGCCCGGGCGCGCGGGGTGGCGGAGCGGGCGATGGATAATTTTGAATCCATGACCGGTCAGGGTGTGAAAGGCCGCCTGGGCGGGGCCACGGTCATGCTGGGTCGTCGCGAACTGTTGGAGAAAGGCCCGCTGAAGGACTGGGCGACCAAGCTGCCCAGCGCGGCGGCGGAGTTTGCCGAAGTGTGGGTGGTGGGGCCGGATTATCTGGGTCGCGTCTTGCTCAAGGATGCGATTCGCCGCGAATCGGCTCCGGTGCTGGCGCAATTGAAAGCCAAGGGGATCCGCACCGTGATGTTGACCGGCGACCGCCGGGCCACGGCGGACGCGGTGGCGGCGGAGCTCGGGCTGGATGAAGTCCGGGCGGGGTTGTCGCCGGCGCAGAAAGTGGAGGCGGTCACCGCGCTAAAAGACGGCGGAAAACGCAAAGTGGCGATGGTGGGCGACGGGGTGAACGACGCGCCGAGTCTGGCGGCGGCGGACGTGGCCATTGCGATGGGAGCGCGCGGCAGTGATGCGGCGCTGGAGCAGGCGGAGATCGTATTGATGAACGACCGGATTGAGAACGTGTTTTCGGCCTACGATCTGAGTCGAAGGGCGCGGGCGGTTATCCGGCAGAATCTGGCGATAGCGCTCGGGGTGGTGGCGGTGATGGCCCTGGCGACGGTGCTGGGCCGGGTGCCGCTGGCGATCGGTGTGGCGGCGCACGAGGGCAGCACGGTGCTGGTGTGCCTGAATTCGCTGCGGCTGCTGTTTGCGCGAGGAAAGTGAACCAGGCGCGCCCTGGGTAAAAGAAGCGGCGAAAAATCGGCAAAAAAAGACCCTTGCGCTTTGTGTAACTGGCGCGCTTTTTTCCGGGTCCTGTTTTCCGGAGAGGTGGCTGAGTGGTCGAAAGCAGCGCTTTGCTAAAGCGCCGTAGGTGTAACAGCCTACCGGGGGTTCGAATCCCCCCCTCTCCGCCATTCGCCTGCTGCGAATGGCGGTTCGACGAAGTCGAAGTGAATGCAGCGCATTCGAGGCGGGGATAGGGACGGCGCAGCGGCGCCGGGGTAAGACCCTGAGCGAAGCGAATCAATCCCCTCTATCCACCATTCGCCGAAGTCGAAAAGCTGTTCGACGCGGGCGAATTTGAACGCAGAGCATTCTGGAAAGTGATAAGAAATTACGGCGCACAAGGATATCGCAGCAGCTTTGGCTTAAAACCGCTGAGCTAGATTAATTTCACGTGTTTTGCCTGTTCTTCTCTTCGAAGCTTCTAAGAGGCTTCACAGATAAATCAGCTGTTTTAGTTCATTTTGAATTGAATGCACTCAGTGCATCTCTAGCCCTTTGATTACATTTTGTCTATTTCGTCGCCCGCTCCGCCACCACCTATCCTCCGCACTTAAGTGCCTTAGCCGTTTTAAATTATCCATGATCCGTGTCTTCGTTTCCGGTTGTTACGATATTGTCCACGCGGGACACGTGCAGTTTTTTCGCGAGGCGCGCGCCCTTGGTGACCATCTCACAGTCAGCTTCGCATCCACCGAAGTCCTCTGGTTTCACAAGCAGCGTCGCAGTTCCCTCCCTGACGAGCATAAACAAGCTCTAATTGCTGCCTTGGATCCTGTCGATGAAGTGGTTATCGGCACCGGCTTGGAGGAGGGGATTGATTTTCGGGCGGATTTCCTGCGTATCCGGCCCGATATTTTGGCGGTTACCGAAGATGATAAATACGCCCCGCTTAAACGCGCGCTTTGCGCCGAGGTCGGGGCGCGTTACCTCGTTCTGCCCAAAACGCCTCCCCAGTTTAAGCCAATATCTACCAGCGAAATAGTACGTTACATACGCGCCCCGGAGCAGGCTCCGCTGCGGGTGGATTTTGCCGGTGGCTGGCTCGATGTCCCCCGCCATGCCCAAGCAGGTGCCTATGTGGTTAACTGCGCGATCTCGCCTACGGTTTCCTTGCGTTCCTGGCCCTACGAACGCAACGCCGGTCTCGGTGGCAGCGGGGCCTGGGCCCTGCTCAATGGCAAGGATGGCGTCCACTCCGAACTCGACCTCGGGGTGGGTTGGCAAGATCCCGCCATTATTGCCGAGACCGGGCTCTGTGTCTGGCACAGCGGCGACCGCCCTCGCCTGGAAGTAAAGGTGAACCCCGATTTCCTCTCCGGACGTCTCGCGTTGTATTGGACCGGCGTTTCCCACGATACCCCGGCGATCGTGCATCAATCCCGTGATTACGCCGCCATCGCACGGGCCTCCACGACGGCCCGTGAAGCCGTTTGGGCGCGCAGCCTCGACGGTTTGGCCAACGCGGTTCGCCTCAGCTATCAAGTGCAACTCGCCGAGGGCATGTCACCGCTCCCGGGAGATCTTCAGCACCCGCCGTCCGCACTCGGTGGGGTTACCCCGCTCGCGTATAAATACTGTGGCGGAGGGTTTGGCGGTTACGCGGTTTACCTCTGCGCTACGCCGGCGGAACGTGACGCATTATGTGCCCGTCCCGGTTTCCGCCCCGTCGAGCCTTATCTGGACCGAAGCTGAGGGTTCACACTTAGCTAACCTAAAAATTCTTAATATAAAATTAATTCAATTATGAAAGCAGTCATCCTTGCCGGCGGTCTGGGAACTCGCATTAGCGAAGAGACCCACCTCAAACCCAAGCCCATGGTGGAGATCGGAGGGCGGCCCATTCTCTGGCATGTGCTCAAATGCTACTCGGCCCACGGCATCAACGATTTTATAATCTGTGCCGGTTATAAAGGGTACGTGATCAAAGAGTATTTTGCTAATTACTTCCTGCACATGTCGGACGTGACCTTTGATATGAAGGAAAACCGCATGGAAGTACATCAACGTCGCTCCGAGCCGTGGCGGATCACCATTGTGGACACCGGTGATAATACCATGACCGGCGGACGCCTCAAGCGCGTGCGCGAATACCTGGATAATGAAACCTTCTGCTTTACTTACGGCGATGGGGTGGGGGACGTAAATATCTCCGAGTCCATCGCCTTTCATAAACGCGAAGGCCGCCAAGCCACCCTCACCGGCGTTCAGCCTCCGGGCCGCTTCGGCGCTTTGGAAATTGATGGTCATCAAATAAAAAGCTTTCAGGAAAAACCCGATGGCGACGGCAGCTGGATCAACGGTGGTTTTTTTGTATTAGAGCCCTCCGTCATCGATCTGGTCGAGGCGGACTCCACCATCTGGGAACGCAAGCCCTTGGAGGCCCTGGCCAAGTCCAATCAACTGAGCATTTATAAACACCACGGCTTCTGGCAGCCGATGGATACGCTGCGCGACAAACAACTCCTTGAGGAACTCTGGGCATCGGGCAAAGCTCCTTGGAAAACCTGGCAATAATCTACCATCATGGCTTTTGCAGACGTCTATCGCGGTAAACGTGTTTTGGTAACCGGTCACACCGGCTTTAAGGGTGCCTGGCTGTGCGAATGGCTGCTCAGCCTTGGTGCCGAGGTCACCGGATTCGCCCTCCCTCCGCCCACCACACCGTCGCTTTTTGAACAGCTAAACCTCGCCCCTCGCTTGCGCCATATCGAAGGCGACGTCCGTGACCTTGCCGCCGTGCGCAGCGCTGTGGAACAGGCCAAACCAGACTTCGTTTTTCACCTCGCCGCCCAGCCTCTCGTCCGCCTTTCCTACGATCAACCGGTGGAGACCTACGCCGTTAACATCATGGGCACGGTCAACGTCTTGGAAGCTGTCCGCCTCGCCGCGCGCCCCTGCGTGGTCGTCTCCATAACCACCGACAAGTGCTACGAAAATAAGGAATGGGTGCACAGCTACCGCGAAGAAGACCCCATGGGTGGTTACGACCCCTATAGTTCTTCCAAGGGCGCCGCTGAACTCGTGATCGCTTCCTATCGCCGATCCTATTTCTCGTCCCCCGATTCCCCTGTAAAACTCGCCTCCGCCCGTGCCGGCAACGTCATCGGCGGCGGCGATTGGGCCCTCGACCGCATTGTCCCCGACTGCATCCGTTCCCTCGCCCGTGGCGAAGCCATTCCGGTGCGCAATAAAATCGCCACCCGCCCCTGGCAACACGTGCTCGAACCCCTCTCCGGTTACCTCTGGCTGGGGGCCTGCCTATACAACCCTGCGCTCACCCCCTACGGCTCCAAGCTCGCCAGCGCCTTCAACTTCGGCCCCGCCCTCGCCTCCAACCGCACCGTCGCCGAGCTTGTCCAGGAAATCCTCAAGCACTGGCCCGGCCAATGGCTGGATAAGAGCGACCCCCACGCCCTCCACGAAGCTAAACTCCTTAACCTCGCCACCGACAAGGCCCACCACTTCCTTGGTTGGGCTCCGGCTTGGAATTTCTCCGAAACCTTAAACCAAACCGTCGCCTGGTATCGTTTTGTCGCCAAAAACCAGTCCGACGTTCCCACATTAACCACAGGTCAAATCCAAGCCTATTGTGCCGCCGCCAAGACCGCAGGCATTACGTGGGCAACGGCGGAAAAACGCGGAAATTTTGAAACGCTGAAACGCTAAAATGCTGAAAACGCTGAAACGGTGGAATTTTGAAACGCTAAAATGCGGGAAAGCAGTTACTGGATAATAAAATACAAATGTCACGGTTATCGGAAGAACTTCGCCAACGTTGTAAGCGCTACGCATCTGGCGTAATTCGTCTGTATGTGATCCTGCCCAAGAATCGGGAAGAGGTTGCTGTTTTGGGTAAGCAATTGCTGCGTTCCGGCACTTCGGTTGCCGCGCATTCTAGGGAGGCATCGCGTTCACGATCAGAGGCGGAGTTGATTTCCAAGTTGGAGGTTCTTTTACAAGAGGCAGACGAAACCGGTCTTTGGCTGGAGCTTCTGCAAGAAGACTGTGGCATACAGTCCGAAACCCTGTCGGAACTGCTGGCCGAGACCGGCGAACTTCTCGCCATCTTCACCAGTATCGTCGCCAAACTAAAGCGCCCCGGTCGTTAATCTAATTTCAAAATTTCCGCGTTTCCGAATTTCAAATTTTTCCGCCCGTCCCTGCCACCACTCAGACTTCCAAAATTTCCGAATTTTAAATTTTCAAATTTTTCCGTCCGTCCGTCCCTCCCTCTGCTACGACTTTCCGCGTTTCCGAATTTCAAAATTTTCTGCCCCGTTTTTTTCCGACATGTCCTCTCCCGCCGAACTCAAAGCTCAGATACTCAAGCTCACCCGAGACTACTCCGCCCTCATGCACAAGGGCCAGCGCCCCGGTGATGACGCGGCCCACGCGCCCTGGGCCCCCGGCCAGACCATCCCCTACGCCGGCCGCGTATTCGACGAAAACGAAGTCGAAGCCGCCGTCGGCGCCACCCTCGACTTCTGGCTCACCCTCGGCCCCGAAGGCGAAGCCTTTGAGAAGGAACTCGCCGCCCTCCTCGGCGTGAAACACAGCCTCCTGGTCAACTCCGGCTCCTCCGCCAACCTCGTCGCCCTCGCCACCTTCACCACCCACAAACTCCCGCCGCATAAGCGCATCCTCCCCGGCGACGAGGTCATCACCGTTGCCGCCGGCTTCCCCACCACCGTCGCCCCCATCATCCAGTCCGGCGCCGTCGCCGTCTTCCTCGACAACGACCCCATCACCGGAAACATCCGCCCCGAACAGCTCGAAGCTGCCTACGCCCCCGGCAAGACCAAGGCCGTCATGATCGCCCACGCCCTGGGCAACCCCTTCGACCTCTGCGCCGTCCTCGCCTTCTGCCGTAAGCACGACCTCTGGCTCATCGAGGACAATTGTGATGCCCTCGGCTGCACTTACTCGATGCCCGAATCACGTGCCCGAGCCTTGGGGTTAGATCACCTCCTCAAGATTGCGGAAGCGAATGCGGCAGAAAACGCGGAAATTCTAAAACGCGGAAATGCGGAAATGCTCACGGAAAACGCGGAAAATCTAAAAACGGAAAATTTGAAATCGGAGTCCGACCTTTCAAAATTTCAAAATTTTAGCGTTTCAAAATCTTCCTACGATCGCGTTTCAAAATTTTCCGCCCCCCGTTCCCCCAAGATCCCCTTTATCCGCGACGGCATCCTGACCGCCTACACCGGCACTTTTGGCGACATCTCCACCCAATCCTTCTACCCTCCGCACCACCTGACGATGGGCGAAGGTGGCGCGGTAAACATCATCAGCAAACCCCCGCTCAAGACCTACGCCGAGAGCTTCCGCGATTGGGGTCGTGACTGCTGGTGCGCCTCGGGTAAGGACGACACCTGTCATAAACGTTTCGGCTGGCAGCTCGGCGAGCTCCCCAAGGGCTACGACCACAAATACATCTACAGCCACCTCGGCTACAACCTGAAGCCCCTCGACCCGCAGGCCGCCATCGGCCGCCAGCAACTTAAAAAACTCCCTGCCTTCATCGAAGCCCGCAAACGCAACTGGGAGACCCTGCGCGCTGGTCTCGACTGCGTATCCGACGTCCTCGATTTTACGCTCCCCGCGCATGCTGTTCGATGGGTGCCGCCAAGCGAAAGAGCGCGAACGGAAAAGCTGAAATTAGGAAATTCTGAAATTTTGAAATTCGAAAGCGCGGCAGAAAACGCGGTAACGCGGTCGGAAAACGCTGAAAATTTGAAACGCGGAAATGCTGAAACTGCACCGGAAAAAGCGGAAAATTTGAAAAGCGGAAATGCGGACATTCAGAGTTCTGGAGTTTCAAAATTTCAAAATTTCAGCGTTTCAGAATTTTCCGACGTTCGCGTTTCAGAATTTTCCGACGTTCCCGTTTCAGAATTTCAAAATTTCAAAATCTCAAAATTTGATTTCAGCGCCTGCTTCGAATGGGACGCCACCGGGTGCCGTGTCGATACCTCCTGGTTCGGCTTCATGCTCCGGGTCAAAGCTGGCGCCCCCTTCAGCCATACCGACCTCGCCCGCGCGCTCGACGAGAAGAAGATTGGCAACCGCATGTTCTTCGGCGGCAACCTTCTGCGCCAGCCCGTCTTTGTTCAAATGCGCCAGGACCGCCCCCACGCCATCCGCCTCGTCGGTTCCAACGGCTCCACCGTTTCGCCTGTCAACAGCTCCACTATCGCCGCCGCCTTCCCCGGGGCCGATGCGATCATGAACGAAGCAATATTTCTCGGCACCTACCCCGGCCTGACCGCAGAAATGCTGGCCTACGAAATCCAAGTCATCCGCGACTTCGTGGCCGCTAGAAGGAAGTGATATGAAAAAACGAAAATGCTGAAACGCGGAAATTTTGAAATCCGAACTTTCAGAATTTTAAACTTTCAAAATTTTCCTACTCTTCCGCGTTTCACAATTTTCCCGACCAGCGTTTCAAAATTTCCGCGTTTCAAAATTTCAATTTTTTTCCTTCATCCGTCCTCCGTGCTCCGTTTCCGTTACCAGTAATCTCTGTGTTCAGTTCATTTTGAATTGAATTCCTTGCCGCACAGCCTTTTCATCGTCTGCTTCAGCCATTCAGCCATTCCTCCCTTCAGCCCTTTTCTTTCCTAACCGCTAAATATCGCTAAAGTCCGCTAAATCAGAATTTTAATGTAGAGTCGTTGCTTGCCGACGACCGCTCAGAAACCAAACCCTTTTAAACCACGGAGTGCACGAAGAGCACGGAATTGGGATCCAAGTCATTAGTCATTTCCCTTTTCAACCGTTCAGCCTTTCATGCTTTCTGTCCTTTTCATCCACTAGCTCTACCAGCTTACCAGCCCTACTAGCTCCATTCCAACCACGGATTGCACAGATCACACGGATTCAAACCGGATACCGCCCCCTTCAGCCTTTCAGTCTTTCAGCCCTTTTCTTTCTAAACCGCTAAATATCGCTAAAATCCGCTAAATCAGAATTTTAATGTAGGGTCGTTGCTCGCCGACGACCGCTCAGAGCCCAAACCATTTTAACCACTAAGAACGCGAAGGCTCACGAAGTTTCAGCTCAAGTCATTATTCGTTAGTCATTTTTGATTATCAACTTACTAGCCCTACTAGCTCTAACAGCTTACCAGCTCCGCTCCGCTTCAGCCTTTTAGTCCTTCAGCCTTTTTTCCGCCTAGCTACCAGCTCTACCAGCCTACTAGCTTACCAGCTTATCACCTCCTCGCTCCCCGCTCCCGTACCATGAAACCACGCGTATACATCGAGACCACCGTCGTCAGCTACCTGACGGCCCGGCCCTCGCGTGAAGCTTTGCAGGAGGGAAGACGTCAGCTTACGGTCGATTGGTGGACTAAAAAAAGAACGGAATTCGAGTTCATCGTTTCGCCACTGGTATTTGTCGAGGCTGGCAAGGGTGATGTTAAGGCTGCGACGGCCCGGGTGGAGGCAATAAAGAATCTGCCGATTTTGGCCCTCGATGATCGAGCACGCTCACTCGCGAGGGCGCTCATTGCACCCGGCGCTATACCGGGCAAAGCCACCGACGATGCCGCGCACATCGCGATTTGCTCCGTAAACTCGATTCCTTATTTGCTTACTTGGAATTTTAAACACATAGCCAACGCGGCTATTCGCCTAAAGCTTGATTACCTTTGTGCAATCAACGGATACAAGTTGCCTACCATATGCACACCGGAGGAATTATGAAAAACATACCATACGACTCTATTCTTACTGAAATGCATGCTATAAAAGACTCCATTTCTGAAGAATGTAATCACGACATTGATAAACTGTTCGATAAGCTGCAAGCGCTCGATCCTATAATGGCTGAAATGCACGCGATAAAAGATACCAATGCTGAACGTTTCGGCGGTGACCTGAAACGCCTTCTTACGCATCTGCGCAAGCTCGACTCGAAGGCCAGTGGCGTCAAATCGCGCCCCGCGTCAACCCCTCGTCACGTAAGTTTAGGTCGCCGTAAAACTAAAAAGAAGCCCTTGGCGTCTATCTAGCCCTAGTTACTAGCCCTACCAGCTTACCAGCTCTACCAGCTTCAATCACCGTCGCCATTCTAAACCTTCGTGACAAAGACCGCTCAACCAGCTGTCAGGTGAACCACTAACAAACAACGGACTGACCCCATTGGCTAGGACTCTGTGTCTAATTTGAATTTTCAGTTCATTTTGAATTGAATTGTCTGATACAGGCCTTACGCAAGAGCACGAAAACCGCAGAACCCAACCCATTTTTAACCGCTAATATCCTGTAAACTAGCTATTAAGTCATAAAGCACGGAAATGCTAAAAAGCGGAAATGCTGAAATTCAGAGTTACGGAGTTTCAAATTTTCAGAATTTTAAAATTTCCGTTTTTTCCGTCTCTTCCGCGTTTCAAAATTTCAACTTTTTTCCGTCCTCCATCTATGCCCTCCCAGCCCCTCCCACCCGAAGACCTTGCCCATGTGCTCACGCACACCCGGGCGCTATGGGCGGAAGCACGGGGTAAACAGCTTATAACATGAAGCTTTTTATAACCGGCGGAACAGGTTTTATTGGCAGGCATGTAGTGCGCCAGGCATTGGCGGACGGACATCAGGTGGTGGCCTTAATACGCCCCGGTTCGGCCAGTGCATTGCTGGAAACTAACGGGCTGTCCCAAATCCGTTATGAAATGGACCAGGTTCCGTCATCCGCGCTTGAGGGATGCGACGCGTTGATACATCTAGCGGCGCATGGCGTGGTTTCGGGCATGAACGATTGGCAAATGTGCTTTAAGGTAAATGTCCATCAAAGTTTGGTCCTATGGATAGCAGCCGCTGATGCAGGTATTAAACGCTTTGTGATCTGCGGATCTTGTTTTGAATATGGCAGAAGCGGAGAAAAGTATGATTTCATACCGGTCACAGCTCCATTAGAACCAACATCCGCTTACGCAGCATCAAAAGCCTCCGCTACTATGGCAATGACTGCACTTTCTATTCAACGAAACTTAAAAGCCAGCATTATTAGACCCTTTCACGTTTATGGCGAAGGCGAGCACGCTGATCGTTTTTGGATGAGTCTAAAGACCGCAGCAGAAAAGGGATGCAATTTCAATATGACTCGAGGTGAACAAATTCGTGATTTTGTTAGTGTTGAATATGTTGCACAAAGAATACTAAAAATATCGACTTGTAATCCAAGCGGTTCCGACAGTATAATATATAATATTGGAAGCGGCAATCCACTAACATTGAATCAATTTGCTAATCAAAATTGGAGTAAATTCAAAGCTAGCGGTGAGTTGATTATGGGGGCCATCCCCTATAGATCAAATGAAATCATGCGTTATGTTCCTTTAGTATAAAACGAATTTTAAAAAGGGTATTATGTTGCCAAAATTATCTATCTGCGTGCCGACCTTAAATAGAGCACGAAATCTAGACCAACTGTTGAAGTGTATTCGCGGCTGCTGTGTTGATTTCGTGAATGACGAAATTGAGATATGTATTTCAAACAACCATTCACGGGATAATAGTGAAGCAGTAATTCTTCACCACCAAAACAAATTCAAATCATTAAAATATGTTAATCAGACCAGAATACTAACGTTCCCAGAAAATTTATTAGCTGCAATAAATTTGGCACGCGGAGAATACATATGGCTAATGGGAGATGATGACTTGCTAATGCCAAATGCGATTGAAATTATTCTGGATATAATTCATGCGGACAAAAATCTCCGATTGATAGTTGTAAATGAAGCCGAATTTGATCGTACATCAGGTCACTTCATCGCCCAATATAATAAAAGTAAAACCAAATACTACGATTCCCAGAAAGTTATGCTAGCAGATTACAGTATCGAGTGTGTAGGGCATATGTCCAGGCTAATTTTGCACAAGGAATGTATATGTATTACGACATATGAACAACGTAAAAATTGGGATTTAATGCCATTTTTAAGATGGGTAGTTCTCGCTATGAAAAATGGAAGACATGCACTAATTTCCGATGTCCTCGTAATTGCAAAATATATTGATGATAATCCGCATTGGCGGGGAAAGTGGATGTATTGTAATGCTTGTGAGCTACCAGAACTCGTTGAATTTATTAAAACACATATCGCTCTTGATGCGACTTCTACACGGCGAATATTCAGATCGAATTTGCATACAAAGGGGCGATTCCAATTATCAATTCTACGAGATGAGCACAAGGAGGCATGGATATACTCAAAAAAATATAAAATCATGAATCCGGTTTTAAATGTATTTATAGTAATGCTTGATATGATATTCGATTTTAGTATAATCAGGAGGTGTGCGTTAAATTTGGTGCGTAGGTATAAACCTACTTTTGGAGTTTCTTGCTAAAATTTCGTGAGAATAATATCTGAAAAAATCAAAGTTGATTTAGCGGTAATACTATCTGCTATAGGTTATTTAGTTTCTGCCCTTGGTGCGCCATTAGTATCTTTACTGATCGTAACTAAACTCAATACAGAAGAGCAAGGCTATTACTACACATTTTTAAGTTTAATTGCTCTGCAGGGTATATTTGAATTGGGTGTCGGTCAGTGTATAGTGCAGTTTACCGCTCACGAGTTTGAAAAAATTAAATTAGTTGGTAATAATTTAAGTGGCCCCTTAACAAGAATTTCTCGGTTTCGATCAATTGTTCAATTTTCAGTAAAATTTCACACTCTGGTAGCAGTAATCGCATTCTTAGGCGTTAGCATTTGCGGGTATGTGTTTTTTTCGGGTAGTGCGATTGACACCAACTACTGGATAATTCCTTGGGTTGGATTATGTTTAGCAGCTTCATTTAATATAGCAATATCAGGTGTCCTCTCTGTTGTTGAAGGCTGCGGTTATGTAGTATGGATAAATAAAATAAGAATT
Organism: Verrucomicrobiota bacterium; assembly: GCA_026398135.1. Taxonomy (GTDB): domain Bacteria; phylum Verrucomicrobiota; class Verrucomicrobiia; order Opitutales; family Opitutaceae; genus IMCC26134_A. Next base: position 42,410 of record JAPLTN010000101.1, read on the forward strand.
ATAATTAACGTAACTCGTATAAGTTTTTTATGTATATTAATTTTGGTCGGTGCGGGGCTGTATTCATTATTTGTTGCCAATTTAATTTCATTTCTAATATGCGGATTTTTTGTTTTATAGTTGCCTTATCGAATATTTGGAATTCAGTTAAAGTTCCATTATATTGTAATCTTATCAGTGCTGGAAAAACTCGCGAATTAAATCAAATTTGGAAAATTAATTCAATTGCTTCATTAATATCCTGTTCTATTGGAATTATAGTTTTGTTTTTTTTATTCTTATTTCTGAATGCCTACTATAGTCATTACTCAAGGCGTCTGCTTCCATCCGTATGTATATTATACTTGGCACCATCAATTATATCGTTTAATGTAGTAAATTCTCTCGCGTATTATTTAAGAGCACATAAAGAAGAGTTATTAATGAAATATTCTGTAATTTCTGCTCTGATTTCAGTGATTCTTACGTGGTGGATTTCCAATTCTCATGACTTTCAGTCAGCATTACTCGGAATTTCAATATCTAGTTTGATTACATTTCCCTTAGCATACTATACATTCCGAAGAAAATATAATTTAAATTCCTGCCAAGCATCATGACTATTTCTTTAAAAATAATAACTTATAATAGGTCTGAATGCTTACAGCGGACATTAATAAAATTATCGGGTTCTGCACTTCGAGTTTATCCAATAGAAGTTATAGATAATTGTAGCAGTGACTCAACTCCGCTAATATGTGCTTCTTTCATAAAGGAATTACCGCTGTTGTCATATAAAAGAAATCATTATAATATTGGATTAGTGGGTAATATGATGAGAGCATATGAGAGTTTCACGACAGAATATTGTTGGATTCTGTGTGATGATGATGAGTATGACTGGAGTGGGCTAGATTTGCTTTTTCAGTTAATTCATTCAAACACGTATGACGCAATTGTAGTTGGCGCACCTGAAGATTCAGTGCTAAATCTGGGTGATTGCGGATCGGGCAACGAACTTTGTAAAAGAGGTTCACGGCTATATCATGTATTATCATTTTTGCCAGCTGTAATATTTCGGCGTTCGCTACTAGAGGGTGATGTCTTATTTCGTTGCAATAAGGGGGCCTCAAGCCTCTGGGCCCATGCACCATTAATCGAAAATATTATATTAAATGCGGCTTCAATAAAAATATTAAATAATTTAATAGTTCGTCGAGGTTATAATGATGATTTGCGTGATGTTGCAATATCTAGCATGTATGAAATTGTCAAATCGGGTTCTTATATGAACTATGTAAGCCGACAAGCATTTTATCGGGAAATGCTCTTTAAAGGTAACATTCGCTTAAATTTAATTATAAAATTATACTCAAGGGAGCGAAGAAATGGTATAATGAAGTTTTGGCAATTTGCATTTGTTTGGTGTATGCTTGAAATGAGTTTAACATCTCGGATTTTATCTACCCTATTTTATTTTATGCCCAGATCATTACATCGTTTCATAGGAATAATTCTAAATAAAAATAACATCAAATATAAATCAAATTCTACAACATGCCAACGGCTATGAAAAATATAATATACAAAAAAATTTGTGATCATTCGTTTTTAATTAATTTTATAAAAAATAATGCTGTTGTTTTAGACTGTGGCGCAAATCGTGGGCAATTTTCTCGATGGTTAATAAATAACGGATTATTTAAAATTTATGGTTTCGAGCCTGATCCACGAATATTCCCAAATTTAAATGAAATTCGAGGTGCTACTTTTTACAAAAAAGCGGTATCTGCGAACAATGGCCAAATGAATCTGTGCCTAAATGACGGTATCGATGGGACTGGCTACTATGATCACAAAAGAGTAAATTCTACTTACGAATCCGTTGTTGTAAACTGCATAAATTTAGATACTATTATTTCTGAAAACAAAATTAATGAAGTTGGACTGTTAAAGATTGACGTAGAAGGTGCTGAAATTGAAATAATTCTGAATATGTCAGAAAAAATGCGAGAACGCGTATCTCAAATAACTGTTGAATTCCATGATTTTATCGATAAAAATGAAATTCCTAGAATTAGAAAATGCATTCAAAGCTTAAAATCCTCTGGTTTCAGGGTGTATCGTATGTCTTTTTTTGACTATTCGGATGTTTTATTTATTAATAAATCAAAAATTAATCTAAATTTGCATCAACGAATTTATTTGAGATTTATAATTAAATTTGGAAGTGGAATTAAGCGCATTATTTCACGCATCATTGGATGTAAATGATTAAATTTGTGCAAAATACATTTAATTTTAGAAGGCAGGAATTTTCAGAATCTAATTCTCTGCTCAGTGGCACCGCGTTCTTGAACTGGGCTATAACAATACTTGTTGCACTTGGTTCATTTAATGTGCAGTTGGCCGGTCAGATCCTAATTACGGAGATACTATGCACTGTTTTTTGTGTGTATTTGATTTTTACACGTGTATCGTATTTATTAGCATTACCTGCAGTGGGGCTGGTTACGAAATCAATGATTTCTGGTTTAGTTATATATGCCGTTTCTGATGTTTTAAATAGTTCCGATTTTATTGATGTAGCAAAGGGTGCTTTACGGTGGGCATTTATGCTAACATCATTTATTACATTTGTATATGTATTAACAAGGAGCAAATTTTCTCCTGTTTATCTTATGCTTGGCATTACTATTTCTGGTTTTATTTTTGCTTGGCGATATTCTTCCGAAGCTGGTTATGGTTGGAAGTTTTCTCTTGGAGAGCCAATAACTGCATTAATTTTGATAGTCTGTATATTTTTGCCTAAGCACCTGTCAACTTTAATGGCGATATCTATAGGTGTTATTAATTTTTATCTGGATTATCGCAGTCTCGCTGGCGCTTGTTTGGTTTGTGCTGCATTTTCGGCGCTTTGTGGTTCTGGAATTAAAATTAATAAATTTTTATTAGTAGGAGTGATCTCAATTAGTTTTATATCAATAGGTGCTTATTTGTATAGCAAAGCCATTTTGGATAACGATCAGCGTTCAGCTCGTAGTTTAGATTCTAACGAAGTGAGACTTACTGGTTTTAATTTTGGTATTCAAGCTATTAAGCTTTCGCCAATATATGGACATGGAACATGGGCATCAAAGCCAGAATTAATGTATTTATACACCCAATTACTACAAGATGCTAAGCGAGAGAGAGGTGCTCGTATTACTGGTGAGGAAGAGGGGTATGCAGCTGTTGTAGGTGCTATTCACTCTATGGTATTGCAAGGTGGTGCCGAGGCTGGAATTGTATGTAGTTTCATTTTTTTATTTTTTGCCTTTATCATTGTCTCGGGGTTTATTGCAATTTATAAAAATTTTGCATGGATGCGTGCACTTGAAATTCTTTCAGTCTATATCTGTGTCTTATCTTTGTGGGCTGTATTTAGCAGCCCCTTTGCGGGTTACAATCGTATACTTTTGGCTATGGGCTTAGCTTTATCAGTTCGGTTACTGCTAATAGCTAGAGACTTTGTGCCACGTATTCCATTGCGCAAGTCATGAATATACTGCTAATTTCAGGTCCTGGGCGTATTCATTTTGTCGAAGTGGCTTATGGTTTGGTTTCAAGTGGATGTGAAATTGTATTTATATGCGGGCTAAAGCCTTCACCTATATGGAAGGCTCCGTGTTACTTGGCTCAATTCTTTTTCCACCGTGAAAATTTGTATTCTAGATTGCTTTTGCGCTTAGGTCCAGGGCAAATACTCAATGGGTGTATCCGTAGTTTTTTTTTAGCTGAGTCAGTAGTGGCCTTTGGCGGATGTCTCGTAAGTTTACTTGGCTTAAACCGGGATCTGGTCGATTCGCTGACATGGCGCTTTTATGGTTTGATGTTGCCTACAAAACGTGATGGTTATCATGTTCTTCACATTCGAAGTGGAGCAGGGCAGGGTGGAGCTATTCTTTCCGCTAAGCGCAGGGGGATTCCGGTTATAGTGGATCACAGTATTGCGCATCCTGCTGAAATTAATCGTGTATTAAGTTCCGAATTTAACTCTTTTGGGATGGACAACCCTATCAATGAAATGAGTCCATTTTGGCGTCTGGTGCTTGCTGATTGCGATCAAGCGGATTATCTACTTGTTAACTCTGAATATGTTAAAACCACGTTTCTTGAAAGAGGTTATCCTTCTAAGAAAATTATTGTATCCTATCTTGGCGTTCGCGAGGATTTCATAGGATTAAAAACAAGTCACGCAGATACTTCTTGCAGGCTTAGGCTTCTTTTTACAGGTAGCT
>JAPLTN010000006.1 GCA_026398135.1 Verrucomicrobiota bacterium
CAAGAAAATGCGGACCGCAGTTACGTGGGAACAATCGTATCAGGGAAGGGCTTCATACTAGATCCACATGAAGCAAAGCATATAGTAGCGCGAAACCCCAAGTCAGGAGAGGTCATCAAGCCGTATGTCGGAGGAGAGGACGTTGTCTCGCAGCCCGACCAAAGCCCATCCCGTTTCGTGATAGATTTCGCAAATCTAGATGAATCAACGGCGGCGAATGATCATCCGGAGTGTTTTGCGATAACGAAAAATTTAGTCTTTCCGGAACGGGCGAAAGTTAAAAAGCAGGTTTACCGAGAGAGGTGGTGGCAATTCGCAGAACGGCAAGTGAGGCTCTACCAAGCCATTTCAGGACAAGACCGCATAATGGTCGCACCTCAGACGGCCAAATGGCTTACATTCTCGTTCATCGAAACTGGAGCGGTCTACGCATTCGGGTTAGCTGTGATAACGAACTCGCGTTGGGATGTGCTGGCGACACTGCAAAGCACTCTGCACTACGAATGGGCTCGCAAGTATTCGTCGTCGCTTGAGACACGTCTTCGCTACACGCCGTCGGATGTTTTCGAAACATATCCTTTCCCCGAAAACTCGTGGGGCACCACTAACCCTGAACTCGCAGAGATCGGCGAGCGCTACCACAAACACCGCCGCGCCCTGATGCTCCGCCTCTGGCTGGGCCTGACCGACATCTACAACCTTTTCCACGACCGCGACCTCACCCCCGCAGAAGTCGCCCGAGTGAGCAAAAAGCCCGCCGAAGCCGACGCCGGTTACGCTGGCATCCTGCAACTCCGTGCCCTGCACCGCGAGTTGGACGAAGCTGTGCTCGCCGCCTACGACTGGGCGGGCCAAGTCGCCCTCGGCCACGACTTCCAAGAAGTCGAGACGCTCCCCGAAAACGACCGCGTCCGCTACACCATCACCCCCGCCGCGCGAAAGGAACTCCTCCGCCGCCTCCTCGCCCTCAACCACGAGCGCGCCGCCGAAGAAAAAGCCCAAGCCGCGTCCACCCCCAAGACCGCCCAAAAACCCCGAGCCCCAAAAGCCCCCAAGCCCACCTCCGCCGACGAGCTTCCCGACCTCTTCGGCATTCCCGTACCTGCTGAGATCGTGCAAGCGCCAATCACCTCCGTGCGTGCCTGGCAGGATGATGTTTTCCGCCATCCCCAGTCCAAACGTCACGCCAAGCTCGACGAATCCATTTATGTCCGACTTTGGGTGCATGCTTCGCTTGCGCTACAACCCGAAGGCCTGACCGGCATCGAGCTTTTCAACGCGTTTCGCCTGCTCCTATCACCGGAGTCCCGAAAACTCATCGCCAGCTCTGGCGACAGCGACGGCAAGAAGTGGAGCCACTCCTTCGACCAACCCGTCTCGCTGCTAGGCTTTTTCTCGTGCCTGATCAGCCTCGCGCAAAACCGCGAAATCGAGCGCCACACCACGGACGGAAAACACGTTTTCCGTCGCACCACCGGATGGCACGAATCCCCCTCCGACTGGGTGCGTGCCGACGCCGAGATCACCCAACGCGCCCTGCTCGACAAGGCGCTCAACGATCAGCTCCTGCCATTCATCGAACCGACGCCACTAGTCATCAAACACGTTCAAGACCTCGAAAGAGCTTTTGCCTGAAATTCTATCTTATGGACACAGCCAACACTACGGTCCCCTCACTTGAACGTCGTTTTGAGCTGTCTCCCGAGAGACCTCACCCCGGTATCTTCGTCAGCGATTTCTATGTGCTTCGTTCTTTAGAAAAGCCGCGCCAACACATTCAGCGCCACGTCCAACTTCATCGCGGCCTCAACATCCTCTGGGCCGATCCCAATCCGCCCGAGAAAGCTGCATCGAAGAAACGCAGTAAAGTCGCCGGCCACACCGCCGGTAAATCCACCTTTTGCCGCCTCATCCGCTACGCCCTCGGCGACGTTAATTTCGGCAACGAAACCCAAGAGTATAAAATCAAAAACAAGTTCAAAGACGGCTGGGTTGTCCTTCGCGTCGAGGTCGAGGGCACGCCTTGGATCGTAGGCCGTGCGTTCATCGACCACGCCCAGCACTTCGCCATTCCTGGCGGCGACCTCGATGCTTTTCTCGCCTTGGAGACTGTGCCGAAGACCGGTTACGGCGACTTCGCCGGCTTGCTGGACCGCCACTTTATCAAGCCCCTCCTTCGCGACCGGTTTCCCGGCACAAAAGACGAGATTCACTGGCAGCATTTGATCCCGTGGTTCACCCGCGACCAAGAATCTCGTCTGCTCTCCATCATCACGTGGCGCGGCCCCATCGGCAAAAATAACGCCATCAGCACCGACGCCGACGAACGTCATTACCTCATGCGCTTGGTTTTGGATCTTCTGCCCGAGGGCGAAGCCGACAAACTCAAGGAGCATGAAGACCTCAACGAGCTGAAGCGCGAGTTGGACAAAGTTCTGCCTCTTACAAGCGCTCGCACCGACCAAGCCTTCACTCAGCTTACGGAGTGGTTCGAGACGAAGCTCGAAAAGCTCGAAGGCCCGCTCTACCTCAGTGCGGTAAAAGAGGAGCAAAGGCAAAAGCAGGAAGCAATAAACGCCCTCCGCCAAAGCATCCCGACCACCAGCGAGGTAGAGACTCAGCGAAAAAAATGGGAGGAGGCTAAAAGCGCAGCCAGCGAAGCCGCCGCCGAGTTCAAGTCGGCCAAGCGCCGCGTCACCCAACTTGAGAAGGCCATCCGGGGATGCGAAGCACGTCTCATCGAGCAGCATTCTCAAGTTAACCGGCTGCGAGGAATGGCACCAGTCACCGTCTGCGGCATGCCCATCGCCGAGGCCTGCGAGGCAGGCAAGAAGCACCACGCGGGCCGCATCGACATCGAGGCTGTCGAGGCGTTGCTGAAAATATTTGAGGAGGCAAAATCCCAGGTCGAATCCGACCTGGCGGAGGCGTCAGAAAATGTGGCGGTGCAGCGATTGGCCAAAGACCAAGCGGAGGCCGCTGAGCGCGACGCGCAATCAGCTTATCTCACCCTTAACAGTCGAAGAGAGGAGAAGCTCGAAGAATACCTCCTAGCCAACGCCGAACAGAAAACACGAGAACGCCTCATCAACTCCACAGCCCAAGTCCTGACCCAGAAGACCCAAGAGGAGGACTCTCTCAAAATCGCGAAGAGCGAAATCAATAAGATCGGCGATGAAGAGGCGAAAGCGCGGAAAGAGAAGGCACCGGCACTCGGCCACTTCTCAGCGCTCTACGAACGCATCCTGCGCTTCATGCTCGAAGACGAGGAAGCGGTAGCCGACAACGAAAGAATCTACGGAGCCGTCCAGCACGATGGCAGAAAGCTCGAACTCACTGCCAACGGTCGTAACGACCTCGACAGCGGCGCGATCACCGCCGCCAAGCTCATCAGCTTCGACCTAGCGGCGATGGTCTGGGGCATGGAGGGTAAGGGCCACCACCCACGCTTCGTGATTCACGACAGCCCCCGCGAAGCCGACATGGCCGAAGACATCTACGCCGGCCTCTTCAACGTTGCCTTGGCCTTGGAAAAAGCCTGCGGCGACCAAAATAGCTTCCAATACATCGTCACCACCACCGCCAAACCACCGGGCGATTTCAACGGGAAGCCGTGGCGACTAGACCCGGTGCTCAACGCCTTGGTGCCCAAACAGCGAATTCTCGGACTAGATCTATAAAATGAGCGGCAAACAAATGCACATAATCAAAATACTCCGCGATCAAAACGATGAGATTGTAAACACGCTTTTAGAGGAGCTGCACAAACACGCCCCTAAATGCGCCATTCAAATTCCGTATGACCTTGATAGCTACAGGCTTGGCGGCAAAGGCGACCTCCTGCAATTCCTTCTAACATGGAGCCGGAATTGCCCGGACGCACCAATATACACACACATCCAACCCAACGTATCCGACGAAGCGGCAAAAACACAGTTGGCAAGGCTGTTCTCACAAGAGCATGGGTTTATACTAGCGCTTTTCACTCGTGCATACGGGGTAGAATCGCCGCGTGCGTTCCTAAAAACAACCGGAGCCAAAATCGATGACCAGATAATCCACGAAGCACTAAGCTCTACAACAGCGTTCGCTCGCGGCAAGCCCATCACGAAAGGAACCCGAGCCTTCCTGGCAATTGACGACCTTTTGGATCAAGAAAACAAAGCGCTACGTGAATTCTGCCGAGTATACGAAAAACGAAAACTAGGCACGCATCTCATGAAAACTGAGTTCAAGGCGCTACTCGATGATGTATTTGAACGTCCAAGGAGTATCCATCGACGGTTCTGGTCTAAATACCAGCCCCCGCCGGACAATTTCACCGAGAAAGTAAGTGCAATAGCATATGAGCTATTCGAGAACGCGGATCGTTGGGGGAAACCGCCTTACAGCCGTTCCATACGGGGAATCTTGCTCCATTTGCACTATAGAGAAAGTGAAGGAAAACGTCCTCTTGTTGCAGAGGTTGGGATAAATTCACCTCTAAAAGATTACTTAAGCACATTCCAGGGCGAAGATGGCTACGAGAGCACCCCATTTCTAGAGTTCTCCGTTTTCGACAACGGAATCGGCCTTGCAACGCAATTTAAAAATGGGAAGCCCCCAAGGTCCATAAAAACCGAATTTAACGAAACGATTTCATGTCTACTCTTCTCCTCCGGAAGCAGCTCAAAAGCCAGCGAAGGAAAGGGGCTTTATGAGTCCATGCTGCTACTAAACAGAGCGAAGGGATTCTTGCGCTACAGATCAGGGCGTCTCGATATATACAGAGACTTCCGCAAGGCCCCAATTCATGAGCCAGAGCTGCGATCACTTGAATTCGCGCCACCAGAAGAAAGACAACAGGCAATGAGAGACATCCTTTGCCTAGAGGATTGGGAAAATAGATCCCGAAAGATAACGGAGAACCACAAAACTATCGGCGCCCTATTTACGATGATCATTCCGATAGGAGGATTGCGCCAATGAGTTTTTTATACTTCGAGAAGCATTCCACAACACACCCTCGCCGTGAAGTTGTCTTTTTCTCTTCTCAAAACAGCATAACAACAGAAGAAGCATACCAGTCGATTGATGCATACTTTACTGCGGCACCGATACCCGATGCAGTATTCTTCTTGGGATTTGAATACAACTTGGCGAGTCTAATAGCAGCTATCACGAACAATCGCGTAGCAAATCGAATCAGAACAACCGCGTCAACGCCTCCCAACCTGGCTTACTTCAGTAAGTCCGGCGCCCTTCTGGGAAGGCAAGGCGTGAACTACGAAACTAATCAGACGCTGCCAGAGGAGTTGATTAATACCCTCAGAAGTGCTGGCGCGATGCACATTTTCAAAAAGCACAAGGGAATGCTAGAATCGTCTGATTCCCATCACTACATCAAACCATCCCTGAAGCATACTGATAAGTTCATTCGCACCGGAAATGTCTTATGCAACAGCCAGGAAGTCGATTTCTTGGCCGCATGGACACTGAGATGGATATCTCCGAACCTAAATTACATTTATACTGATAGCTCGACAATTACATCACTTGCATACGCCTCAATTCTATTAATCGCGAAGCTGAATGCCGGGACCCCGCCGGCTATTTCCGTAAGGTGCTTTGAGTCATATCATTTATTACGGAACTTTGAATTTATTGATATTCGCAAATCCTTGGTGTATGTCTCCGCATCAACTGATGGCGCGATGCTAGCGTCCCTAAACCAAGAACACGGAATCAGTTCCGAACAGTTAATTACTGTATATTATCTCGGAAAAAAACCTCCGGTCGGGAACGTGATTTGCGATCTCACACGATCCGCAAGCAACCCAGATGGCTATGAGCCTGCACTTGTGACTCAGCCGGAATGCAGAGGCCAGTTTGCTCCGGGCTCCTTCGCCGTTCACATCACCTCTGAGTCCTTTCTGCCTGAGAATCCGGTGATCAAAGAAATACCGATACTAGTGAAGGATATACCGAATGACTGGGACGTGGTGAAACAGCACTTTATTGGAAACTCGTCAGTAAAATGCCACGTCCGTTGCGCCTCTCACGTGGACAGCACGCGTCCGCAACGACAAACAGTGGCGCTAGACATAGCTCCCGCTTTAACGCCTGGTAGCGTTTTCTATGACAAGTATTGCAAGATACTTAAGGGCGCGATCCCGATGCATCTTAGCTTCGTGATCTACTTAGAAGACTCGGCCTCCGTGAAGATGAAACAAATCCTCCATGGGTTCCTGCCCGCACAACACCGCAAGAAAGTAAAATTCATCGCTGCTGCGAAGTTCACGAAAGCGAATGGCGCAATGCTATCCGTAAAGAAAGAGCAACGAGACGCGACGCTGGTAATCGCATCTTCGCTTTTGGACGGCACTCGATTACTCGATATTGCGCAGATACTTAGAGATAGGCAAAAAAACCACAATCTCACATACGTGATTGGCATCTCAGGATGTCGAGATGCCGCGGAGACAGTAGAATTAAAAAGCAATCTGCAATACTGTCAGAGCAAGCCGAATTATTCTCTTTTATGCGTCGAGGAGTTTCATGTAAGTCGGGACAAGCAGGCTGATACTACTCCATGGAATACCGAAATCGAATTCTGGCGTTCAGTTTTACCTCATTCCAAGTGGTTCACTAAATTTCCAGACGCACGCAAAATAATCGCGGCACGACTAGCGACCCTAGAGCGGGTAGACCGCGATTATTTACCGGAAGACGATTTATTTCTCCCAAGAAGCCTTGATTCTCACGGCTGCCTGACGCTTCGTCCGAATTCAGTTTTCACTGAGGGGCTTTGTGTAACAAAGTTTTCCCAAGCAGATGTGTTTCTAGCTGCGTCAAAACTACTCCATGAGATGAGGACACGAGCCAGTCCGAAGGCAAAACTGGCTCAGCACCCCCATATGAGGGCTGTGCTGTCTCCTAAGCTTTTTTTCCGATTCAGCGACGGCGTGATACAAGCTGCCTTCCTTCGCGCGTCGCACCCTGAAGAGTTTGACTATCGAATGGACGCTGAACTTAGCAAGGCAGCCGCAGGGATCATCTCGAACATCTTATCTTGGCCGTCAAATCCGCGTGCTGAGGCTCTAACTGAGTTTTTATACGCGATTGCTACTGATAAACTCCGACTACTTAAGCCAGATCGGCTTGGTGTGGTTAGCATAATTGAGCAACGACTACCAAAGAGACATCATCTGGAACGCCTTCTTTGTGAATTTATAAGGAGCAAGTAACCCGCTGCAAATGTAATACATGCTACGATAAATCTTACCACCGCCCATGGCCCGTAAAACTAACAAAAGCGACCTCGCCCCCGTCCTCGCCGCCGCCAAGCACTGGATCGACCGCTGCCTGGTCGGAGACCAATCGCTCTTCTTCGACGAGGTGCTCTGGACCGAGGCCAACGCCGCCGAACTTCAGCAACACTTCGTCGAAAATCCCGACGAATCTGACCTCAGCTTTCTTAACAAACTCCCCAACCAGCTCGCCGCTGCCACTCCGGCGGCGCAGCAACTCATGGCCGAAATCTTTTGGGCCATCCGCCTTTTCCCCACGACGCCAAAAGCTCCCACCAAACGAGCGCAATTCCTCCAAGTTTGGCAGCTCTGCGGTCGGCCCCTTGTCCACGAGCACCCCATGCTCAGCTCTGCCGCTCTGGACGGAATTGGCAGTGCTGGCACCGCCTACCTCACCGGCCCATGGCGCGAAATCGCCTTTCTCATCAAGGCCCTCCTTCAATTGAAACTTCTATCACGGGAGGAGCGCGCGGCGCTCTTCGCCAGCAACGATAAGCTTTCACCGTGGCTGGAGGCGCTGGTCGAAAAGGGTGAACGGCAGTTTACGCATATCCTCCGCTACTTCGCCTTTCCCGACACGATCGAGCGCATCTCATCAGGCCCCGAGAAGAAAAAGATACTCAGGGGCTTTGGCGTGCCTTTCTCCAATTCATGGACTGCGCTCCAAGTGGATCAGGCCCTTTTAGAACTTCGCCACAAACAGGAAGCTGAACATCCCGGACTCGTTCTCGATTTCTACGATCCACCGCTCGACACGAAGTGGAAAAAGCCAAAAGCACCGAAAGGGGACGCCGAAGCCGAGGACGACGCCGATGATGTGGAGCCCAATGACGTCTTGGAAGAGCCGTCACCTTCGCCTACCGAACCAGACCAAGCTACCAACCGCATTTTCTACGGTCCTCCAGGAACGGGAAAAACCCATCGTTTACGCGAACTTTTCCCCCGCTACACCGAAACTCCCGCAGCTAAAAACCGCGATGCTTGGCTAGAAGCCCTTGTTGCCGGCTGTGGATGGCGCGAGGTAATCGCCGCGGCGCTCAGTCAATTGGGACCGTCTGCTGTGCCAGCACTGAGGAACCAGGAGCTAATTCGCGCCAAGGCTCGACAACGCAGCACCGATAAAAATCTGGGCGCTCGCCTATGGGGCACCTTGCAGCGACACACCCCGCTGAACGTCCAGACAGTAAACTTCGGACTGCGCGCAGAACCTTTCATTTTTTCCAAAGACGAAGAGAGCACGTGGTCTTTGCTCCTCGATTGGACAGTGCGGGACGAAGAAGCATCCAAACTCGCAACCGATTACCTAGCCGGGCAAAAGTCAGCCCCGCCGGTAAAGCGCTACCGCGCCGTTACCTTCCACCCCTCCTACTGCTACGAGGACTTCGTGCGTGGCATCCGACCGGTTAGCACCGAGGAGGACGGCCGAACCGAATTCCGCCTCGTGGACGGCGTATTCAAGCAAATCTGCGATGAAGCCCGCGCCAACCCCACCAAGCGTTATGCCCTCTTCATCGACGAGATCAACCGAGGGAACATCGCCAAGATCTTTGGCGAACTCATCACCCTGATCGAACCGGACAAACGCATCACCGTCGCCCCTGACGGCACCGTCACCGGCGGCATGACCGTTCAGCTTCCCGGCAGCAACACTGGTGAAGTCGCCGAGCCGCCCTTCGGCGTCCCTGCTAACCTTGACCTCTACGGCACGATGAACACGGCAGACCGCTCCATCGCGCTTCTGGATATCGCCCTGCGCCGCCGCTTCGAGTTCGTCGAAATGCCGCCGCTAACGAATGCCACAGTGTTTCCCGCTTCCGTGGATGGCGTGGATCGCGGTGCGCTGCTCCGACGCATCAACGACCGCCTCGAATACCTCTTGGACCGCGACCACCGCATCGGCCACGCCTACCTAATGAAGGCCAAAAGCCTCGCCGACCTGCGCAGCGCCTTCGCCAATCAAATCATCCCCCTGCTCCAGGAGTATTTCTTCGACGATCTCGGCAAGGTCGCCCTCGTCCTAACCGGTGCTAATGGCCGCAGCGAATTCGTTGAGAAAAAGGACCTGCGTCACGCCGATCTCTTCCCGGGCGATACCTCGCGCAACACCACCGCCAGTCGTCATCGCTACGAAGTCACTCCACCCGGCACGTGGACAGCGGAGCACTTCCAAGAGATTTACGCGACCGCGACGGCCGTCGAAGACACCGAAGACGAAGCAGCCTCCTGACCGCCCCAGTGTCTTTTCCCGCGCTCACCGCCTTCGAGCATGAGGCCATCCCGGTCACACCGGGCGGTGGTCCCCGTGCTCTGTCCGAGAACGAGGCTGAACAGCTGGCGCTCATCGCCGAGAGCCTGCCCGGTTTCTGTTCGCGTGGTTACCGCTCAATAAAGCTCAGCGAGCACTGTGGGCTTTTGAATCTCGGCGGCCGTATCCTCGAAATCCTCCCCAAAGCGGGCGAGCACCCCGACGCGGCACAGGGGCGCGGCGTGCTGCTACGCATGCTGCGAGTCGCGACCGACCTCCCGCTCCATCGCCAAGACGCCGCCGTGCAGACCGACCGTCACGCGCCGCTGCTGGAGATATTCATCCGCGCCTTTTTCGAGGAGGTGCTCCTGTTGCTGAAGGGTGGCCTGCTGCGCCGCTACACCGAGCGCGACGAAGACCTCTTGGCCGTGCGCGGCACGATCCAGCTCCAGCGCCAGTTCACCACGCTCGCCAATCGCACCGACTTTGTTGCCTGCCGCTACGACGAGCTAACGCCCGACAATCGCTGGAATCGCCTCCTCAAGGCCGGGCTCAAAATCGTGCGGCCGTGGATACGAAGCCCGGACCTTGAGCGGAGCTGGATCGAACTCTTCGCGGCCTTTGAGGACGTAGGCGATGAAGCCCGCCCCCGCGCCCTGCTCGACGGCCTGCGTTACGACCGGCAAGCCACCCGCTACCGCCCCGCGATCCAGTGGGTGGAGCGCATCCTCAACCTTCTTTCGCCCGATCTACGCTCCGGTGCCAAGCCCGCCCCTGGCCTGCTCTTCGACATGAACCTGCTCTTCGAGCGCGTGGTCGAGCAACGCATGGCCCGCTGGGCGTCCGAGTGCGGCTGGATCATGGAAACGCAGGACACCAGCCGTTACCTCGCCGAGATTATATCAGAACCCAAACGTCGCGCCTATCAAGTGCGGCCGGATCTCGTTTTCAGATACCGGGGTCAAGTGGTCGCCATCGCCGACGCAAAATGGAAACGCCCGGACGTCAGCACGCGCGGTTTTATCCTCCCTGCACAGCCCGACCTATACCAACTCCACGCCTATTCGGCGGTGTTTAAATGCAGCCAGCTCGCCCTGATTTATCCGTGGAGCGAGCGTTTGCACACCAGCCGGCCCACCGTCTTTGAACTACCGGGCGATGAGGGAATACGCCCTCGTGTCACAATCATCGCGCTCGACCTTACGGATGACCAATTCCCTTTGAGAATGAACCCGGCCGAGGGGGAATGGGCCAAGGGTAGGCACATGCCTGTCCGACCCCTTGTGGCATGATCAGGCGAACCTCTGCAATGTCACCTACCCCAAGACCTAACCGAGTCGGTATCGTATCTCTCTCCATCGCCGCTGGCGGTTTCATAGCGCTGGAGGTCGCTAACCACTGGCACCTCATCGAAGGCACAAGTTGGTCTGTGGTGCGGGCAGGCTTCGAGGCGGCAGTTGTAGGCGGTGTAGCCGACTGGTTTGCTGTGTCGGCTTTGTTCAAACCCGTGCCTGGCGGACGGTTGGCCCTACCGCATACCGACATCATTGTGCGCAACCGGCACAAGCTGACCGACGGCGTGGTGGACCTGGTGGAAAACCAACTCCTAAGCCCTTCGTCGGTGAGGGAGAAGCTTCGTGGCTTTTCGCTTAGTAAGGTTCTGTTTGAACAATTCGATTCCCGTGACGGGCGTCAGCTCGCCGCCTCGACCTTAAGCGTCCTTGCGGGTCACGCGGCAGCGGAGTTGGAAGACGCAAAACTTCGTGGTTTTCTTACTCAACTCCTGCGAGAGCAAATCCGGACGGCTAAACTCGCGCCGTTGTTCGCATCCTGGATCGAAGCGCGCGTCGCTGCAGGCGACACCAGAGTGCTTTGGCAGACAGTCGCCGCCACCTTGGCCGATCAGGCGGAGCGGGGGGATTTCGACGAGCTGCTGCGTGAAATCGTTCAATCAGGTTTGGATGCGTATAAGGGCGAACTGTCCGGTCTGGCTAAGGTCAAGGGCTGGATTGCATCGGCCGCATTTGATGCGGAGACGGATGGTCGCCGTCTCCGCGTCGGGTTGAGCAAGACGTTGCGCGATATGGCCATTGATGCATCGCATCCATTCGCCGCTCGATTGGACAAAGCAGTCCTGGCCTATGCTGCCAACTTGCACGTCGGGGACAACGAAGCCGCCGAGCGCGTCCGAGACTTCCAAGAAAGATTGGCAACGCATCCTGACCTTGAAGACGTGGTCGGCCACATGCTGACCGACCTACGCCGCCTAGCGGAAACGAAGCTACGCGACTCACGGGGGGAGTTTGAGACTGCGCTAGCCGACTTGATTGAGCGTGGACTGACGAAGCTTCGCGGAGATGAGGAGGCAAAAGCACGACTGGATCATTGGGCACGGGAGTCGCTCGGCAGCATCGTCACCCGACACCACGGCGTGATCGGCACGACGGCGCGCGAGTCGCTAAACCGCCTCGATGATCGCGACCTCGTTGCGCAGCTAGAAATGAAGGTTGGCAGTGACCTCCAGTACATCCGCTTAAATGGAGCGGTGATCGGCGGCTTGGTCGGCGTGGTCCTCATGGCCACCAAACTTCTTTTAGGCTCCACGTAAACCTCGACCTCTTGTCCGATCACACATCTGCATACGATGCACAGTGACTGAGAAAGCCCGACTTATTCACGTGAAGGAGCTACACCAATTACGTGAAGGAGCTACACCAGTTTACGTGAAGGAGCTACACCAAGGGCCGCGTGAAGGAGCTACACCAGAGACGAGGTACTCCTATAGTTTAAGAAACATATAGAAAAGACATATAGGGAAACCGGGGAACGCCTGCGGCGGTCCCCGTCATACGGCTACTAGGAAAAGAAAAGCAGGGGGGGGGCGGATCTAACCGCGTTTTATTACCCTGCGCGTAGCGGTGACCGAAGGTAGCGGAGCATCGTTGTCAGCAACCACCGACGGTTTCATCCGGTTTCGGCTCAATTCGACCGTTTCTGCACGCAATAGGTCATTCCAATCCTTGATGGCCCAGCCACTCAGAAGCGGCACAACACGGCGCAGACGGGCTGCAAACTGGGCGCCCCAGCCACGTACACGCTCCAAGACATGGTGCCATCCCCTATCGCCCGCAGAATCGCGATCTAAAGCCACGGTAACGGGTATTTGGTTATCGCGGGCAAGCTCTAGCGCGCAGTCAGGCACAACGCTGCCAGCGACACTTACCACGCGTGCGCGCTGGCTCCGCTGATAGTAGGAAAGCGCGTCAACGGGTGACTCTACGAAAACTAACTCTTCGGCATCCACTATTGTCGGACCCACGGCAAAAAATGCTGTTAGTTTTTCACCCAGCGCTCGTTTGGGTCCGTCCAGGTCGTCCAGCGCTCGCAAGGTGGCCCCCTTCGTTTGGCCCTGAATGTCGAGATGACGAAACACGCACCAAGTGCGCGGCCCTTGGTCTCGCTGACGCTGAAAACTGCCATGCAATAGTCCGGCACGGATTTGCTCATCAATCAGCGCCGCGGATAGCCCGCGTGTTGTGACAAGATATTCACGCGCTAATTCCGTGGCCCGAGAATCAGGTTTAGCGAAGTAAGTCCAAAGTTCGGTAAAACTCTTGCGCGGGGCGAGTGCGGCGTAGTGGTCGGCGGCAACGCGGACGGCAGCTGCGACCTGCACCTGCGACCACTGGCCGGCCAGCCAGCCGACTGCATCAGCAAATCCGCAGGACATGACGTGCATGGCAAGATCGATAGCCTTCCCTCCGCCTTTACCTGACTTGTGGTCATACCACTTTGCGCCGGTAACCGAAATCGCATGCTCGCCCGTGCGCCAAATCAGTGTTGAGCCTTCTCGTTCGCCGTCGCCCCAACCAAGACGTGCCAGCACATCCGAAAGGGGTATATCACGAACCAAGTCGGACAGCTCTCGAAGCGAAGTTCGAGTCGTTGCGAGATCAGTGGCTAATTTTTGGTTAGTGCGCTGTTGGCTGCGAACTGTTCGTTGAAGTTCGCGTGCTGCACTAGCCGCGAGGCGAGCACTGGTTGCTTTTTGTGACAGTAAAGCGAGCTGTTCGTTCGCCGCCGCACTCACCCTTTTCGAATAATCTGATGTGGATTCGAGAAGTGCTTTCTCAGGCGCAGAAAACTTTGGCGGGTTAACCTCTGATTCCTTCGTTACCGACTCAGTGACTTGCCCGTAGTAGGATTTTAGCGTGCGGTGTTCAGCTTGGCTACCTCGTACGCCACGTTCCAAGCCAAGCGACGATAGTTTTTTCGCGTAGGCATCTTGCTGACGAACCAACGATACGGGATTGAATAACTTTTTCCCCGATAGCCAAACCGTGCCATCACGCGCCGGAGCAAGAGGGACAACGTAAGCTGCGACATGGGGCGTTTTTTCGTCGAGGTGTAGCGTCGCGGAAAGCAGGTTTTCACCAAACTCTTCGCGTAACCATTCAAGACTTATGCGCGTCCATTCTGCGATGAGGTTATCGCGATGCAAACCTGGTTGAGATTCGTCGAAAAACTCAGGCGACGCACCGAGAAATAGCTCCTGAACGAGCACTGCTTCCCGCTTACGTTTCGCATCACGCGTGACCAATTCCCATTTCGCGAGAAACGCATCAGAGGTTGGGATTAGGCCCTCGAAACCAAAGAGCTGGCGGTTACATGGAGTGCGCGAAGAGTCCGCGTTGGGTGTAATGCGTGTACGCGCATTGTGCGCGATACTACCTCGAATTGCACTAGGTGTTTTCAACTTGGCCACGCGATAAATTACAAAAGGCATAATAAGGATGAGCACCCGTGCGATGAGTGCGCGGGCAGGTTAGGAAAATGCGGCGCAAATTGTGGCTGCGCGCCGCCAGCAAAATGACGCGCGGAGCGCGCAATGACGTCGCTTCAGCGACGAATGGGGTGCAGGGGCCGCGGCCCCTGCCTCACGCCCGTCGCTCTGCGACGGGATACCACCCCAAGCGGAGCGGGGGTGGTATAGTGAGTATACCTGTAACTACAGGTATCTCAGAAAAACTACTTGGAGGAAGAATCTTTATTATCACCGTCAGTTCGTGCGAAGTGCGCAGACCATTGGAGCATCTTTAAACGAAATTTTCGCGACCTTTCCCTTCGTTGCCGCCATCGTTTTCCGTTGCGCACAAATTCATCGATCGCTTCACAAATTGCATCTCTGGCAACCTCGCGCGCTATTACCTTAAAAATCATTTCCGCGCGCGTTATGACCACGGGGACAAGATCTGAATTAGGTAGAATTTTTCGCGATTCTTTATCCAAAAACTCTGCGATGGTTGTCATGTGGACTTAGGGTTTAAGATGGAGCCATGTCCGGGGTTAATCGCCGATGATTTGATCGGCGGCCTTGGTAGTGCTGGCCGATATTGCACGACTGACCTCCGTAACGCGCGCAATGCTCGTGTACGAGCATCGCGTTCAAGGAGGTCCGCCGCTTGTCGGAGGACCTCCGAGGAGAAGGTGGTTCCGGGATAGTTTTCGCCCGCCACTTCTGTTAATATTTCCGGTATGGTTTTCATGTTTTTATAGCCCCGCAACTCAGCGGGAAATTGGTCAGTATTTTTGCATTTTTACCGGCAACTGGGTGGGAGGAAAAAAAGTGACGCCGCCGCGAAAAAATTCAGTTTTCAGCGAGGGCCATACCGAGTGAACCCGACGCATCGCACGCCTCGCGTATCGGGAAAATTCTTTCGTTTCGGTGAAATCGGCACCGACCTGCTTTTGAAGTGCTACCCAGCTGAGCTTCAGCGGTTGAATTTGCGAACGAAGTCGGAATGATAGAAATACAAATAAATCTATTGCTAGAGGGCTGTCCCTCAGCGCTCTCACAGCTCCCGAATCTAATGGAATCGGATGTTGTATCAGATCGTTAAAAACAGATTCGCTCAAGACAACGTACCCGTGTGCGCGGGTTCCTGAATCGTGCCGCCATAGCATAAAGTCCGATGCGACAGAAAGGTTGGAGCCCGTAATCAATTGACGATTCCTAAAACTGAAACGGATCGACGCAGAAAAAAGTCTGGAAAGCTGGTCGTTTACCGCACGCATCCGACGCCCATCCCTTGGCATACCTAATTCTCTTAAAAACTCGGTGGCGGAATTACCCAGACTTACCACGGGAGCTTGCTGCCGAACCGCCGAACTGAAAACGCAGAGAAGAAGCCAGCGCGCAGTGGCACCATAAGGATATCCTGTTGGCTTTAATTTGCCATTTTCCCGATAGTAACTCTGCTGAATTGTGAGGGCGGCGTCGCCATTCACACGAGACCAAACCGGCACATCACCAGGGTCCCTTAGTGGCAGATTGGTTACGACGAATAATCGAGCCATGTATCCAACTTCCCCGCGCTCCTCGGCCGATTCCCGCCAAACCCGCTCGGCTATAGACAGGCGTCGTTGCTCCGCCCGTGAAAACGCACAGATTGCGTCATTCTGCTCGCTCACTTGATGCCCCCGAGGATTGAGCGTTAATGTGTTCTACAAGGCTGCGTAAAGAAATAAGTCTGATGCCGCGTTGAGACCCGTTTTTCCGCAAAACGAAGCTGCGAACAGGTGGTCGAAACTTGTTCCCGACATTAGGGAGCACTAATTCATTGAGAGTGCTGCGCGAAAGCCCCGTTATAGCGCAACGGTAGCCCGGGTGAGGCAATCTGACAAACTCAGGAGTCGTTGCGACAGGCGGAGGATTGGCACCCAAGGAGGTATGCGGAGGTTTATTCATGTCGCCGAACATCTTACCGGACTCAGCGCATCTTTCCGTTGAACTTATTCGGGCGAATCCAGATACTTTTATAAAATAATTTATATCATACGCTTATGGAATTTAACGGCGCGAAAATAGTGTCCAATTAATTTCTAAAAACCGCTCAATTTTCAGATGCATTTTAGATTATTTCAGCGCCCACCGAATCTTTCTCCGGAACACCGAACTTACGGATTTTCCACTCGTCTGGACGTCACCGCATTTCTACGCCTGTGTTGTCAGTTAGCGTTGTCAGTTTGGTAAAAACCCAGAAAGGCAAAACACTAAGCCGCTTGTGGATTTAGGATTTTGTAAGGCGGTGGACGCCACAGGACTCGAACCTGTGATTTCATAGCCAGCGCTACACCTTTTCTTGGGTAGCTGGGATTTATCCGAAAACCAATGACGTCATTAGCACAGATTCCGACTCCTCAGCCTTACCCGGCGATAATCATCGGGAAAGCTTTAAGTGCCTCGCGTTGCGCGTCCAACCCGAGGTGAATATACCGACGAAATGCTTCGTCCGTGGTGTGTCCCGTCATCGATTTGGTAACAGCATCGGCCGCGCCGGACTCCGCGAGCGCAGTGGTGAAGGTATGACGAAGGGAATGAAAGGTCTTCTTCGACATCTGGCGTCCTTTGCCGGTCTTTTTCTTCCCCACCTTCGCAACGATCCCGGCCTTGACCATGAGCCGGCGGAATTCGTTCGAAAGCCCGGCGTTTTCACCGTTGCTCCCTGTCTTTCGCCCAAAAAGCTTGGGCATCAAGGCAGCAGTCGCTCCTCTCTTCGGAAGACTCTCCAAGTGTGCACGCAATTGGGGCGCTAGCGCGATGACGACGGGCTTGTCCGTCTTCTCGGGTGTAATCTCAAGGTAGCCTGCCTTGAGATTGAGGTGACCCTCGGTAAGGGAAGTGGCGTCGCCAAGACGAAGACCGGTCTGCACCCCCACCAAAATCGCGGTTCTCCAGTCGGCGTAATTGCCCACCGCGACACGCAGGAGGTTACCAATCTCGGCAAAGGTAAATGGCTCCCTTTCCTCCGACTTCCCCTGCACAGCCTGCACCGCTTCAGCAGGGTTGGCCAAGATCTCGCCGCGTCGCCTGCACCCGGCAAGTGCGTTTACCAAGACCCTCAGACCCATGTTCACCGTCTTGGCGGATTTTCCCGAAGCTATCTCCGAATCCCGCCATGCTTCGATCTCAGCGGCGGTGAGACTTCGCAAAGAGGCCTTGCGTCGCAAATGCCCCAGACTCTCCAAGAACCCCTTGATGATCGGCTCGTAGCGACGGGAAGTGCTCGCCTCTCTACCGAGGCGGGTGAGGCCGACGAGAAACTGGCTTAGCGCACTCTCAATGGATGGTGCCTTAAGCGACTCCCGCGTCGTCGCCTCCATCAGCTCGTTCAAGATTTTGACTGACGCAGCCTGCGTCAGCTCCCCTGCCCTTGCCTTCGACGCCGCAGCTTCCCAGGCCAGCGCCACAGCCATGGCCTCGGCACGAACCTTCCGCTTCGTCGAACGCATTACAACGCGGCCATCCTCCGCCCGGAATTTTGCCATCCAGAACGGGCTCCTTGGCTTTCGATTTACGCTAGCGCACATGTTCAAATTTAGTTCTACCAAAAGTTCTACCTG
Source organism: Verrucomicrobiota bacterium (assembly GCA_026398135.1). GTDB lineage: Bacteria > Verrucomicrobiota > Verrucomicrobiia > Opitutales > Opitutaceae > IMCC26134_A. The sequence goes on from JAPLTN010000006.1 coordinate 17,938, forward strand.
ACGTGGATGTTCACCGAAGTCTAGGTTTATCTTTTACATAGGTGTCTGGACATCCCTGAACACCTAGAAACGTCTTGGATAGAAACGACCGCTCTATCCACTTGAGCTACGGAGACGCTTGCCCAAACCGGCATACGCTAAAGGGACCGGAAATCGACTAGTTTTTCCCGCCTCCCGCCATTGGGCGACCTTGCTTCGCAGTCTCTCCCCTTGGAGCATCCGCCGCATTCCACCTATGTTAAAAAACGGCCTGATTCACGCTTGGGAAACCCCCGAACTCACCTCGCTCAATAAACAGCCCCCGCGCTCAACCTTCGATAGCTACCCGACCGCACGTCAGGCCCTGGCCCGCACCCCCGCCAAGTCGCCCTGGTTCCAATCGCTCAACGGCACCTGGCAATTCCGCCTCGAGCGCAACCCTGCCGACGCCCAGGCCTTCGCCGAGGGCCGCCCCTTCACCGACTCCGCCACCTGGGGCACCATCCCCGTGCCCTCCAACTGGCAAATGCACAGCCATGGCCGCCCGCACTGTACCAACGTCGCCATGCCCTTCCGCGAGGAGCCGCCCTTCACCCCCGCCGAAAACCCCACCGGCGTCCACCGCCGGCTCTTCCGGATCCCCGCCGCCTGGCAGGGCCAGCGCACCATCCTCCACTTCGGCGGTGCCGATAGCGTGCTCGCCGTTTACGTCGATGGCGTCGCCGTCGGGCTTTCCAAGGACGCCCGCCTGCCCGCCGAGTTCGACCTCACCCCGCTCGTCCGACCCGGCATCGACCACGAACTCGTGGCCATCGTCGTCCAATACTCCGATGCCTCTTTCCTCGAAGATCAGGACATGTGGCGCCTCGGCGGACTCCCCCGCGATGTCTGCCTCTACTCCACCCCGTGCGTCCACCTCGCGGATATTAAAATCACCCCGCACCTCGATCCCGTAACACCCGCCAAAAAAACCGCCTCGCTCGAAGTCCTCGTCTCCGTCGGCTTCCCCCAAAACCTGCCCCTGCCCGGCACCCGCGTAACCGTGCAACTTATCGACCCGCGCGGTCGCCCCGTGCTCGCCCAACCCGCCACAATCGAAGTCGGCCACATGCGCCACTCCACCGGCTTCGACCGCGGCTCCGCCCGTTTCCAACTCGCCATCCCACCCGCCAAACTTCGCCTCTGGTCGCACGAAGACCCCGCGCTCTACACCGTCTCCGTTTCACTCGCTCCCCCAAAATCCTCCGGCGCCGCCCCTTCCCATACCGCCCTCCGCACCGGCCTGCGCCGCGTCGAGGTTCGCCAGCGCGACCTCCTTATCAACGGCCGCCGCGTGCTCATCAAGGGCGTCAACCGCCACGACCACCACCCCGACCACGCCAAGGCCGTCCCCTATGAAGCCATGCTTCAGGACGTGCTCCTGATGAAACAATTCAACTTCAACGCCGTTCGCTGCTCCCACTACCCCAACGATCCGCGCTTCCTCGACCTCTGCGACCAGTACGGCCTCTACGTCATCGACGAGGCCAACGCCGAATCCCACGACTTCCACAACACCCTCTGTCACGACCCGCGCTACGCCACCGCCTGGCTCGACCGCGCCCTCCGCATGGTGGTGCGCGACATCAACCACCCCAGCATAATCGCCTGGTCCCTCGGCAACGAGTCCGGTTACGGCCCCAACCACGACGCGGCCGCCGGCTGGATCCGCCACTACGATCCGTCGCGGCTGATCCACTACGAAGGCGCGATCTCGGGCTGGCAAGGCTCCGCCAACTTCGCCCGCGGCTCCGCCGCCACCGACCTGATCTGCCCGATGTACACGAGCATCAAGGACCTCACCGCCTGGCTCGATTTCGCCGATAAACACTGCCCGCCCGCCCCCGCGCCCTACGCCGACCTGCTGCCGGCGATGGACGCCGCCAAGCTCAACTATCCGCGCGACGGACGCCCCCGCCCGCCCCTGCCCACCCCCGTCCACCCGCTGGCCCGCCCCCTCATCCTCTGCGAATACTCGCACGCCATGGGCAACTCCAACGGCTCCCTCTCCGACTACTATCACCTCTTCAAAACCCGCCCCGGCATCCAGGGCGGCTTCATCTGGGAATGGCTCGACCACGGCCTCCGCGTCAAAACCCCAGACGGCCGCGAACACTTCGCCTACGGCGGCGACTTCGGCGACAGCCCCAACGACGCCAACTTCGCCTGCGACGGCCTCGTCTCCGCCGACCGCATCCCCCACCCCGCCTGCCACGAACACCACCGTCTCGCCCAACCCGTCGCACTCGAGCTTCTGTCCGTAAAATCCACTACCGCGCGCCTCCGCCTGCGCAACGACTACGACTTCACCCCGCTCGACCGCGCCGGCCTGCGCGCCCGCTGGACCCTGCTCGCCGACGGCGAAATCGTGCGCGAGGGCACCCTGCCCGCCGCCACCCTCAAAAACCTCGCTCCCTCCGCCCACCGCGACCTCACCCTCGCCGTCGGCCCCCTGCCCCCCGACGCCCGCGAATTCCACCTCGTCGTCGAGTTCGCCCTCGCGCGCGCCCAACCTTGGGCCGAGGCCGGCCACATCGTCGCCAGCACCCAACTCGCGTTGCCCGCCCCCGCTGCACCGCGCCGTTCTTCAAATCACAAATCTCAAATTTCAAATTCCGCCTCCGCCCCCGCCCTTCCCCCGGTCCAACTCACCGAAACCCTCGGCGGCCTCACCCTTCACGCCCCCGCCGCCGGCCTCACCGCCCACTTCGACCGCGCCACCAGCCTGCTCTCCTCGCTCCGCCGCGACGAACGCGAACTCCTCGCCCACGGCCCGCGCCTGCAACTCTGGCGCGGCGCAACCGACAACGACGGCATCAAGCTCTGGACCCGCCAGAACGGCAAAGCCCTCGGCCGCTGGCAAAAACTCGGCCTCCACCTCGGCACCGAACACCGCCCCACCCGCTTCGAGGCCTCCCCGCTCGCCTCCGACGGCTCCCTGACCCTCACCCTGGCTCACGCCTTCACCACCCCGCTGCGCGCCAACTGGAAAGACGTGCTCCACCTCCACCGCTACACCCTGCACCCCGACGGCCGCCTCGTCGTGGCCAACGAAGTCACCCTCGCCAAAGACTACGCCGACCTGCCCCGCCTGGGCGTCCGCCTCGACCTCGTCGCCGGTCTGCGCGAACTCTCCTATTTCGGCCGCGGCCCCTTTGAAAACTACTGCGACCGCCGCGCCGCCGCCGACCTCGGTGTCTGGACCGGCACCGTCGCCGAAGAATACGTGGACTACGTCATGCCCCAGGAACACGGCCACCACACCGACACCCGCTGGATCGAACTCGCCTCCCGCGACCGCTCGCCCGCCGTCCTGCGAGTCGAAGCCGAGCCCGGCCAGCCCCTGGAGTTCAACGCCACCCATTTCACCGCCGAAGACCTCTACGCCGCCAGACACACCACGGACCTCGTAGCCCGTCCCGAGACCATCCTCTACCTCGACGCCGCCCACCGCGGCCTCGGCACCGCCAGTTGCGGCCCCGATACGCTGGAGTCCTGCCGCATCCCCGCCGGCCGCCACGCCTTCGGCTACACGCTCCGGGCCTGACCAACCCCCCCCGCCCTTAAGCCCCACCTCCACACGCACCCTACACTTTCTCCGCCACCCATTCCCACAACAAGCCCCACCCGGAAAAGTGTAACCAAATTGGTTACACTTTTCCGGCGGCAATCTTGATTCCGAGAACCGTTTCAAGAACCGTCGGGCGTTACGTCATGCTGCCACGGACTTGGCGTGGTTTTTATCCCGTATAGCGGCTCGGCCGCGACTCCGCGTCGTGTTTGCCCTCATAGGCGTGCACACTGTGCGCGGTGTCGCTCCACAGCGGCAGATTATCGCCGCGCCACGCCCGTGTTTCCACGATATCGAGCCGCACCGCTTCGTCGCTCCCCTGCATCATCAGGCGGTTGAGCGCCGCGTAAGCGACGTCTTCCACCCGCACATCCAAGGCTTCGGCCAAACGCTGTACCGCCGCCAGTTCTTCGCCATCCAGCTGAATTTTAATCGCACTCATGGTGCCTCCTCTGGGTTAAGTTTCTGAACGACGAAAGCTTGTCCCTCCCGCACCCGAACAGCAAGGTGCAATACCATGCCTAGTTGCCCTACCGTCCGGCCAAAATATCCCTGATGATCGACCACGAAATCGAGATCCAAGACATCCCCGCCTTGACCGAGGGCCAGAGTGCTCAACTCGACATGCACTCCCTGCTAAATGCCCTTAGCGTGCTCACCGGCGAACTCATGATCATCGGGCATGAACTCACCGGCGACCCCGAGCACCTCGCCCCCGCCCTTATGCTCTGCAAGGACGTGCAACGTGCCCTCACCAACCGAGCCGCCACCCTCGAACACATTGCCCGTGTGCCCGAACATGGGCGCGCCATCCTCGACTGCATCGCCCAAGCCGCCGCCGCCCACCCCGAAGCCGCCGCGACCCCCGCCCATGCCAAATCCGTCGATAACATTAACTCGGTGCTCGATATTCTGGAAGTGCGCGCGCAGGAAATCCTCACCCGCGCCAATGCCCCGGACGCCTGGCTGAGCATGCCCATCGCCTACCTGCAAAGCGACCTCCGATCCGTCTTCCGCGCCATCGAGAAAAACAGCCACGGCCGCTACCGCATCCTCTACAATCTGGCCGCCAAGGAACTCACCGACTACTACGTGAATTTCCACCTTACCGCCATCGACGGCCAAGCGATACGCATGCCCCTGGTCTTCAAGGACGTCATGCGCGACCTCCTCGCCAACGCCCGCAAATTCACCCCGCCCGGCGGCACCATCAACGCCGGCCTGCTGGAGACCCCCGAGCACCTCAGCTTCTCCGTCGAAGACACCGGACGCGGCATACCCGCCGACGAACTGGAAACCGTTGTGCATTTCGGCCACCGCGCCCGCAACTCGACCGACGTGCACGGCAAGGGCGGCGGCTTCGGCCTGACCAAGGCCTTCCTCGTCACCAAGCAATTTGGCGGCCGCTTACGCATCGCCTCCAAACTCGACGTCGGCACCCGCATCCGCATCGACCTCCCTCGCCCCGCCCACCTGCCCCGCTTGGCCCCGCACGCTTAGCCACCCAAAACGTCCCTCAGAAATCCAGCCGAAACCGGATCATCATCCCCTTGATCGTCGGCAAGCGGTCCCCCATCCCGAAAGTCGTATCGAGCTTGTATTGAAAACGCCGCGCATCCCCCGGTGTTATTAAAATCAACTCCGCGCCGGCCTCCCATTCCTCGTAGATTGGACGCACCCGCCGCACCGGCCACTCCACCACTTCGCCTTCCGCCCAAGGCTCGCCTCCATCCGCCGTCAGGCGCTCCCAGCCTTCCGCAACTTGGAGCGGCTCCGCCCGTAGCCAAACCGGTTCCTCCGATTCCGTTTGAAACCGCACCGAGATTTCCGGCGGCACTTCAAACACCCCGTTGCTCACCCTCACCGGAGCCGCAGCTGCAGCCGGGAGTTCACCTGGCTCCCTCAGCAACCCACCCAACGCGAGCAAGCCCAGCGCCGCCGCCAACCGCACGCTCAACGACAACCCGGCACCCCGTCCTGAAACGCCACCCGCAGGCTGGAGCCGAGGCGGAAACGAGACAGTCACCATAGTATCCTGATACAATCCACCCCCACCCCCACGCGCGAGCGCCGAGCTCACAAATACCTCCCCGCCCCCACCCCCGTCTCCCACGCCTCCCACAGCTACGCACCCTCTTGATCGCACCCGCCCAAACCATCAAGTAACCTATTGGGTTACTTTGCCGCCTGACGCAGTACGCGGTTTGCGCGGCCCGTTGAGCGGCGACGGGATGAAAGTCGGCATTACACTGAACAAGCTTGGCACGCCGCCCGCACCGCATGGTTTTGAACCTGCGATGCGCGACATCACGCCCCCCTCACCCCCCTCCCGCCCGTCGCTCGCGGACTCATGGCCAGCCGAACACCTGCTCGCCGCCGCTCAACGCGCCTTCGGCATCGACCTAACGCTCTTCCCGGTTCCTGCGGATCGCAGCAGCCAATCCGCCGCTGTGCGCGCCGCCGCCGCCGACCTGCTACGGGCCCGCGGCGTGGTCGATCCGCACATCCGTCGCTCGGCTGACGGCGCCCCGCTCTGGCCCGTGGGCTGGACCGGCAGCCTCAGCCACAGCCGCACTTGGGGCGCGGCGGCGATCGCGCCCGCCTCCGCGCTTCGCAGCCTGGGCATCGATCTCGAAGACCCGGCGCGTATGAAACCGAAACTCTGGCCCTACCTGCTCTGTCCGCCCGAGCTGGCCGAGCTCGACGCCCTGACCGAAACCGCCGCCAACCGGCGGGTGGCGGCGGTTTTCAGCGCCAAGGAGGCGCTCTACAAAACCCTCGCCCCGCTCGGAGGCAGGGTGCCAGGCTTCAAGGAAGTGGAGCTGCGTTGGACCCCGGATGATCGCTTCACCGCGCACCTGTTTCTGCCCCGACTCGACGAAGCCTCGTGGCCCCGGGGCCTGACCGGCTTCGTCTGCCAGACGCACGAGCACCTCCTCGCCCTCGCTTGGCTGCCTGCCTGAACGCGCCCCGGACGCGTTACTCTTCCATTCCGTAGGCCTGGCGCAGCTCCGCCAGCGCTTGGGCCGGCATCGGCACCAAGGGACCGAGCGGACGGCTCAGTTGCAAAGCCTCCGCCGTGGCCTCCAGAACTTCGAGCCGGTCAAAGGCCTCCAATAAAGTACGGCCCACGATCAGCGCGCCCTCGTTTTCTATCAGCAACACCGGACACTTTTTAAGCGACATGCGCGCCGCCAGCGCCTCGGCATCCCGCACCACGCAAGCATAGGGCACCCTCGGCACGTTACCCAGAACCAGATAACTTTCCGGAATCGTGTGCGAGCTGAACTCCGCACCGGTCATGCAAAACGCGCTGGCGCACATCGGCTGGGCGCTGATCACGACCCCCACCTCGGGATTGGCCGCGTAGATCAGCGCGTGCAAACGGCTGGTCCGGCTCGCTCGCTTGCCTGATTCGCAGGCGGTGAGCGAAGCCCTGACCAAGGCTGCCGGAGTCAGCTCCAGCCGGTCGCGACGGCGCGGCGTGGTCACGAAACGCCCGCCATCCAGCCGGGCCGACATCGCACCCGCCGTGCTGATCATCAAACGCTGCCGATACGCGCGATGGGTAAACTCGCAGAGCTGGCTGCGCAGCTCCTTTTCCCGGTTGCTTGCGGCATCCGGCGGCAGCGCGGCCAAATCCGGCGCGGGCTGCCGTTGCAGGTCAGCGGCGGCGAGTGTGCGCAATGCGCCCAAAGCCGACGCACGAATGACCGTCTGGGCCACGAACTCCAAAGTCTCGAAGCGCTGAAACGCCTCCGCCAAATCCCGCCCGCCGATGACCACGCCATGGTTTTCCATCATCACGCAATCCGCGCCGGTGGCGAAAGCCGCCGCGATTTTGTCGCCCAGCTCCTGACTGCCGGGACAGGCGTAGGCCGCATAGGCGATTTTTCCGCACACCTCAAAAGCATGCGCCTGCACTCGGGTCTCAGGCATGGCTCGCACGATGCTGAACGCCACCAAGGCGCCGGGATGCGCATGCACGATGGCCTTAAAATCCGGCCGCTTCCGGTAGATCTCGCGATGAAACGGAAACTCCGAGGAAGGCGGATGCAGCCCCTCGCGCGTGCCGTCGGACAACACCCGCACCACATCCGCCGCGCGCAACGCGCCTTTGTCCACCCGCGAAGGCGTTATCCAAATGCTGCCGTCGGGATCGAGGATCGAAAGATTCCCGCCCGAAGTCGTGGTCATGTGATAGCGGTAAATGCGATCCATCGTCGCCACCAATTCATCGCGGGGGTGTAGCCAGGAAGGGGATTCCATCGACCCAGCAAACTCGCAGGTCGGTTACGGGTCAACCCCCCGGTCAACCTGCATCACGCCCAGCCGGAGCCAGGCAGCCTGCGTGATGCGCAATAGCGCCGCCGCCAAGCCCCGGCTCTGTCCATACCGCCCGAATACTGCACGCCCGCCACTCAACACCCTCGCCCCAAATACAAAGTAACCTATTAGGTTACTTTGTCGCGGGACCGAAAACACCTTCGCCGCGTTCCGGCTGCACTGGCCTGCCGTCAGTCTCCCCCCAATCCTCCGCGATTCGCCGGCACCTGCGGCCTTGTCAACGCGCGGCGGCGGCGCGTCACTGTGCGCTTTTCCAACCCTCACGCGCCATGTCCGCCCAGCCCACCGCCATCCCCAACGTCCTCGCCGAGCGCTACGCCTCGCCCCTGATCAAGGACATCTGGTCGCCCACCGGCCGCATCGCCATCGAGCGCGACTACTGGATCGCGGTCATGAAGGCCCAGCGCGATCTCGGCCTGGCCGTCTCCGCCAAGGCCATCGCCGCCTACGAAAAAGTGAAACACCAGATCGACCTCGCCGACATCGACGCCCGCGAACGCGTTACCCTGCACGACGTCAAAGCCCGAATCGAAGCCTTCAACGCCCTCGCCGGCCACGAGGCCATCCACCTCGGCCTCACCTCCCGCGACCTGACCGAAAACGTCGAGCAACTCCAGATCGCCCGCTCCCTCGGCGTCGTCCGCCTCAAATCCGCCGCCGCCCTCGGCAAACTCGCCGCCCGGGCCAAATCCTTCCGCAGCCTCATGCTGACCGGCCGCACCCACAACGTACCCGCCCAGCCCACCACCCTCGGCAAACGCCTCGCCATGTTCGGCGAGGAAATCCTCGCCGCCCACACCCGTCTCGCCGAACTCTCCGCCCGCTACCCGGTACGTGGTCTCAAGGGCGCGGTCGGCACCCAGCTCGACCAGTTCACCCTCTTCGACGGCGACGCCGCCAAGGTCGCCAAACTCGAAGCCGGCATCGTCAAACACCTCGGCTTCGGCGGCGCGCTCGGCTCCGTCGGCCAGGTTTACCCCCGCTCGCTCGATTTCGAGGTCGTCTCCGCCCTCCACCAGCTCGGCGCCGGCGCGGCTAGTTTCGCCACCACTCTGCGCCTCATGGCCGGCCAGGGCTTGCTCACCGAGGGTTTCCAAAAGGGCCAGGTCGGCTCCTCCGCCATGCCCCACAAGGTCAACGCCCGCAACTGCGAGCGCATCTGCGGCTTCGCCACCATCCTCTCCGGCTACGTCACCATGACCGGCGCCCTCGCCGGCCACCAGTGGAACGAAGGCGACGTCTCCTGCTCCGTCGTCCGCCGCGTCGCCCTGCCCGACGCCTTTTTCGCCATCGACGGCCTGCTCGAAACCCTGCTCGCCGTGCTCAACCAGATGGACGTCTTCGAAGCCGCCATCGCCGCCGAAAACCAGCGCCAGCTGCCCTTCCTCGCCACCACCACCATCCTCATGGAGGCGGTCAAGGCCGGCGTCGGCCGCGAGACCGCCCACCTCGCGATCAAGGAAAACGCCCTCGCCGCCGCCAAAGCCATCCGCACCGGCGAAGGCGAAAGCGACTTGGTCAAACTCCTCGCCGCCGACCCCCGCCTCGGCCTGCCGGAAAAACAACTCCGCGCCATCCTCGCCGACGGCAAACGCTTCGTCGGCGCCGCCCCCCAGCAAGTGGACGCCTTCGTTAAAACCGTGGCCGCCCTGGTCAAAAAGACCCCCGGCGCAGCCTCCTACGAACCCGGCAAGTTGCTTTAAAATCGCCCCGAACGCCCTGTTCTTCCCGCAAGAACCCCGCCTCCGGGGAAATTTGAGTTTGCCACTCACACGCGCCGCTCGGCACGCTCCACCCTCACGTTCGTTGTATCCCTAATACCTTTAACCAAACCCACACGCCATGTCCGAAGATCTCGTAGGTAATGTTCTGGTCGGCCAGTCCGGCGGCCCCACCGCCGTCATCAACGCCTCCCTCGCGGGCGTCATCTCGGAGGCGCTTAATCACGTCGATATCGAGGAAATCTACGGCTGCCTCAACGGCGTGCTCGGCATCCTGCACGAAGACCTCATCGACCTCGCCGCCGAGAGCCAGCAGACCATCCGCGGCCTCAAGTTCACCCCCGGCGCCGCCCTCGGCACCTGCCGCTACAAGCTCAAGAAACAAGCCGACTTCGACCGCGTGCTCGAAGTCTTCAAGGCCCACAACATCCGCTACTTCTTCTACGCCGGCGGCAACGACTCCCAGGACACCGCCGACAAGATCTCCAAGCTCGCCCAGGCCCAAGGCTATGCCCTGCGCGTCATCGGCATTCCCAAGACCATCGATAACGATCTCGTCTCCACCGACCACACCCCCGGTTACGGCTCCGTTATCAAATACATCTCCACCACCATCCGCGAAATCGCCTGCGACAACGCCGCCATGGGCCAGCACGATCTGGTGCAAATCGTCGAGGTCATGGGCCGCAACGCCGGCTGGATCGCCGCCGGCTCCGCCCTCGCCAAACGCCGCGAACAGCCGCACGACGCCCCCCACCTCATCTATCTGCCCGAGGTCGCCTTCAGCGCCGAAAAGTTCGTCGCCGACGTGCAACGCGTCCTCAAACGCGAGAAATTCTGCCTCGTCGTGGTCGGCGAAGGCCTCGTCGATGCCGACGGCAACTACGTCGCCGCCGCCGACAAGACCGATGCCTTCGGCCACGCCCAACTCGGCGGCGCCGCCGAATATCTCCAAGGCCTCGTCGAGCAAAACCTGCCCGGAATCAAGGCCCGCACTGTGAAGCTCGGCATGGCCCAGCGCGCCGCCGCCCACATCGGCTCCAAGACCGACGCCGAAGAAGCCTACCTCGCCGGCCAGATGGCCGTAAAAGCCGCCATCCGCGGCGAGACCGACAAGATGGTCACCCTCCTGCGCGGCGACAACGAACACTACACCGTCGAGACCGGTTTGGCCCCCCTCTCCGAAATCGCCAACGGCGTGAAGAAGCTCCCCCGCGAATGGATCAGCGAAGACGGCGTAAGCATGAACCACCAGTTCCTCCGCTACGCCACCCCGCTCATCCAAGGCGAGACCCAGGTCACCTACGAAAACGGCCTGCCCGCCTTCGCCCGCCTCGACAAGGTCTCGGTGGACAAAGTGCTGCCCGCCTACGAAGCCTAAGCTTAGGCCTTAAACATGCCACTCGCCGACCTGGGCCCCTGCGCTCAGGTCGGCTTTTTTGTGTACCGACCCAATTAAAACCACCCGGAGCATCCGCTCCCTCAAACACGCGTTTCCGATTGGCTTAACCGGTCCGGGGAGCGCCTGCATCTCGCAGGCTGTTTCCGGCGTCCCGCCGGAAACTCTGATCGCCGGGCGAGACGCCCGGCTGAGCACCGGGGACGGGTGCGCTCCCCGGACCTAGGCAAACCTCAGGTTGAAGCGCTCACACGGAAAGCGCTCGAGCTTCATGAGACTGGGGCCGCTTCATCCAGCAAAACCTGCGTGCCCTTTTCCCAGGCCAAGCCCCAATCGCGTATGCTCTGAAGCACCGGTAGCACGGCGCGCCCTTTGTCGGTAAGCCGGTAAGCGGGGTGTTTCGCACCGTCGCCGACGCTCACCTGAGTGACCATGCCTTGCGCCAACAACCGGGCAAGTCGTTCGCTTAACACGTTGGTAGGTATACCCTCGGGCGAAGCGGCGAAATCCTTGAAGCGGGTCTTGCCTAAAACCAAATCGCGCAGCACGAGGAGCGTCCACCGGTCGCCAAAAACGTCCAAGGCACACGCCACCGGACACGGCGAACGTCGCTCGGGTGTCGCTTTAGGATGGGTGACGCGCTTGGCCATGGCGGTAATTGCGGTTAAGTTTCACTTGCATTCAACAAGTAATTTTACTTTCAAATTGCAAGTATGTTAATTAAGTCCACATCGATGTCTTCCGTTCCCAAGTTGGCCGCACCCGGAGCAGGTTTGCCTCGGGTAGAATTGTGGATCGCGCGCCTAATTTTTCATTTCGGGGCTTGGCGAACCTCGCGGTCAGAAGCCTCCGCTTTGTTTGCCGCCGAGCGCGACGCAGTCCTGAAACTCGCACAGAGCTGCGACGCCGAGACAGGAGCCCGGCGCGTCTTGATCCGCCGCCTGCCAGGGTTGGAAGATAGCAGCCGTTACTGGTCGGTGTTTATGACCCTGGACCATCTGCGCATCGTGAACGAGTCAGTCACCGGTGTAATTTCCGAGCTCTTGGCGGAGCGTATGCCGCCCGGCGCGGCGAGTACTGCGGCCGTGAAACCGGCGGAAGGTGTCGGCCCCGAAATTGTGGAGACGTTCGCCGAATCCTGCCGACGTTTGGAAACCGTGGTGACGGGCGCGCCCACGTTGGCCACGAAGACGCGTTACGCCCACCCTTGGTTCGGCCCGCTGAGCGCCGCGCAATGGCACTTCATGGCCGCCTTCCACCTCCGGCTGCACCGCAAGCAAATCGAGCAGGTGCTGGCTGAAGCGCGACCAAAAGGCCATTAATCCAGCGCCCGGTAGCGAGCTGTCTGCCGTTTGGAAAAATCGCCCAGGCGCTGTTCCGCAATCTTGCGGTACGCGGTCGTCTCTTCGGTTATGCCCAGGGATTTTGTCACCGCGACCATAGAGATGAGGATGTCCGGCTCATTGGGAAACAGACGCCAACCGACTTTCAGAAACCCGTAATCGCGGGCATTGGGCGACTGTAACTCGGTGGCCAAAGAAGCCAGTAATCGGTAACCCATTTGAGAAAAGGGGCGCTTGAGAACCGCAGCTTGAGCAGTATCAGAAAGGCTGCGCGCAAGGTCCGCACCTAAAGCGGTATCCCCATCCCGTTGCTCCAAAGTCGCATAAATACCTATCAAATCGAGATCCGGCGTGCTTATCCCCGATGCTTTGGCCCCGTTTACGGCGGCCAGCACCCCGGCACCGTCTTCCCGGTAAAAAGCCTGCCAGGCTCGCAGCATCCACGTCGCGTCATCGGCCGGCGCGAGCCGTTCCCGCTCCTTGAGTTGAAGTTCGCTCTGCGGGATGCGCCTTCCGCCCAAGGCCAGCCACGCCAGCGCTTCGTGCAACTCGGGCTGGCTCACCGCTTCCAGCTTCAGGCCGTTGGCGGCACTGGGCTGCAAGGGAACTTTTTTCATGAAGTATTTGCCCCCGAAAATATAATCCTGGAACTGCCGGTTCACCTGGGACATGTCGGCGTTAAACGCCTTTTCCATGGCGGTGTAGGCATTCGGGTTTTCACGGATGATCTCAAGATAACGTCCCAGACGGGTGCCCTCGCCCGGTTGATCGGCAAAAAGCATGCAATGCACCAAGGCCCAAGACTGGGCGTAAATGAGCCCGGTCTTAAGAGAATCGTTAAACGTTCCGTCATTTCGTTTAACCAGAAGCAGCTGCTCCACGGTCATGGGCTTTAGCTCACGCAGCAGGCGATTGTGGGATTCGATGGCCCCGCCCCAGTAACCAAACCCTTTGCGCACCGAGAAAGTGGAAAACGCCTCGGCCAAGCCCTCCTCCATCCAAACGGGAAAACTGCGCTGCGCCGCCCTCAGATACCAATGCACCCCCTCATGAAAAATGATCCGTCGGGTGAGATCCTCTTTGTCTTGTTCCGCCATTCCTATAACACTCCAACCCAATGTATGGCCGAAAAAACCAACGGCTTCACTATCCTTGCCATCGGGCCTCAAAGGACGAAAAGGTTTAAAGGCCCAGTTCCCGCGCATAAGCACGATTTTCGGTTTGTTCAGCAGACGTTCGTCCACCTTCAGAATCATGTTAAGCGCGGAGAGGAACTGATCGAATTCCTCGATCCAGTCCAAGGTGCGGTCCTCGGGGATTTGCGAATACACGGTGAACCGGGGTAGCGTAGCTTTGCGCCATTCCTTGAGGTTAACCGGAGCCAGCATCACCGCCTCTTTCATTGCCGGTGACTTCGTTTTTTCCTGGTCCGCCCAAAGGCACGTCGTAAAACTTAAACCCAAGACCAACAAACACTGGAAGACGGTCTGACTCGATTGGAAACGCATATCCCCCGCTATTGAGCAAATAGCTTGCCAGCAATCAGGTGCGGGTCATCAGGCCAAAAAAAACCGGACATCGTAAACGATGCCCGGCACGAGAAAACGGCAGAAGAATCAGGCCTTGGCGACTTTCGCGTAGGTTTCCTGGAGTGCGCGGGCCGAGCTTTGCAGGCCGGAGAGTTCCTTCGGCCAAAGCTCCAACTCCAGATGCGAAAGCACTCCGGCGCGACCCACCACGGTGGGCACGCTGATCGAGACGTTGCGCAGACCGTAGGCACCCTGCTGTAGCGAGGAAACCGGCAACACCGTGCGTTTGTTCAACGCGATGGCGTGCACCACTTCGGCGATGGTCAAACCCACCGCCCAGCCCGCGCCACCCTTGCGGCGGATCACTTCGGCGCCGCTGCCCTTGGTGCGCTCAAAAATCTGATTCTGGAAGGCGGCGGTGCAGCCCGCGACCTTGGCCAGAGGCAGGCCGGCGTAGGCGGCCGAAGACCAGACGGGAATCATGGTATCGCCGTGTTCGCCGAGGATGAGGGCGGAGACTTGGGTCGGGGCGAGCTTGAGCTCCTGCGCGATGAGCGAGCGGAAGCGCGCGGTGTCGAGCATGGTGCCGAGGCCGATCACTTGTTGCCACGGCAGTCCGAGCTTGGCCTGGGCGAGCTGGGTAAGGATGTCCACCGGGTTGGAAACGACGAAAACGAGCGCGTCCTTGCGGAACCCAGCCTGCTGGATGCTGGCGAGAATCTGGAGGAACAGGGCGACGTTGCGGTTGATCAGGTCGAGCCGGGACTCGTCGGGCTTGCGGCGCAGGCCGGCGGTGATAACGAAGATGTCGCTGTCCTTGGCCTTGGCGTAATCGCCGGCATAGATGCGCTGCCCACCGACGGCGGAGCTGCCGTGCATGAGGTCAAGCGCCTCGCCCTCGGCGAGATCGGCGTTGGCGTCGAGGATCTGGATTTCGGATACGATCGCGCCGCACTGAAGGGCGAAGGCTGCGTTGGAACCGACGCGGCCGCCGCCGCCGATGATGGTGATTTTCATGGTAGGAAGGGAAAAGGAGCGAGTGGTGAGTAGCGGGTAGAACGGAAAAGGAGGCGTCGAATTGGGGAAGGAGCGTGTCTGGCGAAAGTCCGTCGTGCTCGCTACTCTCTAGCCGCTACCCGCTACTTCTTCAGCCTTTGAGCTGCTTCATCAGTTGCTCGGTGAGCTGGGTGACCAAGGCCTCGACGGCCGGATCGGCGGCCGGGCCCGAGGCGGGCGCGGCGGACTCGGAAGCGGGTGCGACGCAGGCCACCCCGGGACGGAAATCGCTGTTGTCGCAAAGTTCGCACTCCTTGAGGTTCTCGCGGCCTTCGGGCATGCCGAGCGCCTTGCGGATGGCGATGAGCTCGCGGGCTTTTTTGCCGCCGATGCCTTCGCCGAGTTCGCCGCCGAGTTGGGAGGCGAGGAGCACGGTCTGACAGAAAGCGTCCACGTTCTCCATCTTCCAGTGGGCATCCTCGACGTCCTTGCCCCAGACCATCACGCCGTGGTTGAGCATCAACACGCACTGGTTGTCTTTGGCGACTTCGCCGATGGTCTCGGCGTTTTCGGGAGAGCCGGGAGTCTGGTAGGGCGCGAGGGCTACCTTGCCGAGGAAGATGTCGGCTTCGGTCACCAAACAAGTCGGCGGCTGCACGCGAGCCACGGCAAAGGCGGTGGCGTGCGGCGGGTGGGCATGGATGCAGGAGCGGGCCTTGGGCTGGCGCTTCATGATGGCGAGGTGCGTCATGGCCTCGCTGGTGCGCTTGCGCGTGCCGGCCAGCTGTTTGCCGTCCATATCGATCAGCGCCATGTCGGAGGGCTTCATAAAACCCTTGGAAATCAGCGTGGGGGTGGAGAGCACCAGATTGTCGCCCACGCGGATGGTGATGTTGCCGCCGTTGCCGTCGGTGTAGGACTTGGCGTAAAGACGGCGGCCGATGTCGCACATGCGCTCCTTGAGCACGAGAATTTCGGGCGAGTTGAAAAAGGCGGCGATCTCGGCGGGCGTCTTGGGATCGGAGCCGGGCTTCCACTTGAATTCAAAGTCGGGCACCGAGGGCTCGGCGTAAGTCGTGACGCTCTTGGCGGCGGGGGCGGCGGAAGAGCGCCCGGGCAGGAGGGAGGCGCGGTCTTTCAGCGCATCGCGGGCCGAGGGGGTAAGGATGGCATCGGCCGGCACGGGGGCTCCGGTGCGGAGGAGTTGTTCGATGTCTTGGGCGGTAAGGACGGAGCGCATGGGAAGCAGGGGGCTGGGAGCGTGGAGCTGGGAGCCGGTTAGTTGAGGTTAGGTTGGAAGAGGGGGAAAATGGCCAGGCGATGGGGGGCGGGGCTTGGCTCCTTGCTCCAAGCTCCCTGCTCCCCGCTCTAAGCTGGCGGGGTGTAGTGAATGCGGTCGATGAGCACGGCGTTGTAAGCGTCCACCGGTACCGAGGTGGGAAAAGGCGCCGAAGCCTCGGCGCCTTCGGTGTAGCCAATCACGTGGCCGATATCGGCCCCAAGCTCGTCGTAAACGACCTGTGTGGCTCCCTTGGCGAGCGGCAGGAGAGGCGCACCGGCGAACTGCTCGCGGGAAAAGGGCTGCACCAGAAGAAAGCGGGCACCGCGCAGCGCGGGGTCCGCGAGGCCGAGGGTGACTTTTCCGATGACGTGGCCGAGGCGCATGAGAGCTAGGAGCTAAGTGCGGCGACTTGGTCGCCCGACTTGGGGTCCACGATGGCGAGGATAAAATTGCGCAAGGGAGAGTGTTCGTCGCGCACCAGTTGGCGGATGACCGAACCCTCGGCAGAAATAAGCACGTGCTGGTGGAGGCCGGCCCCAAGCTGGTCGAACGCAAGCACCGGCACGCCATCGGCCCGGCCCTCGGCGTCGAGGGGCTGGCAAATCACCGTGCGGCCCTGGCACATGCTGGGGTGACAGGCGGTGCCGGTCACGGTGCCATCGATGCGGGCGAGTTGCATGGTGATAACGAAGAGGGAAGACGGGAAGGAGTCGGGCGCGGCTTAGTAGATGCGCAGGTTGTCCACCATCACGCAGCGGCGCGTGCGGGTGAAGGTCTTCGGGGTGGCGATGCCCTCGCCGGTCGTGGTGGCGATGGAGTAGTTGAGATAGCCTTCGCCGCCAAGGCCGAGGCCGGCGACGGAGGGGCCGTTCTTGACGAAGAGCGTGGTGTCGAGGGCGCGGGCCATCTGCGACATGTGCTCGACGTTGAGCGAATGGATGACGGCGGAATGCTTGTAGTTGTGCTCGCTCTTCAAGGCGGCGGCCACGGCATCGTTAAAGGTTTTGACGCGCACGACCGGGATCATGGGCATCATCTGCTCCTCCATGACGAAGGCATGGTCGGCGTCGGTCTCGGCAAAGAGCATCGGGCAGTCGGCCGAAACCGTGGCACCGGCATGCTGGGCGAGCACGGCGGCATCGGCACCGACGAGCTTGCGGTTGAGCACCGGATGCGAACAACCGCCCGCATCCTTGGAATTGGTAAAGGCGACGGCGGTGAGGCGCTCGAGCTGGTTGCTGGTGAGCTTGGCGGCACCGGCGCGGGCCAGTTCGTTGAGGAAACGCTCGGCGCAGGATTCGAGCACGAAGACCTGTTTTTCGCCCACGCAGAGGAGGTTGTTGTCGTAGGAGGCGCCCTTGATGACGTCGGCGGCGGCCTTGGAGAGATTTCCGGTGCCGTCCACCACGACGGGAGGGTTGCCGGGACCGGCGCAAATGGCGCGTTTGCCGGACTTCATGGCGGCGTTGACCACGCCGGGGCCGCCGGTGACACAGAGAACACGAATGGCCTCATGGGCGCAGAGGGCGTTGAAGGTATCGAGGGTGGGCTCGGCGATCACGCAGATGAGGTGCTCGATGCCGATGGCGGCGTGAATGGCTTCGTTGATCGCGCGCACCGCCATGGCCGCGCACCGTGCGCCGCCCGGGTGCGGGTTGAAAACCACGGCGTTTCCGGCCGCGACCATCGAGACGATGTTGCCGCAGATCGTAGGCACCGAGTGAGTAACGGGAGTGATCGCGCCGATAACTCCGAAAGGCGTCTGCTCTTCGAGGGTGATACCGTGGTCGCCGGACATCGCGTAGGGCCGCAGCCACTCGACGCCGGGCACAAGTTTCACGATCTGGAGCTTCTCGATCTTGTGGGCGAGTCGGCCGATCTTGGTCTCCTCAAACTCGATGCGGCCCCACTCGACGGCGTTTTTCTCCGCCAGACCTTTGACGATGTCGATGACCTTGACGCGGCCTTCCAGGCCGAGCGGCTGGAGCTGGCGGAAGGCCTGGTGCGCGGCGTTGCAGGCGGCGGAGACGTCGGCGAAAACGCCGAAACGGCCCTCGCGTCGGGCAGCCACGACGGCGGGCGCGCCACATGAGGCGGCAACAGGCGCGGGGGAAGATGAGCCGCCATGCTTAAGGTTGCGCACGACTTGGTCCACGATGGCGCGGAGGGTGGTTTCGTCGAGTTGGAGCGCGTTAGACATGTTAAGAAAGATAAGAAAGAGACAGGCGGCGGTTTAGGACGCGGCAGGCGGGTAGATCTGGCGGTTGAGAACGTCCACCGTATCCACGATACCGATCACGGCGGCGTCGATGGGGAGCGTTTTCATGCCATCGGCGGAACGGGCGGAGGAACCTTGGCAAAAGAGCACGAGGTCGTCGCGCCCGGCCCCGAGCGCATCCACGGCCACAATGGTGTTGGCACCTGGGCGCAGGCGATCCGGCTGGGCCTCGTCCACAACCAGCGGACGCAGCAGCAAAAGTTTACGGCCGGTCATGGCCGAATCTTTCTTGGTGGCTACGACGGAGCCGATGACGCGGGCGAGGAACATGGGGATGGGGTGAGCAGTCGGAGCATGCCCCGGCTGGGAACGAACACTTGCGGCGCTCAGGCCGGACAAGCGTCACTCCCCTGCGCGGGGCGCGGCGCGATTACTTCTTGGTGGCGACGGGGGCGACGACCGGAGCGACGGGCTTGGGCAGAATGGCGGCAACGTCGCCATGGGGGCGGGCGATGACTTGCACGGAGACGACTTCGCCAACGGTGCGGGCGGCTTGCGCGCCGGCGTCGGTGGCGGCCTTGACGGCGGCGACGTCGCCGGTGACGACGGCGGTGACAAGGGCGTTACCCACCTGCTTCATCGGGCCGACGAGCGTGACGTTGGCGGACTTGAGCATGGCATCGGTGCCGGTGATAAGGGCGGTGAGACCGCGAGTTTCGAGGAGGCCGAGGGCTTGGGACATGGTAGGGAGGAGTTGAGGTTGGGTTAAGGTTTCGGGTGAAAGAGAAACGCCGGGTCAGGCGGCGAATGTTTTGGCGAGAAGGAGCCGCCGCGCCTCGCGGGCTACGACGAGTTCCTCGTTGGCCGGAATGATAAACACCTTGGTCGCGGAACCGCCGCAGGTGAGGTCGGTTTCGATGGGTGAGAGTGCGTTGCGGGCCGGGTCGAGCGTCACGCCCATGCCGCTCAAGCCGGCGCAAACCGACTCGCGGATGAAAGTGTCGTTTTCGCCGATACCGGCGGTGAAAACCAGCGCGTCGCAGCCACCCATTTGGAACCAGAAGGCACCGATCCAGTGGCGGATGGAGTGAACGAAGGCATCGAGCGCGAGCACGGCGCGCGGGTTGCCGGCCTTGGCGGCGGCGTGGATGTCGCGCACGTCGTTGCTCACGCCAGAGAGCGCCAGCAGGCCGCTTTCCTTGGTGAGCTGACGCTCAATCTCGGGAATGGAGAGGCCGAGCTTGCGATGGATGAAAGGAATGGCGGCGGAATCGAGTTCGCCGACCCGGTTGTTCTGCGGAAGACCCGACTGGGGGCTAAGGCCCATGCTGGTGCCGACCGAGACACCGTTGTGAACCGCCGTGACCGAGCTGGAGCCGCCGAGATGACAGGTGATGATGCGCAGCGGCTCACCCGTGACCGGGCGAGGGCCCGACTGATAGAGTCCGCGCGTAATCTCGGCGATGTCGGCCCGCCCCAGCAGTTCGGCCACGCGTTCGGCGGCGAACTTATGGCTCGCGCCGTGGAAGCCGTAGCGGCGCACGCCCGCCTGATACCAGGCCTCGGGCACCGCATAGCGATGAGCGTATTCGGGCAACCACTGATAAAACGCGGTCTCGAACAAGGCCACCCGGCGCACCGAGGGAAACTTCTCGCGGAACTGGCGAATCCCCGCCGCGTAGGGCGGATTGTGCGCCGGGGCGAGATCGGAGGAAGCGAGCAGGGCGGCTTCGACGCTTTCATCCGCTTCGACGCAGCCGGTGATGGCTCCGCCAAAAACGGTTTTGAACCCCACCGCATCGAGATCTTCAACCGACTTCAGGTGCCCGCCGGCGCTGAGCGCGGCGAGACAGTCGTCGATAGCCTTGCCGTAATCGGTCACCCGCTCGTAACCACCCTTGGCGACTGCGGTGGCCTGCTGGCCCTCGAAGCGATAGAGGCGGTATTTGAACGAAGTGGAGCCGAGATTGGCGACAAGGATGTTCATGGGCGTGGCAGGAACGAGCCGGTTAAACGGCTTGGCCGTTCGCGCGACAATTTAGGCGACCGGAGCGGCGGGCGAGGCGAGCCATTTGCCGAGACCGACAAGCTCGTCGTGCGGACGCGGGATGACCTGCACGGAGATGACTTCGCCGATACGCTTGGCGGCTTCGGCGCCGGCATCGACGGCGGCCTTTACGGCGGCGACATCGCCGCGGAAGAAAGCGGCGACGTAGCCGCTGCCGACCGCTTCGTAGCCGGTCATGGTGACGTTGGCGGATTTGAGGGCGGCGTCAGCGGCCTCCAGAACAGTGATGAAACCTTTGGTTTCGATAATACCGAGGGCAAGTTGGGCCATGGGAGTGGTTTGTTAAAGGTTAGGGAAAATTGCGCCTTAGAGGCCCACCTGCTTGAGCAGGTCGGCATGCGGGCGGGGAATGACGTGGGAGGCGACAAGCTCGCCGACGCGTTTGGCGGCTTCAGCGCCGGCATCGACGGCCGCTTTGACGGAGCCGACGTCGCCTTTGCAAACGACGGTGATGAGGCCGCCGCCGATTTGGATGGTGCGGACGAGCGTGACGCTCGCCGCTTTGACCATGGCGTCGCTGGCTTCAACAGAGCCGACGTAGCCGCGGGTTTCGATCATGCCGATGGAATCACTCATTGTGAGGGGTGGTTTGGTGGGTTGGGACGTGGGTGGAAATTACAGGGAAAATGGGCGTGCTCGGGACGCGTTACTTGACCAACTCTACCGGAACACCGGGACCGATGCCGCAGGCGTTGCCCTCGTCGGTGTCGATATGGACTTCAAGTTTGAAGTCGGCGTGCACGCGAACGAGCAGACGATCAAAAGTCATGCCGAGCTCGCCGCCGACGCGCAGTTTCATGAACTCGCCGGCTTTCACCCCTAGAAATGCAGCATCATCGGGATGCATGTGGGCGTGCGGCGCGGCGCGGATAACGCCTTCGTCCAGGCGGAGGAAACCCGCAGGTCCCATGAGCATACAGCCCGGCGTGCCCTTGATGTTACCTGATTGGCGGACGGGGATGTCGAAACCCAGAGCGATGGAGTCGGTGTAAGCCAGCTCGACCTGGTTCAGGTCACGACAGGGACCCAGAATGCGAAGATTGGAAATCACCCGGCTGCGTGGCCCGATCAGCGTAACCGACTCCTCGGCGGCATACTGATCTTTCTGATACAGCCACTTCATCGGGGTGAGGGTGCGGCCCTTGCCGAAAAGGGTCTCAACCGCCTGCGGGGTGAGGTGGCAATGACGCGCGCTAACGTTGACCAAAAGTGGATTCGGCGCCTCGGCGTTGCGTGGCAGCGGCTTTCCCAAACGGGCATACAAGGCGCGACGCACTTGGTGCTCGATCTCGATGCGGTGAGGGGTGGGCGGGGGCAACATGTGGGGGAAAAAGAAGGTCTGAGATCCGTGCCGCGAAACCTGCCCGAGGGCCGATCTGCGCACGGGCCGGAATCAAAACAACGCCGTCTTGAAAGCTCAGCGCAGCGCGGTCGTCAAGAGAAACTGATAGATTTTGGTAGATATTTATCAATTACTCCCATTGTTGGTCATAAACGTTTAACTTTTGTACCCTGTTTTTAATTAACCGCTCACCCGCCGGATTGCCAGGTGAGCCGATGCCCGCCGAGCATACTGCACCATGCGCTACCCCGCCTACCCTAGCCTTCGCACCTTAGTTTGTCTGCTCGCCGGGTTAACCCTCGGCTCGCCCGCCTTTGCCAAGTTAGAAACCTGGTCGTCCTTCGACGGCGCAAAGATCCAAGCCGAATTCGTGAGCCGCAAAGGCGATTATGTGATCTTTAAAAGCGCCGACGGCTCGCGTCTCATGCACCCCTACGCGAAGTTAAACGAGGCCGACCGCACCCGCGTGGATGCCTTTGCCGCACCGCTCGCCGACGATCCCGCCCCGCCAACGCAAAACGCCGCCTCCCCCGCCGCCTCCGCGCCCGCTCCGGCGGTAAAGTCGGGCGCGGTCCTCTCCGCCCTCGACGGCAAACTCGTGGCGGTAAAAGGCAAAGCCCTCGCGCCCATCTCCGCCGCCCAGATTGGCTCCGTGCGCTACCTCGCGGTTTACTACTCCGCCCACTGGTGCCCGCCCTGCCGGGGCTTCACCCCAAGACTCGTCGCCGCCTATCAGGAAATCAAGGCCCGCCACCCCGAGTTCGAGTTGATCTTCGTCAGCAGCGACCAAAACGCCTCCGCGATGCAGGGCTACATGAGCGAATACAAAATGGCCTGGCCTGCCGTGCGCTTTGACCAGCGCAATTCGGCAACCATCCTCCGCCGCCCCGGACACGAAAGCGGCATCCCCAACCTCGTCTTCATGCGCGCGGACGGCAAAGAACTCTCCCTTAGTTATAAACCCAACGGCGATTATCGCGGCCCGGACAACGTCCTCGCCGACATTCGCAAAGAGTTGAAAATGTGATCCGCGTGCCAGCGCCCCCAAACCATTCTTCCACCCCTACCGCACTGGTACTCCCTGAGCCCGAATGGCAGTCCCGCGCCCTCGTCCACGAACGCCGGATTTGCGCCTGGACTGATCCGCACCAAGCCCGCGCGGCACGGGGTGAAAAGCACCCGGTTTACGACTTCCTCTTTACTTACTACGGCTTCCGCGCCGCCTGGCTCCGCCGCTGGCACCCTGGCCCGGGCCTGCTGCTGGCCGGTGCCGCCGCCCGCGCTTTTTTGCGCGATCCGGAATACCATGAAACCGACCACGGCGTAAGCCTCCGCCCGGACGCCCTGCCGGAGAAACGCCGCCCCTTCGTGCTCTGGCTCCGCTCCCTGCTCGCCGCCACCACCGAGCGCCCGGGGTTCTTCGGCTGCTTTGGTCTGCACGAGTGGGCGATGGTCTATCGGCAAACTCCGGAGGAGGTCCGCCACAACCAATACCCCCTGCGCTTCGCCCCCGCCGAGCTCGCTCGCATCGTGGAGGCCCAGCCGCTGCGCTGCACCCACTACGACGCGTTTCGGTTTTTCACCACCCCCGCCCGCCCGCTGAATCGCACCGAACTCACCCGCGAAACCTGCGTCGAGCACGAGCAACCCGGCTGCCTGCATGCCAACATGGATCTCTACAAGTGGGCCTACAAACTCTCCCCGCTCGCTCCCGCCGAACTGGTCGCCGACTGCTTCGAGCTGGCGCGCGATATCCGGGAACTCGACATGCGCGCCAGCCCTTACGATCTCGCCGCCCTCGGCTTCACTCCCGTAAAAATCGAAACCCCCGAAGGCCGGGCCGACTACGAACAACAGCAGCGTGCCTTTGCCGAGCGCGCCCGCCCCCTGCGCCTCCGTCTAATTACGCTCTGCGACCATTTGCTCAAGTCAGCTTGAACGCGGCTCGACCCATTTGCCGTGCTCCTTGATGAGCGCGACCAAGCGGTCATCCGCCTCGGCCTGGGGGATGTTATACTGAACGCACTGCTTGCCGACGTAGAGGTTGATCTTGGCAGGAGCGCCGCCCACGTAGCCGAAATCGGCGTCCGCCATCTCGCCCGGGCCGTTTACGATGCACCCCATGATGGCGATTTTCACCCCCTTCAAATGCCCCGTCCGCGCCCGGATGCGCTGAGTGGTGGTCTGCAAATCAAACAGCGTGCGCCCGCAACTCGGACAGGCCACAAACTCCGTCTTGCTGCTGCGCGTGCCCGCCCCTTGCAGCACGTTGTAACTCAACTTCAGCGCCCGCACCGGATCGGGCTCGGTTTCGATACTCACTAAATCGCCCAAGCCGTCACAGAGCAGCGTGCCGGTCAGCACCGAGCCATCCAACAATCGCGAAAGAAAATCCGGCGCAGGCGCAATCTGAGTGGCTGTGGTATTGCGAATCCAGAGCGGCGTCCGTCCGCCCAACCCTCGCCAAGCTTCGGCCAAAGCGCGATAACGACCGACCGGATGCCGGCCCTGCGAGTCCGGAGAGGCAGCATCGAGCGTAATGATCAACCCCGTATCGCCCAACTGACGCAGCGTGGCGGCGAGCGGTGAATCTGGAGCCGACAAGGCCTCGGCCGTGGTCGCCACGGCCAGCGCATGGCCACGCGCCCGCGCCAGCTTGGCGAGTCCGGCCAGCGTTTCGGCGTCGTAAGCATTTGCCGCAAAAACCCGCACCCACACCACCGGCGAGGAGGCGTTTACCCCGGCTAAATCGGCGGGTGTGAGCTCCGACGCGAGCTCCAGAAACGGAGTGGCACCGGCAGGAAACGTAGCCGCGCGCAACGCGGCCAGATCGGCGGCGGAGTTGATCGGGACCAGCACGCCTTCGACCGGAGTATCGATGAGACGCGAAGCGGCAAACGCCTTTCCCGCCTCGGCCAGCGCGGCCACCGAACTTACTCGCGTGACCACACGCGGCGGCAACTCGGGACCGACGGAAAAAGCCGACCCCAACTCCAACGGCATAACCGGGCGTTTGGTGTAAACATAGGGATCGATCGCATCGGTAGTCGGCGCCTTTGCCCCGTTCTTCAAATCCTCCGTATCGACCACCCAGCCCGCCATGGCCTTGCGCGCCAGCGCCTGGGCGACCGGAATCTCGTAAACACTGTCCTCGGTCAGGGAGACGCGCAAGGTGTCGCCCAGCCCGTCGGCGAGCAGGGATCCGATCCCGATGGCGGATTTGATGCGTCCATCCTCGCCGTCGCCCGCTTCGGTCACGCCGAGGTGCAGGGGATAATCCATGCCCTCCTGATCCATGCGCGCGACCAGCAGGCGGTAGGCCTGGATCATGACCTTGGGATTGGACGCCTTCATCGACAGCACGATGTCGTGAAAGCCGTGCCCGCGGCAGATACGGAGAAACTCCAGCGCGCTCTCCACCATGCCGAGCGGGGTGTCGCCGTAGCGGTTCATGATGCGGTCGCTGAGCGAACCGTGGTTGGTGCCGATGCGCACCGCGCGGCCCAGCGCCTTGCACCGCAGGATGAGCGGCGTCACCGCTTCGTGAATGCGCGCCAACTCGGCATCGTAGGCGGCGTCGGTGTAATCGAGAACCGCGAATTTCTTTTTATCCGCGTAGTTGCCGGGATTGATGCGGATTTTTTCCACGTGCTCGACCGCCTCCATGGCGGCGGAAGGCAGGAAATGGATGTCAGCGACCAGCGGGACGTTCGCGAAGCCGGCGGCGGCAAACTGCTCCCGGATCGGGCGCAGCGCGCGGGCGGCCTGCACATTGGGCGCGGTGATGCGCACGATCTCGCAACCCACTTCGGCCAGCGCGATGGCCTGCCGCACGGTGGCGGCGACGTCCTGGGTGTCGCTGGTCGTCATCGACTGGATGCGCAGCGGGTTGGCCCCGCCCACGCCGACCGGACCGATCTTCACCTCGCGGGTGCGACGGCGGACGGTTTGAAAACGGGAGAGCGCGTAGGGCAAAGAGATCATGGTGGCGGCAAACGATTCTCCGCTAACTTTGGCCACCCGCGCCCGTTGTCGAACGGGGAATGCGGAAGCTTACTTTCAATCGCTTTCACGTTAGCTTACTTGGCCGGGGACGGCCAACTCTACACCAGCCTGCAACCTGCTTTGTGTGGCGTCGGCCGTCCCCGGCCAATTTCCGAGATGGTCTAAACTTGAACGCGAACTAGATTCATACCGTCTCAAACAACGGCAACTGCTGCATGCCGGGCACGGTAACCAGACCCTTGTCGGTGATGCGGATCTCGGGAATCACCGAAAGCGGGATCAGATTAAAGCCCATGTAAGGCAGCGTGCAGCCGGCCGCGACCCAGGCCTTTTTGAGTTTGGTGGTAAGCTTCGCGACCGCCGGGGCCCGCAGATCGGATAGCAAACCGGCCACCGGCAGCGCGACCGAGGCAACGACCTTGCCTTTGTTGACCACGCAGACACCGCCGCGCAGCTCGCGCAGGGTTTCGACCGCGAGGCGCATGTCGGCCTCGTTGGCGCCGGCCACGATCAGGTTGTGCGCATCGTGCCCGACCGTGCTGGCCACGGCGCCCGCCTTGAGCCCGAAATCCTTGAGCAGGCCGTGGGCAACCGCGCCGGACTTGCCGTGGCGCTCCAGCACGCTGACGAAACACAGGCCGTGACGCGCGAAATGCTCGGACCAGCTTGCGGCCGGTTCGAGCGTCACCCGGTCGTGAAACAGGATGATTCCGGGCAGCGCGGTGCGGATGCAGTTGGCGACCACGGGCGCGGTCGGCAGTGCGGGCGTAAGCGGGGCCGACTTGGCGGCGGGCGGGAGCTTGACCGTGGCGTAGGCTTTTTTCGGATAGGCGTAGCGCTTGGATAACGCGGCATCGAGCACGCGGGTGATCTTGCGGTTTTTCACCACCAGCTCGCCGCCATACCAGGTGCTTTGCGGCACGAGGTCGTCGTTGAGCAACACCAGGTCGGCGCGACGGGCAGGGGCGATGCCGCCGATTTCTCCGTCAAGGCCGTAGCGCGTGGCGGGGTTCAGGGAACCGGCGCTCCAGGCGGTGGTTTTGGCAAACCCGGCCACCACGGCCTGACGCGCCACCCAATCGAGGCCGAAAAGGAAAAGGTCGTCGGCGTCGCGGTCGTCGGTGCACACGCAGACGCGTTTGGGCGAGGCTCCGGCCTCGGTCACGGCTTTGATCGCGTGCGGCAGCGAATGCCAGGGCGTGGTGGGTGGTCCTCCGCGCAGGAAGATCCACACGCCGGCCTCAAGAAAATCCTCGGCGATGTCGCGGTCGATCGCTTCGTGAGTGTCGGTGATGCCCGAGGCGGCCCCGGCGGAAACGAACTCGCGTCCGTAGATGTGGCCGCAAACCGGGCGACCCCGCTTCAAGGCTTCGGCGAGCACGCCGTGCGAACGGGCGTCGCCCATGGCAACCTGCACGAAGTCCATTTTTTCGCCCAGCGCGAGCGCCTCGGGCCAGCGGTCGAAGAGCGCGCCGATCTTGGCGGGGGTGAGGTCACCGCCGGCGGTCTCGAACTGCGGCGAAGTGGCGGGCACGGTGCTGGGCACGGTGAGAAAGATGTTTAAGGGGGCCTGCCGGGCGTCGCGCAGCATCCACTCGATGCCCTCGGCGTCGCACACGTTGCCGATCTCGTGGGAGTCGCAGAAGAGCGTGGTGGTGCCGTTGAGCAGCGCGGCCTCGGCGTAGGCGCAGGCCGTCATCATACTGCTCTCGATGTGCACATGCGGATCGACCAGACCGGGCGCGAGGATGGCCCCGGCGGCGTCGTGCAGGGCGAACTTGGCTCCGGCCACGGCGGCGAAGTGTTTCCTGGCGGTGCCGGCGGGTTTTACGCAGGCGATGCGACCGGCTTTGATCCAAACCTCGCGGTCGGCGTGGATGCGGTCGGTGTAGGTGGAGAGCACTCGCGCGCCGGTGATGACAAGATCGGGCGCGACGCGGCCCATCGCCACGGCGGCGAGGGTGCGGGTCAGGGTGTGCAGCGGGGCGACGGAGAATCGGGTTAGGGACATGGGAAATGAGTAAACTGGGCGGGTGCGGGGCGACGACTCAAAGCTCCTTGAGCACGGCGCGCAGCACGCGAACCGCGTTTACCGAGGAGGTGTGCTCATGTTCGTCGATCACGTTGGCACCCTGTTGTCCGCCGGCAAGATCGCTGAGGGCGCGGATGGCGAGGAAAGGTACCTCGTTGGTATAACAAACGTGGGCGTAGGCGACTGTTTCCATGTCAGTGCAACGCGCCTGCCAGACCTTGAACAGGTGCTCGCGGTAGGCGGCGTTGTCGAGAAACACGGAGCCGGTCACGCCGGTGCCGCCAATCTCGACCCGCAAGGTGCGGCCGGTCACCTCGCCCTTGATCGGACCGAGCTTTTGCAACGCGCGCCGGGCGGCGGCGAGCAGGGCGGGATCGGCCGGAAAAGTCGGTGTGCGTTGAAACCCGGGCTGGCTGGCGCGAGTGGCCACCACGTCGTCGGGGTGGATCATGCCGAAGTTGGGATATTTTTTCTTAAAGTAAGCGGCCTGATGATAGCCGCCTTTGCCGTCTTCGTTAAAATAAGCGGCCTCGTCGTGATAGGCCCACCGCTCGGGGATAACGACGTCGCCCACTTCGAGCGCGGGGTCGGTGCCGCCCGCCACACCGGCAAAGAGCACATGGGTGATCGGGTATTTGAGCAGGGTGAGTTGCAAGGCCATGGCGGCGTTTACCGGACTCATGCCGGTCTCGACCACGACCACCGGACGGCCTTCGAGTTCACCCCGATAAAAACGAAAACCGCGCACCACCTCGGAACTAAACCCGGAACCCTTGAGGTCGAAAGCCTGGATCATGGCCTCCATCTCGGGCGGGTAGGCGTTGAGAATGGCGATGAGCGGAGCCTTCGGCGCGCTTGCGGGCTGTGCGCTTATACCAAGGGGCAGAAGCAGAACCGTGAAAAGAGTAAGAAGAAACGTGGAACGACGCATGCCCGAATTGAGCAATGCATGTGCCACCCTACCCGGACTAAGTAACCAGTGCATCTCGGATGGCTGGGCAGGGCTTGTGGTTTACAACTACGAGAAAGGCGTACCGCGCGGTGTGGGTGTCGTTCGCAAAGTTCTTTCGCATCTTTACAGCAAATAGTTGAGACATCATGATGCCTAAATGAGAACCACCGTCACCCTCGACCCTGACGTCGAACAACTGCTCCGCCATGCTACCCACGGCTCCCGGCAGAACTTCAAAGCGGCGCTCAACGACGGCCTGCGCCGCGGCCTCGCCCACCTCGCTCCCGCTGTCGCCGCCGCACCGTTTGTTGTAAACGCCCGACCCATGGGTCTGCGCCCCGGCGTGGATCCATCACGGTTGCACGACCTCGCTGATGACCTTGAAGCCGGGGCCTTTGCCGTAACGACCCGCAAGCTCAGTAAAGCGCTAAAGAAATGATCGTCCCCGACGCCAACCTTCTGCTCTACGCCTACGACTCCGAAAGTCCCTTCCACAAAGCCTCCGCAGATTGGTGGACCGCCCTGCTTTCCGGCGTCGAGCCGGTCGGTCTTTGCCCGGTCGTGGTCTTCGCATTCCTGCGCCTGTCCACCCACGGAAAAGTGTTTGATCGTCCACTCACGGTGAACGAGGCCAGCGAACGAATCGCTTCCTGGCTGGCCCGACCCAATGTCCGTCTCTTGGTCGCCGGCCCCGGCCATGTAGAAACCGTCTGCCGCCTGCTGGCGAAGGCGGGCACCGCCGGCAATCTCGTAACCGACGCCCAAATCGCCGCCCTCGCGTTGGAGTATGGTGCCACGGTCCACACCGCCGACACCGATTTCGCCCGCCTGACCGGTGTCACCTGGGAAAATCCATTGTTGAAATAACACACTTCAGCGCAGTTTTGCTTCCATCCCCAAACTTCAGTCCCCTCCCGGTCCGCCCGGTCCCCCCAAGGTAATCCAGTTTTCTCTCCTTAATCAGCAAACCTCAAGCACCGCACGAATGGCCGGGCTGTGGATCGAGGGGACTACGATCTGCAAGCCGGTGGTCAACCCGCCGGTTTCCGGCAGCGGCACAGGCAGGGCTAAAACCGGCAGGCTGGCCATGCTGGCGGGCACGGTGAGACCAAGGATGCGTGCGCGCATTTCCAAGGTGCATCCGGCCTTGGTGAGCGCTGCGCAGGGCGATGACGGTAACACGATAAAATCGTAGTCGCGGAACAGGGCCGCCCACGCGGCGGTGATGGCGTCGCGATTGGCTTGGGCGCGAGCCACATCGGCGGCGGTGAGGGTGCGGGCGCGGTCGATGCGAGCGCGCACGTTGGGGTCGTAGCGGTCGCGGTAACGCTCGTAAAACGGCGCGTGGATGCGCCAGGTCTCGGCCCCGCCCAGAATGGCGTAAAGCTCGGCGGCGGGCGCAAACAAGGTCAACAACTCGGCGGCTATGCCGGGCGGCAAAGCCGGTGCCACCCGCGAGGCGGCGGCGAGAAAGGCTTTCTCCACGTTCGCTTCCAGGCCGGGCAACACAAGGTAGGCACCCTTGAGCGGGGAGCACGGAGCGGGGAGCACGGAGCTGGGGGAGACGGGAATCAGGGCGTCGAGGGCTGAGCGGAGATCGGCGGCGTTAGCCGTGAAAAACCCCGGCGTATCCAGACTCTCGGCCAACGGATAGCCGTCGGCGATCCATGGGTGACGCGGGGTCATTCTAAAGCCGTAGAGCCCGCAAAACGCGGCGGGCACCCGGATGCTGCCGCCGGTGTCGGTGCCGAGGGCGAAGGGAACGACCCCGGCCTTGACCAGCAGAGCCGAGCCGGAGGACGAACCGCCCGTGGTGCGCCCGGGGTGACCGGGAATCTCGCAGTCGCCATAGTGCGGGTTTTCCCCGGTGATGCCGTAGGCGAACTCGTGCATGTGCGCCTTGGCCGCGAGCACCGCCCCGGCGGCGCGAGCGGCGGCGATGAAACTCCCGTCCGACGGCGCGACCCCGGTGAGCGGGTGGCGCACTTCGGGCAAAAACGCCGAACCGGCAAAAGTCGGCAATCCGGCGGCATCGAAAAGATCCTTGGCCGCGAAAGGCACGCCCGTGAGCGGGGAGCGCAGGGCGGCGGCCGACGCTGCGCTCAGCTCCGCAGCCAGCCGGGCTTCGGGCGCGAGCCAGGCGAGGGCGGCGCGCTGCTGACCCGGCGCGAGCGCGGCCACCCGCTCGTGGACGCGACGGGCGGCGGCGGCGGGCGCGAGGCTTTGCCAGTGGGCGAAGGTCACGGCTTGATCGCCACCGTAACCTGAATCTCGACCGTGGCATTCTTGGGCAGCCCGGCGACGGTGACGGCGGCGCGGGCGTGGCGGCCGGCTTCGCCGAATAACTCCACAAACAAATCGCTGGCTCCGTTGATCACGGCGGGCGCGTCGGGAAATGCGGATACGCCATTCACATAGCCGCCGACGTAGAGAATGGCCGCAACGCGATCCAAGGAACCGAGGGCGAGTTTGATGTTGGTCAGCACATTGAGCGCGCAGATTTTCGCCGCTTCGCGGGCGGTCTCAATGGTGTGCTCTTTGCCCACCTGGCCGACGTGGGTCATCTGGCCGTTAAAGGAGGAAATAACCCCGGCAAGTATGAGGGTATCGCCATGGATGCGATAGGGCACATAGCTGCCGGCGGGCGCGGCAGGCACAGGCAAAGTCAAACCGAGGGTGGCAAGTTTGGTTTCGATGGCGGACATGGTGGAGAAGGAGCGGGGAGTTGGGAGCTAGGAGGAGGGAGCGAGGAGGCTCAAGCTTCGGAAGCTGAGTCGCCAATTCTAGTGCGCTTTCAAGTTGATCTGAATTGGCCGGGACGACCAACCCTCCATGTAACGCATAGCTTACTCATATCAGGTGGTTTTTGTGTAGCGTTGGCCGTCCCCAGCCAATTCCGACATTCTGTTCACCTCGACTGCAAATTGGAATAAGGCGGTAGCGGCCTAATCAAAAATCGCCTCGGGCAGGTAGGCGGTGATGGTCGTGGTGGGCACGTTGACCAGCTGGCTGACTTTTAGGTCGAGCACGACGCTGCACAGGGTGTAGGCAAGCTGCGGGGTGACGCCGAGCCGGTGCACGATAAAGTCGATGGCGCGCCGCACCGCGCGTTTGCTGGCCTCGCGAGGGTCGGTATCGGACTCGATGAACAGATGCCAGGGCTTGGTCGCGTAGCGCGGAGGCGTGAACGACTGGGCAGGGAAAATCGCGTAAGGGCCGGTCAAGGGGCGGGCCGGAGATTTGTGCAGACGAAACGTGAACGTGGCGTCCATAGGGGCCTCCATGCCGTTGATACAAACTTCGCCGTCGCCCTGGGCGGCGTGGCAGTCGCCGGTAAGGACGCCGGCCCCGGGGGTGAAAACGGGTAAAAACAACCGGGTGCCTGAGGTCAGGTGGCGCACATCGAGATTGCCGCCGAAGGGGCCGGGGGCGCGGGTGCGAAACTCGCCGGGCTCGGCGCGTTGCACGCCGATGATTCCGGCAAACGGATGCAGATCCAGCGTCACGCCGGGGAAACTGCGGGTCACGCCGTCTTCCAGTTTCCAGATGAAGAGGTGGTGTTCGGGAAACTCGCCCGCGAGCAAGCCGAGGCCGGGGATGAGACTGGTCCAGGCAAAGCCGTGGTGGGCGTAGGCCTCGATCACGATTTCCAGCGTGTCGCCGGCCGCAGCACCGTCGATGGCGACGGGACCGGTGAGGGAATGGATTTTGGCGGCGTCGAAACGCGAAGCGAAGTCCGCGGCGGTCCAGTCGGGCGTCACCTGGTAACCGGAGGAATCAGCGCAACAGAAAGTGACCGTGTCGCCAGGCGCGACCACGAGCCGGGGCGGAAGGGCGTTGTTCCAGCGGTCGCAAAAGGGGTCGGCGGAAAGCGTGTGGTGCATGGGAAATGCCGGGAGCCGCGCGGCGAAAAGATTAAAAGGAGAAACCCGGGGCCTGGAAGAGGGCGCGCCCGTGGCGATAAGTCGCAAGCACGTCGGCCGGGCTTAACCGGGTGACGATGCTGGCGAGCAGGTGTCGGGTGTGGCGGAGGTGTCCGACGGTGAAGTCGAGCGCGACAAAACTGGCGGGGAGGCCGACTTCGAGCGCGCCGTGGTGGTCGCCGCCGAGAGCGGCGCGAATGTTACTGGTGGCCATTTTCAGGATCGCGGCCGGTTCGGGGGTCAGAGCGTCGGCAAACTGGGAACGGGCGAGCTTATAGGTGAAATCAAGCTCCGCGAGCAAGTTGGGCGGGTTGAGCATCACGTTGTCGGTGCCGAGCAGAAGATTGGCCCCGGCGCGCAACAACGCCGCGACCGGTGGCAAAGGCAGGCCGAGGGTGGCGTTGGCGCGAGGGTTCACGACGCCGGTTTTCCCGGCGCGCACGAGCAAGGCGATCTCTTCGGCGGTGGCGACGGTGAGGTGCACGATGAGGTGCGGATCGTAGTCGGCGAGGGCGCGGGAGAGATCACCGCGCCCCGTGCTGGCGAGCGAGAGGTCGCGGTAGCCGGCGTTTTCCAGGCAATGAATGGCGCGCAGCTTTCCAGCAGTTGAAGTGAGCGCGCGAATCTCGGCCCAAGCGGCAGTCGTGAGATCGTTCATCGTGCTCTCGGAAAAACCGTCGGCGACGGCGAGCAATTCGGCGAGTTCGGCCAGATGGGCGGGCGGAAGCGTTTGGGCGGGTGCGTTGGCCCGAAGCTCGGCGGCGGAGAAGGGCGAGTCGTTGAACTGCCCCAGAATGATGGACTCAACCCCGGTGGCGGAAGAGGCGGCACGCAAGAGGCGGGCACCGTCGGGGCCTTGCTCGCGGAAGTCGAGGTGCGCCACGGTGCCGCTGCGCGCCATGTAGCGGAGATGCGCTTCGAGGTGGGGCTGGTGGGTGGCGGGGGTCAGCTTGGCGAGTTCACGGTATTTATAGCCGTGGGGCCGGAAAAAGCCCTCTTCCAAGGTCAAGCCAGTGGCCCCGTCCGGGAGCGCGGAGTCGCCGAGGTGAGTGTGGCTGTTGTAGAGGCCGGGAATGACGACCACCGCGCCGTCGTCCAAGGTGTTGCACGGCGCGAGCCGATCCACGGCGGTGATCGTATCTCCCGCCCAAGCGAAACGCACGCATCGAAACGGGGCGAGTTCCGGGCCGATGAGGACGACGCAATCAGTGAGTTGGCCGGAAGCGGACATCTACGGGTAAGGGGCGTTTTTAAGAAACCAGATGAATGGGCAATGCCTCGAACGGCGCGGCGGCGCAGGCGGCGCGGTAGGCGGCGAGATCGGCGCAGGCGGCAGCTGGCACGTGGCGCGACGGAACGGCGAAGCTTAACTCAGGCTGATCAAAAGGCCACGGCGCGAGGTGATAGGTTTGTCCGCTGCGTGGAGTGCACACCACGGTATGCCGCGTGCCCTTCGCGTCGGGATGGGTGTGGCGGAGAGGGCGGGCCTGGTCGTAGCCGACGCAGGTCAAAAGCGAGAGGTTGTCGCAAAACTGCAGAAACTCGAAACCGCGCTGGAGTTGCTCCGTGGTGGCGTAGGCCGCGAGTTCGGCGGGCAACACGGCCGCCAGTTCGCGCTGCCGGCAAAGCTGCCCTTCGATGAAAGCGGCATGCAAGGGGCGATCAGCCGGAGCGATGGTGGAAAGGTCGGCCTGCTCGGTCAGCAGGTTGACGGTGTGCATTGAAATGAGGATGGCTGCGAAAGGATGCTCGGCGGCCACGGCCTCGGTGGCGGCGCCCCGCACCGCCAGATAATCGGCAATATCGATTTCTTCGAAGGCGGAATAGGCTCCCACCAGTTCGCGGGTAAACGCGGCCGGGCGGCTCTCACGGGTAAGAAAGGGGGTAGCATCACGCACCGCCCAGGCGTCGTCGTGACTGGCCACGGCAAAGATGAGTTCGGGAAGCAAGGCGGCGGGCGCGGGCGCGGGAAAGCACGCGTTGCCCCAGTGCGCGGCGAAGCGGCCCGCCAGCCGCGCGTGTTCCTGATGCGTGACCAACGTATAACCAGAGTCGGTGGCGATGCGGATCATGGAGCGGAGGATCGGCGCGGGGCGCGGGTACTCACAAAGACTCCGCTTGAACGGGATTTTCGAGTGTTCCGATCCCTTCGATTTCAATCGCGACGGTATCGCCAGATTGAAGGTAACGCGGGGGCTGAAAGCCGGCGCCTACGCCACTGGGTGTACCGGTGAGAATGACGGTGCCGGGTAGCAGAGTTTTGCTTGCACTGAGAAAAGCGATCAGCGCGGGCACGTCGAAAATCAGGTCCGAGGTGTTCGATTCCTGACGCAGCTCCCCATTCACCCAAGTGCGCACGGCGAGCTGGCCGGGATCGGGGATTTCATCAGCGGTAACCAGCACCGGACCGAGCGGGCAAAAGGTATCGAAGCTCTTGCCTTGGCAGAACTGGCCGTTGCCCCACTTGAACTGCCAGTCGCGGGCCGAGACATCGTTGGCCACGGTGTAGCCAAAAACGTAATCGAGCGCGTGTTCACGGGAGACATTTTTGGCGGCCCGTCCGATCACCACCGCGAGCTCGCCCTCGTAATCGACTTCGCGGGAAGCGTTGCCGGAACGCGGCAGCACGATGGGCGCGAACGGATCTTGAAGCGCATTCGTGGTCTTCACGAAAATCATCGGAAACTCGGGCAGGGGTCGGTTCATTTCCCGCGCGTGGGCTCGGTAATTCAGGCCTATGCCGATGATATTTGCCGGTAAAACGGGTGCCAGCCGAGGACCAAGCGAAACAGGCAAAGATGCGGCAACCTGCAATCCAGTGATTGAATACGGATCGCCGCTCAGCGCCAGGGCGGTTCCATCGGACTGAAGCGCGGCATAGGCGGGGCCGTCAGGCGTGAGGTGGCGGATTAGTTTCATCCCAAAATGAGAACACAATGAGTGCTTTTGCCCATAGGATAGTGAGCGGATTGAACCGCAACGGAGCGAGGCGCAAAAAAGCCGGGCGTAAAATCGCCCGGCTGAAGGGTCAGACCAAATACAACTTACGGAGTAGCGGTTACGCTGCCCAAGGTCGTGCCACCCTTGCGAGCGACCATCTCGACCAGGCGTTGGATTTCCAGTTCGGCGGTGCGCTTGGCGACGCGGGCCTTTTCGATTTCGATTTCAAAGTCGAAAGCGGCTTGCGTGGCCTTGTCTTTATCAGCGCGTAGCGAGGCGAGTTTGGCTTCGAGGGCTTTGATTTCGGCCTCGTTTTTCACTGCTTGAGCCAGGAAGGCGGTAGTGTCGTCAGCAATGGCTTTACCAGCGGTTTCCCACTTGGTGCGCTTTTCCTCTTCCTTGCGTTTTTCTTCGGCTATGCGCTCGGCCGTGCGGCGATCCGAGTCTTCCTTGGCCTGCTTTTCGGCGGCCTGCTTTTTGGCCTCGGTTTCTGCAACCACACGAGCGGCCTCGATGCGGACCTTCTCGGCTTTGGCACCGGCCTCCTTGGTGTGAAGGGTGTAGAGGCCGCTAAAAGCCAAGGTCAGCAAGATGGGAGCAATTAGGTAAAGTTTGTTCATGGCGATGGATCCGGAGAAGTTTTACTTAGCGGCGGCGACTGGCGCGGGCGGCGGAGTATTGAGCTTGGTCATCAGTGCTTGGAGCGCTTGGACGTTAGTCTGTGATTTGACTACGAAGTCTTGAAGGAAGGCCTTTTCGGCTTCGGCTTCCTTGCGATTGGCCAGCAAGGCGGCGATGGCCGCCTTCTCGACTTCGATGTCTTTCTCCAGGCGCTCAATTTGCTTGTTGGACTTCTCTTGATCGCGGCGGGCTTTTTCGCGGGCATCGATCGCGACGGCGCGGGCTTCCTTTTCGATCTTTTCCTTAGCCTCTTTGGCTTCGCGCTCCTTTTTACGTGTTTCGGCAGCTTGGATGGCTTCCGTCATGGCGGCTTTTTTGGCAGCCTGTTCGGCGGCCAGCTTGGCCTTGAGATTGGCTTCTACCTTGGCGACGCGTTCAGCCTCACGGGCCTTGGCACCACTTTGATGGGAGGAGTAAAAACCTCCGAAAACCAGCACGGCAATAAGAGGAGCGATAAAGTAAGCTTTGTTCATGGGACCGAGAATACTAGGTTTAGGAGCGAGCGCGTACCGCCTCGGCGATGGCTGTGCTCAATGAATCGAGAGTTTTTGCGGGGACATCCCCTTGGGCGCGAGCGGCATCGACCCACTTCTTAGCGTCGTCGTAGCGCTGCAATTCGTAGGCGAGATAAGCGAGATAGACCTTGGCTTGGCCGGGTTTTTCCAAGCCCTTCGCAAGCGCTGCCTCGGCGCGAGTGTAGGCTTGGGCGACTTTTTCGCTGCCATATAAAAGCTGGGCGAAGGAGAACTCCAAGGCTCCGTCGTTGGGGAACTTGGCCACGGCGCGAGACATGGCGTCGAGGGCCTTATCCTCTTTATTGGTCTGCTGATAAGCGGAAGAAAGCAGCTCCCAATTCCGCTTGGAGTTTTCCAAGGAACCGTCACTCAAGCCTTTTTCCAAAAGTACGGCGGCGCGGGTGAATTGCTGAAGATTAAAGTGAATGGCGACACGAGTGTAGTTATCTTTAATCGATGCGAGAACGCCTAGCTTCTGGGCGCGATCCAAAGTGTTGAGCGCTCGAATACTCATGCGTCGGGACTCGACCGGATCTTTGGCATCCGAACTGGATGCCAGGTAAATGGAGTGTAGCTGCGACCAAGCCTGCTCACTCTTGGGGTCGCTCTCGACCAGCATTTCCAGGTACTCGGCGGCCTTGCTCGTCTCCTCAATCTGGAGATGGCAGGCGACTAGCAAAAGAATCAACTGGTTTGACGGTTTTACGGAAAGGAGGATGCCTTCGCGGGCTTGTTCGATGGCTTCGCGAATCCGGGCCATATCCGCTTTTCCGCCGTCAGCGGTGGCCATTTGGTAGAGTAACGAGGAGGCGAACAAACGCGCGTCGGGTGTCGGGTTCGGGCTGCGTTCAAACCAGCGCTTTAAGGTGCCGAGAGCTTGCTCGTAACCCGCTTTCTGCTCGGCAACGACTTTGTAGCCCGAAGCACGCTGGTAATAAAGCTGAGCCAAAAGGTTCAGGTACTCCAGATGGGTTTTGGGTTCGTAAAAGTTCGTGTTGCCATCGCTCAGGGTCAGCACGGTCTCCAGCGGAGCAATGGCATCCACCAGCTTGTTTTGACCGAGCAGAACCTGAACCTTGATCTGTGCGAGCAAGTAGGTGTCGAAACTGGTGGGCTTAACCGTCGGCAATATGCCATCAATGACAGATATACACGTGGCGTAGTCCTTGGCCTCCATGGCCAAACGGAGTTTCTCCATCGAGCCCTGGGTTTTTTCGGTAAGCTCCTTGGGCGGCAATTCCGATTGAGCATGGACCAACGGAGTAGCCAGAGCGAGGGCACCTGCGAATAAATAGCGGGCGATCATTAGCGGTCGGTGTTGAGATTAAAGCCAAGGAGCTGTTGCACGCGGGTGTTCACCGCCGAGCCGCCCTTGCGGCCGGGCTTAAACTTCCACTTGAGCACGGCTTGAATGGCCGCGTCATTGAAACCAGAATTGGACGTTTTCACGATGACGGGATCACGTACTTCACCACTGCTATCCACGATGAATTGCACAACCACTTCGCCTTTGAGGCCTGAGCGACGCATTTCAAAGGGATATTGCGGTGCGATACGCACCCGGGCCTCGGGCTTCTGATCGAGGGTGGCTAGATCGAATATTTGACCCATGGCCTTGCCGCTGGCCACTGCGGGCCGGGTATTGGTCGGGATGGAAATCGCATTACCCGACGGACGGGTCACGCCAGGAGGCGGCGGAGCTTGAATTTGCTGCACGAAAGGTGAGTCAATCGTGGCCGATGGCGTGTCGTTTTGCATCGGAGGCGCGAGATCGACGACTTCCGTCGGGGCATCAGCGACCATCTCTTCCTCGACGACCTCAGGCTTTTCCGGCTCGGGCGGCGGGGGCAGGTCGAGTTCGACGGTGGGTACTGCCGCCTTCGCTACGACTTTCTCGGCAACCGGCTTTTTGAAAAGGT
This sequence comes from Verrucomicrobiota bacterium, assembly GCA_026398135.1. Lineage (GTDB taxonomy): Bacteria > Verrucomicrobiota > Verrucomicrobiia > Opitutales > Opitutaceae > IMCC26134_A. Next base: position 56,739 of record JAPLTN010000006.1, read on the forward strand.
AACCGGAAAAGGCCGTGCCTCCGTGAAGCAGAAGGGAGACAAAAATGGCTATGATTAGATCGCGGCTCATGTCGGTTTAGCGGCCAGACGCGCGGTAGGCGGTCTCAATGGTTACAGTGGTGATGCCGGCCAGACGAACCTCGTCCAGCACTCGGATGACGTTACCATATTTGGCACGGTCATCACCCGTCACGAGAACCCGGGCACTGGGCGTGTTGGCTTTGTAGTTTGCCAATTTTGGGGTGATCTCGGCGAAAGTGATCGGCTCTTTATTCCAAAAGGCGGACTCTCCATCGGAAACTTGAATGGTAACCGAGGTGTCTTCCTGGTCCTTCGGTGAAGCAGCGCTCGCCTGGGGCAGATTCAACGGAACTGACTGAATTTTATTCAGTGAGAGGGTGAAGAGCACGAACGTAGCCAGCAGGAAGAAAATAACATCGATAAGCGGGATGATATCGATGCGCGCTTTCTTCGCCGAGGCTACCTGAATGGGACTGCCGAAAATGGAAGACATGACAAGTGGGTTACTCTGCTGGACGCAGGCGAGTTTCGATCAAGACCTTCGAGATGCCCGCTTTGCGGACCTCGTCGATGACGTAGCGCACTTGTTGAAAGAGCGCATTTTCATCACCATTGATAAGGATCTTAGGATCCTGCGTGGTCTGTTTGAAGGCCTGTAAGCGTATGATGAACTGATCGAGGTTAATAAGCTCCTTGTCCCAACCCAAGGTGCCATCGTCGCGAATCGACAAGGTCACCGAGGAGCTGGGATCCCGGGCCACGCTGGTACTCGTTTTTGGCAGCGTGACCGCCAGCCCCCCGCTCGTATTGAGCGAAAGCGTAAAGAGAACGAAGGTTGCGAGCAGGAAGAAGATAACATCGATCAAGGGAATGATATCGATGCGCGCCTTCTTCGGGCCGCTTCCACTGCGATTGCCGCCGCCTCCGCCTGCCATGGTTCGGGTTGGTTTAAGGGTTTAAGATAGAAGAGGGGAGTGCGCGATCAGGCGCGACCGGCCTCTTCCTTCTTGATGGTCAGCTCGAGGGCGTTGGCAGCGTCAGTAATGTTGTGACGGGCTTCCTCGACGCGGGAGTTCAAGATGTTGTAGGGAAGCAAACCAACGATGGCGACCAGAAGGCCGCAGGCCGTGGCGATAAGAGCCTCGCCCACGCCGCCGGTGATTTTTCCGGCGTTGGCGGCGATGTCCCCGTCGCCAAGGGCGCCGAACGTGTTCATCATGCCCAAGACCGTTCCCAGAAGACCGAGAAGAGGAGAAATGGTGATGCAAGTATCAAGAACAGCGATACCGCGCTGGAAGCGGTTCAGTTCTTGGTTGGCGGCGCGGGTAAACGCGTTGGTCAGCGAGTGATCTTTGTTGGTGAGCGCGTAAACCAAGACGCGGGCCACGTAATCTTTGCTTGGCGTTCCTAGCGTGATGGCACCGGCGGCATCGCCCTTTTCCACTTTCTCAAGCATCTGCTCGACGACCATGGGCTGGCGACGGACGCTCTCCGTGATCAAAAACAGGCTGCGCTCCACGACAGCCGTGACGGCCACGAAAGACACCAGCAAAATCGGCCACATGATCCAGCCACCATGGACGAAAAGTTCCATCGGCGTTTGGCCCATAACGAAGGCGATCGGTAGATTAAGGTACATAGGTTGCGGATGTTAGGTTTGAGAAAAAATGTGGTAGGGAATCGCGAGAACGCAGTTCGCATGCCAAGGCAGAAGTTTTTTCATGCCAGACGATGAACTGGAATGAGTGAACAGGATCCAAAGACAAATAAGTCAGCAACCTAGACCAAATAAATGCGTCGGAATAAGACCGGCGAAAAAGTGGCGGCAATGAAACGGCCCAGTAATTATTGAGCCGAAGTTTTAAAAACGGATCCGAATCGAGCAAAGAGTATCTCAGGAATGAGCTCAGCCGTATGCTGCGTCCTCAATCTCCGCCCTGTCGCTTGCGGAGCCGTTAGACATGGGTTTGGTGACCATGCAATTACCTTCACCATGAAACGCATCCTCGCCCTTTCGGGCATCCTACTCGCCATGTTTTCCTTCGCCTCCGCAAATCCGGTAAACGTGGGCGACGCGGCTCCGGTCGCATCCGCCTTAGACCAGTCGGGCAGCACCCTGGATCTCGCCAAGGTTTACGCCAAAAACAAATATACGCTCGTATATTTCTATCCCAAGGCCGACACGCCCGGCTGCACCGCCCAAGGCTGTGCGCTGCGTGACTCCTATGAGAAACTGACCGAACTGGGCATCGCCGTCGTCGGCGTGAGCACCGACAGCGTGGAGAGTCAGGCCGCTTTTCGCGCCAAATACTCACTGCCTTTCACCCTGCTGGCGGATACCGACAAGACGGTGATCAAGGCATTTGGCGTCGGCTCATTGTTTGGGTTTTCCAGCCGCCAGGCTTACTTGATCAAGGACGGCAAGGTGGTGTACGCCGACCACAAGGGATCGACCAAACAACAAGCGGACGACGTCCTGGGCTTCATTGCGAAAGCGTCGGGCGGTTCGTAAGCACCGGCTTAAGAAGTAGCAGCCCCTTGAGGCCTAGCCCGGACCCGCGAAGGTCCGGGCTTTTTTGTGCACCGCGCTTTAGACCGGACGCAAAAAAGCCGTCGGCGTTTTAAACGCCGACGGCTTCAAGGAATCGAGTGTCTTGGGGACGACTAGATCGGACTACTTCTTGATATGGCCGGAGACCAGCTTGGTCATCTCGAACATGGTGACCGACTTCTTGCCGCCGAAAACAGCCTTAAGCTTATCGTCGGCGTTGATCTGGGTCTTAACTTTTTTGTCCTGGAGACCGTTCTTTTTGATATAGTCCCAGAGCTTCTTGGTAAGCTCCGTACGGGGGAGAGGTTTCGCACCGACCACGGCCGAGAGGACGTCGTCAGGTTGAACCGGTTTCATGAAGGCTGCGTTAGGTTTACGTTTGGTGGTGGCCATAGCGAGAATGGACGTAGAGTGGGGTTGGGCGAACGCAACCAAGATTTTCAGAGGTAAATTCACGTTTTTCAGAGGTAAAATTTCATACTTGCGCGCCCGCCCCGCAGGTGTTGCGCACCCCCGCGGCCCTGAAAGGCAAACCCTGTATTTTATTACTAACTACGAAGTAACTTCGCCACCCGAAATAAAGCGGGCGTGCAAGCGGGAGTAATGGCCGCCTCGCGCAAGCAATTCAACATGCGAGCCCTGTTCAACGACGACACCCTGGTCCAACACCAGAATAAGATCGGCTGCTCGAATCGTGCTCAGCCGGTGGGCGACCACCAGACTGGTGCGCCCGGTTAGCAACCGGGCGAGCGCGGCCTGCAATCTGGCCTCTGTGAGGGAGTCGATGGCGCTGGTTGCCTCGTCCAAAATCACCAGCCGCGGATCAGCCAGCCAGGCCCGGGCAAAACATACCAGCTGGCGCTGACCAAGAGATAATCCGCCGCCACGCTCCCCCACCTCGGTCGCCAAACCGTCCGACAACATATCCGGGAGATCCTCGCAACCGAGCGCTGCCAGCGCGCCACGCACTTCGGCCTCCGTGGCCTCAGGCCGGGCGAAACGCAGGTTATCAAGCACGGTCCCCGTAAAAAGGAAGTTCTGCTGGGTAACCAGGCCGATCTGCCGGTGCAACGAACGCCCCGCCACGGTCTGGATTGGCTGGCCGTCGATCAGGATCTCGCCGGCGTCGGGCAAGTAAAGTTTGGTCGCCAAATTGATGATCGAGCTTTTGCCGCTGCCGGTATGGCCGACCAGCGCGATAGTCTGGCCGGGGCGGGCGTGAAAGCTCACTTCGCGAAGCACGGGACGATCAGGCACGTAAGAAAACGAAACGGCACGAAACTCGAGGTCGATGCCGGGCGCGCAGCCCACCGATCCCGGCGCGCGCGGATCGGGTAAATCCCGCGCGGCGGGCGAATCAGTCCACTCGGGGACGCGGTCGATTAATTTAAAAACCCGTTCGGCCCCGGCCATGGCCACGAGCGCCTGGTTGTATTGATTTCCCAAGGCAGAAATCGGGCTGAAGAAAAGATTCGCGAAGAAAAAGAAGGTGATGAGATTGCCGATTTCCATTTCCCCGTGAAACGCCCGCCAGCCCCCGAGCAGCAGAAGCGCGGCGATGAAGAACTGGCTGTTGAGTTCGAGAATCGGATTTAGGGTCGCGGAGGCACGGGCCAGGTTGAGATTATGCCGCGAGTGGTCGGCGAGCAGACGGCGAAAAAGCCCCGCGTTCGTATCCTCGCGCACGAAGCCCTGGGTCACGCGAATGCCATTTACCGACTCGGCCAGCGTCGCGGTCACGCGGCTAAAACTCTCCTGCGCGGCGCGAGTATAGCGGGAAAGGCGGTCCCGGAATTTACGGTTCACCAGCCAAACCACCGGGGCCATGCCGAGCACGACCAGAAACAGAACCCAGTCGGTCCAAAGCATGATCAGGGCGGCGCCGGTCATTTGCCCGAGTTGCACGATGGAGACGAAAAAAACCTCCTGAATGCCCACGCGCAGCGACTCGATGTCCGAAGTCATGCGCCCCAGAATGCGCCCGAGTTTGGTTTGGTGAAAAAACGCCATGGGCTGGCGCTGCACGCTGGCGAAAAGATCCGACCGCAAACGATGCACGACTTGTTCACCCAGCTCCTGGGCATAGCGCATCCGAAAGTGGAACAAGCCCTCGGTCGCCAAAGCGAGAGCGGCATAGGCGAACCCATTTAGCCAAAGCCCACGAAGGTCGCCTCCGGTGATGGGTCCGGCTATGGCTTTGCTGAACAGCCAAGTCAGGCCGTTGAGCTGGATGGCGCGGACCACGGTGAGAACGATCAGCGCGTTTCGCCGGGCAGACCATGGCCGGGTGTAATCCAGAATGCGCCGGACGAGATTCCATTCGAGCGGGCGTTGCGCCACTTCCTCGGCGTCATCCTGCGGCCGGGTAACCACGGTCAACGGCGCGACTCGATGCGCATCGGCAGGGTTAGCGGGCGATTGATTTGAAGCGGACTTCATGGGCCGTCCTCATCCAGTTCGCGATTATCCACGAGTTGCAGGTCCGCGATACGACGATAGGGCCCGGGAGCGCGGAGGAGCTCCGCATGGGTACCTCGCTGCACGATGCGACCCTGCTCCATCACGACGATAAAATCAGCGCGCCGCAAGGTGCCCACCCGGTGCGCGACGATAAACGTGGTGCGACCACGCATCGCGGCGTCCAGGGCGCTAAAAATCTCGTGCTCGGTCTGGGCGTCGATCGCTGCGGTCGGATCGTCGAGCAACAGAATGGACGGCTCCAGCAGGAGCGCGCGAGCCAGCGCGAGGCGTTGGCGTTGACCGCCCGAAAGGGTATTACCGCCCTCGCCCAGCACGGTGGCGTAACCTTGAGGCAGCGCGGTGATAAAATCGTGCGCCTGGGCGATGCGGGCCGCGCGTTCGATTTGAGCCTGGGTGGCCTCGGGATGGCCAAAGGCGAGGTTGGCCGCGATGGTGTTGGAAAACAGAAAACTCTCCTGAAAAACGATGCCGATACGACGCCGCAGGTCATCCACCCGGAAACGTCGGGCATCGACGCCATCGAGCAAAACCCGGCCGCCCTGCGGGTCGAAAAAACGCGGCACCAAACTCATCAACGCGCTTTTGCCCGCACCCGTGGCCCCGAGAATCGCGACACAGGCGCCGGCCGGCACGCGCAGATCGATATCTTGAAGCACCAAGGAGTCGGACTCGGCCGGCACCTTGTAGGCGAAACTAACCCGCTCAAAACGCACCTCGCCCCGCAGCGTCGGACAGGGCAAGGCGTCGGCGGCGTCCGCCACTTCCACCGGGGCGTCGAGGATTTCAAATACACGCCGCGAGGCGACGAGAGATTGCTGCGCGCTGTTCACGATCGTGGCGAGCTGGTTGACCTGACCGGAAAACTGTTCCAGCAACCCGGCGAAAACCACCAAACCGGCCCCCAGCGGCAATTCGCCGCGTATGACCAAGCTGCCTCCATAACCGAGAAGCACGAGCAGGTTGATGCGCGTGAGCAGGCCGATCCCGGGCGAAAAGAGACTCACCCGCCAAAAGATACCCCGCTGCTGGTCGCGCACCTCGTCATTACGCAAGGAAAACGCCGCCAGATCCTCCTGCTCGCGACCGAAGGCCTTGATCACTTGGACGCCTTGAATCGACTCGGTGAAACGCTGGATCAAGCCCTCCGTAAGCAGCCGGTTATGCGCGTAACGGGGCTGAATGTGCTGCGAAAAATAAACCGAGGCCAGGGCCAGCGCGGGCGTGGTAGCCAGACAGGCAATAGTCAGTCCCGGACTGAGGTTCACCATGTAAACCAAGTAAACCGTGAGCGACGCCACCATGATCAGACTTTGGATTAGCACCTGATCGACAAACATGCGCACGTTCTGCACGTCGCCGGTTACTCGCGTGATGATAGACCCGGTCGTGTTCGCGTCGTAAAAACGGAAACTCAGCCGCTGCAACTTGGCGTAAAGTTCGGCTCGTAAATCCAAAACGAGGTGACGCTGCACAAGCTGGTTTACCGCGATGCTGTAACTGTAATTTAACCAGGCACGAACCGCCGCCAGCAGCAAGATGCCCAAGGCCAGCGCCGAAACCACCGCAAAGGGCGACCACGAAGCCGGCGGCGGTGGAATTATCCCAAGATCAAGCACCGCGAGAGGAGCGTGCGCATCCCGCGCGGCGCCAACCGCGTTCTTGATATAATCGATGCCATGGCCGCTTAAGGATAGTCCCGCCAAACCCAGCGTCAGCAGCACCGCTTGGAGCAACAGCACCTGGACGCAGCGTCCCCGATAGCGCCACGCCAGCCCCAGCAGACGCAGCACAAGCTGCCAGTCGGTATGAGGAGATTGGGTGACAGGCACGGACATGGAAAAACCCATAGAACCCGAAACAGACAAAGGAGCCAGCCGGGCTTGGCTAAAAAATCACGCAATCGTTTCGTCGTGTTTCACGCGACTGATTTGCCACCCGCGTTTTCCTGCGCTCCCTCTGCCCAACTCATGCAGCCCTTTCATCTTCACCTTCCCACGCAGATAATTTTCGGCAGCGACCAAGGAGCGAATTTCGCCACCGCCGCCGCCAAGCTCGGCCAACATGCGTTTATCGTCACCGGCTCCGGCTCGGTCGTGCGCCTCGGCTATCTGGCGGAAGTCGAGCGAGGGCTGACGGAAGCAGGCGTGAAAACGACCCATTTCACCGGAATCGAACCGAATCCCGAGGCCGAAACAGTGAACCGTGCCACCGCAGAGCTGCGCACCGCCGGTTGCGACTTCGTGGTGGCGGTGGGCGGCGGTTCGGCGATGGACGCGGCCAAGGCCATCGCCGCGCTCGCCGCCACCGACGGCCAGACCGACATCTGGCCCTACACCTTGGGCGGCACCAAGGCCTTTCAACTCAAGGCCGCCCTTCCCCTCGCTTGTGTCGCCACCACGGCGGCGACCGCTTCCGAAGTCACGCCTTACAGCGTCATCTCCCACCGCGCCAGCCATGGCAAATCCGTGCTTGGCCACGATTTCCTCAAACCTCGCGTATCCTGGCTAAATCCCCGCTTCACCGTCGCCGTCCCCGCCACGGTGACGGCGGATGGCGCGGCGGATATTTTGAGCCACGTATTTGAAAACTACCTGCTCGGCGGCTCGGCATCGCCTCTGGCGGACCGCCACAGCGAAGGCGTGATGCTCACCGTACTGGAAACGCTGCCCAAACAACTCGCCTCCCTCGGAGATGAAAACCTGCGCGGCCACCTGCTCTGGGCGTCCACCCTCGCGCTGTCCGGCTTCCAAGGCGCGGGCCGCAACGAGAGCGGTTTTCCGATGCACTCCATCGAACACAGCATGAGCGGCGTTCGCCCCGAACTCGCCCACGGCCGCGGCCTGGCGACCATCTACCCCGCCTATTTCCACTGGCTGCTCGCGCATGGCCGCGCGACCGAACGCTTCGCGCAACTCGGCCGGCGCCTCTTTGGCCTCACCGGCGACGCCCCGACCTGCGCGAACGGTTTCGTGGCCGCCTTCGAGCGCTGGCTCGCGGCCAACGGTCTCCGTCAGTCGGCGGCCTCGCTCGGCTTTACCGAAGCGGACTTTACCCGAGTCGCCGACTATGCGGTGAAAACCTACGGCGACGGCAAAAGCATCGACGCGCTCGGCCCGATCACGCGCGACGAAATCATGCAAATCCTCGCCGACACCGCCCGTCAGGATCACGCCCTCTAAGCTTCGCACAACTACATCATGGAACTGCTCACGCCCACCCAACTCGGCTCTCTATCGATTCCCAACCGCGTACTCTTCGCACCGCTCACCCGCGTGCGCGCCGACGCGGAAAACGTGCCCGGCGAACTCATGGCCGATTACTACCGCCAACGCGCCTCGGCCGGACTCCTGATCGCGGAAGCCACCATGGTCGCCTCCGATGGTCAGGCTTGGCCGCACCAACCGGGCATCCACTCCACCGCCCACGTGGCGGGCTGGCGTCGCGTGACCGACGCGGTGCATGCCGCCGGCGGCCGCATCTATCTGCAAATCTGGCATCCCGGCCGGGCCACCCATCCGGCGCTAAACGCCGGGGTTCAACCCATTTCCCCGTCGAACAAAGCGATACGGGACGACACCATCCATACCCCGCAGGGCAAACTCGCATATCCGGCGCCGCGTGCGCTACGCACCGACGAACTTCCCGGAATAGTCGAACTCTTCCGCCGCGCGGCGGAGCATGCCAAACTCGCCGGCTTCGACGGCGTGCAAATCCACGGCGCGCACGGCTACCTGATCGACCAGTTTCTGCGCGACGGCGTAAACGACCGCACCGATGCCTACGGCGGCTCCCTCGCCAACCGCGCCCGGCTGTTGTTCGAAATCGTGGACGCCGCCTCCACCGTTTTCGGCATGGGCCGCATCGGCGTGCGCATTTCCCCGCTCGTGCCGTTTAACGACATGGTGGATTCCGCCCCCGCCGCACTGGTGGAACACGTCGCCGCCGAGAGCGAAAAGCGCGGACTCGGGTTCCTTGAACTCCGCCACGACAACTACGACCGCCCGGCCGAATGCGAACTCGCCGCCATCGCCCGCCGCCATTTCAGCGGCTCGCTGGTGCGCAACGGAGGCTTCACCCGCGACGCCGGCGAGGCCGCGATCCGCGAAAGCCAGGCCGACGCCATCGCCTACGGCGTGCCTTTCCTCGCCAACCCGGACCTCCCGCTGCGCTTCCTGGCCAACGCGCCACTCAACCAGCCCAACCCCGCCACCTTCTACGCTCCGGCCTCGCGTGCAGGTTATACCGATTATCCGTTTCTCGGGGTTTAAGCCGGTCGCACGCTATTATCGCCGAAACACCCTTCAGCACTCTCCCATCACCATGCCTACCGTATCCATCGTATATCACACCGGCACCGGCCACACCGCCGTCCTTGCCGAAGCCATCGCTGCCGGCGCACGCACCGTGCCCGGCACCACCGTCCACGTACTCTTGATCGAAGGAAAGGACATCGTCGAAGGCCGCTTCAAGAACGATGCCCTCCTGGAAACGCTAACCGCCAGCGACGCCATCATCTTCGGCTCGCCCACCTACATGGCCGGCCCCAGCGGCCAGTTTAAATGCTTCGCCGACGCCACCGCCGGCATCTGGTATAACCAACAGTGGAAAGATAAACTGGCCGCCGGCTTTTCTGTCTCCGGCACTCCCAGTGGCGATAAACTCAACACCATCGAGTATTTTTTCCTGCTCTCCCAACAGCACAGCATGGTCTGGATCGGCACCGGCCTGACCCCTCTCGCAGAGGGCCGCCTGAACCGTTACGGCTTCTTCAGTGGCGTCGCCGCCGCCACCGGCTACGAGCCACCCGAGACCAAACCCGATGCAGATGACAAGGACACCGGAGCCCACCTCGGTAAACGCGTCGCCGAAGCCGCCGCCCGCTGGACCAAATAATGCTCTAAAAAACTTGCCCATATAATCCCATGACACCCATCGACACCACCCAACTCACGGCCGCGCTCGATTGGCGCTACGCCACCAAAAAATTCGACGCCGCCAAAAAGATCCCCGCCGTCACCTGGGCAGCGCTGGAACACGCCTTGGTCGTTTCGCCCTCCTCGTTCGGGCTCCAGCCCTGGCAATTTATCGTCATCACCGATCCGGCGGTGAAGGCCAAACTCCTTCCCCTTTCCTGGAACCAGCCCCAGGTGACGGATTGCTCGCACCACGTCGTATTCGCGATGCGCAAAGGCGTGAACGAAGCCTACGTGGACAAATTTCTCGCCCACCAGGTCGCCCTGCGCGGCGGCACCGTCGAAGCCCTCGCGCCCTACCGCGGCATGATGACCGGTTTTCTGGCCAACATCACCGCCGCCGGCCAGCTCGACACCTGGGCGACCAAACAAATCTACATCGCCTTGGGCCAGTTCATGGCCGCCGCCGCCTTGCTCGGCGTGGACGCCTGCCCGATGGAAGGCATCAACCCGGCCGGTTACGACGAAGTGCTCGGTCTTAAGGGCACCGAATTCGCCGCCGTCGTCGCCTGCGCAGTCGGTTACCGCGCATCAGACGACAAATACGCCACCGCCGCCAAAGTGCGTTTCCCAGTCTCGGACTTGGTGCGTCACGTCTGAGCCGGGCCTCACGCATTAAAAATTAACTCGTTTGTCGCCCGGCCCGCCTTGTGCGCGCCGGGCGTTTCGTTTGGCTCCTCCTCGTGCATACTCGTCGCGATTTTATCCGCTCCGCCGGACTCTACACCGCCGGTTTTATCGGTCTGCGGGCGCTCACGAGCAACCCGCTCGCCGCCAGTTCCGCAGATCTCACCGAGAAAGGCGCCGCCCACCTGGGCTTTGGCCCTCTGCAAACCGACGCGGCCAAATTGTTCAACCTGCCCGCCGGTTTTTCTTACGTGAAATTCTCCGAGCGCGGTCAGGAGATGGACGACGGCCTGCTCGTGCCTGGCATGCACGACGGTATGGCCGCCTTCGCCGGCCCCGCGGGGCGCGTGCTGCTCGTGCGCAATCACGAACTCGAAAGCGCATGGACCGACTGGTCGCCCTACGGCAAGGACAAGTCGCGACTGGGCAAAATCGACCGCTCAAAATTTTACGACTACGGCCACGGCGTGCTACCGAATCTCGGCGGCACCACCACACTGGTTTACGATCCGGCCTCCCGCCGTCTCGAACGCCACTACCTCAGCCTCGCCGGAACCATCCGCAACTGCGCCGGAGGTGCCACGCCCTGGGGCACTTGGGTAACGTGCGAAGAGGTGAACGAATTCCCCGAGGCCAACGCGGAGCAAGCCCACGGATTCAATTTTGAGGTCACTCCCAGCGCCGAAATCAGCCTGACCACGCCCGTCGCGCTCAAGGCGATGGGCCGTTTCCGCCACGAAGCCATTTGCGTTCACCCGACCAGCGGCGCGGTTTATCAAACCGAGGACATCGGCGACGGCCTGCTCTACCGTTTCCTGCCCACCGTGCCGGGTAAACTCGCCGCCGGCGGACGCCTGCAAGCACTCAAACTGCGTGATAAATTCGGGGCCGACACCCGCAACTGGGACGCGAACACTTTCCCGGTCGGTCGTGCGCTCGCCGCAGACTGGGTTGATATGGATGAGGTAGAAAGCCCGCGTCATGATCTACGGATGCGCGGCTTTGCCGCCGGGGCCGCCCTGTTCGCGCGCGGCGAAGGCGCTTGGTGGGGCGAAGACGCCGCCTGGTTCGCCATGACCAACGGCGGCAAGGCCAAGCTCGGCCAGATTTTCCGTTACCGCCCCAGCCCTTTTGAGGGCACCGCGCGCGAAGCCGAGGCTCCGGGCACGATCGAGCTTTTCGTAGAGCCCAACGACTCCGCCCTAGTCAGCAACGCCGACAACCTCTGCGTCGCTCCCTGGGGCGACCTCATTCTCTGCGAAGATACCGGCGGGATCTGCCGCCTTGTGGGTGTGACGCCCAAGGGCGAATTCTACGTGCTGGGACAAAATCCGGTGACCGGTCGCGAACTGGCCGGTGCATGTTTCTCGCCCGACGGCTCGACCCTTTTCGTCAACGTGCAAAACCCCGGCTACACCCTGGCCATCACCGGTCCCTGGCCGCGCGGCCGGGCATAGAGATTCGGACGCTCAACCGAGCAGATTGCGCAAGGCTTGGAGGTATTTGTCGCGGGTGCGGGTGATCACCTCGGCGGGCAAAACGGGCGCGGGCGGTTGCTGGTTCCAGTTAACCGCCAGCAAGTGGTCGCGCACGAACTGCTTGTCGTAGCTCGGGGGCGAGCAGTCGGGGCGGTAAGCGTCGGCCGGCCAGTAACGCGAGGAGTCGGGCGTCAGCACTTCGTCGATCAGCACCAGATTACCCGCCGCGTCGGTGCCGAACTCGAACTTGGTATCGGCCAAAATCATGCCGGCGCGGGCGGCGGTGTCGTGCCCGAAGGCATAGAGCGCGAGGCTGGCAGCCTTCACTTTTTCGTAGAGCGCCGCGCCCACGATGGCCGCGCCTTGGCCGTCGTCGATGGGCGCGTCGTGTTCGCCTTTCGGCGCTTTGGTGGTGGGAGTAAAAAGCGGCTAAGGCAGGCGATCCGCCTGACGCAAGCCGGCGGGCAAACGATGTCCGCACACGACGCCGGTTTTCTGGTAGGCAGACCAACCGCTGCCCACGAGATAGCCGCGCACCACGCACTCGATGGCGAGGGGCTTGAGTTTGCGCACGATCATGGAGCGCAACTGGAGGTCGCGATCGGTAATCCCGCGCCGGGCAAATTCGCCCTCCTGGTCGGGCAGAAGGTGGTTTTCGATCAAGTGGGCGGTGCGGGCGAACCACCAGTGGCTCATCTGGGTGAGCAGGATGCCTTTGCCGGGAATGCCGTCGGGCAAAATTACATCGAAGGCGGAGAGCCGGTCGGTCGCGACGAGCAGCAGGGCGTCACCGAGGTCGAAGATTTCGCGTACCTTGCCGGAGGCGATTTTCGGAAACGGACGCCCGTCGATGGAAACGCGGGCATATTCGGGCAGGGCGGCGGCGATCTGGGCGGAAGTGAGCATGCGTGGAGTAGGGAGTGCGTTTCGGACGGGACGCGGAAGCATAAAAAAGCCCGCCGTAAAAACGGCGGGCGGGTGCAGCTGGCCGGAAGCGGGGCGACGACCGGCCAACCAAGGGTTAACCGCCGATCTGCTCGGCCACAAAGGCGCGTTCGTCCACCAATTCCTTGTTGGTGATGGCGATCTTCTCCTTGGCGAATTCGCACATCTCGTAGCCTTTGATGATTTCGTAGCTGCCAGGGGTGGTCGTGCGCACCGGCATGCCGGCCCAGACCTTGGGATCAAAGCCGTAGAGGCCTTCGCTCTTGACCGCGACGGAGTGGATCTTGCCCGGAGTCATAAGGTCGCGCACGTGGTCGGTGAGCGCATTGGCGGCCGAGGCGGCCGAGGAGGCGCCGCGAGCGGCGATGATGGCCGCGCCGCGTTTACCCACCGTCTCCAGGAAGGGACCTTTGAGCCAGTCGTGGTCGCTGATGACGTCGGTGACCTTCTTGCCCCCGATGGTGGCATTACCGAAGGCGGGGAACATGGTCGGGCTGTGGTTACCGTAGATGAAAATGTCCTTCACCGCGGTCAGATCGACGCCGGCTTTTTTGGCGAGCTGGGTCTGGGCGCGGTTTTGATCAAGACGCACCATGGCGGTGAAACGGTCGGGGGTGAGACGCTTGGCCTGGGAGGCGGCGATCATGCAGTTCGTGTTGGCGGGGTTGCCCACCACGGCGATGCGGGCGTCGTCGGCCGCGACGCGGTCGATGATCTGGCCCTGGCCGACGAAGATCTTGCCGTTGTCCTTGAGAAGATCGGCGCGCTCCATGCCGGGGCCGCGGGGTTTGGCGCCGATGAGCAGGGACCAGTTGGCATCCTTGAAACCGACCTCGGGCTGGTCGGTCATGACGATGCCCTTGAGCAGAGGAAACGCGCAGTCGTCGAGCTCCATGGCCACGCCTTCGAGCGCCTTCATGGCCTTCTCAAACGGAGCCTCGATGAGCTGGAGAATGATGGGGCGGTCTGGGCCGAACATCGCGCCGGAGGCGATGCGGAAGAGGAGGGCGTAGCCGATCTGACCGGCGGCACCGGTGACGGCGACGCGAATGGGTGTGGTGTTCGTGCTCATGGGAAAGCCCCAGCTCAACGCAAAGCCGCCCCGGCGCAAGGTCGGGGCGGGCCCAAGGCAATAAACGCGCCGTCTTCGCCAAGCCCGGCGCGACGGCGATCCCTGCGGTTAACTTAGCCAAACCGGTGCGCCAGACCGGCGTGCAAATCGCGCACCAGCTTTTCGGTGGTTTCCCAATCGATACAGCCGTCCGTGATGCTTACGCCATATTTCAGCGCTTCCTTGGGCTGGGGAAAGGTTTGATTGCCGGCGTGGATATTGCTCTCGACCATCGCGCCCATGATCGAGGCGTTGCCCGCCTGAATCTGGCCGATCAGCGCGTGGATCACGTCAGGCTGAAGCTCCGGTTTCTTCGAGGAATTATCATGCGAAGCGTCCACCAAGATAGAGGGCGGCAAGCCTGCTTTCATCAGCAACTGCTCCGACTCGGCGATGTGGGCGGCGGAGAAATTCGGTCCCTTGCCGCCACCGCGCAGCACGAGGTGGCAATCGCGGTTGCCCTTGGTGCGCACCGAGGCGGCGGCGGCGTCCAGACCGATACCGAGGAAAGTCTGGGGCTGCGAGGCGGCCTTGATCGCGTTGATCGCGACGGTAAGTCCGCCATCGGTGCCGTTTTTAAAACCGATGGGCATCGAGAGCCCCGAGGCGAGCTGACGGTGGGTTTGCGACTCCGTGGTGCGCGCCCCGATGGCACCCCAGCACACGAGGTCGGCGATGTATTGCGGCGTGATGGGATCCAGAAACTCGGTTGCGGTGGGCAAACCGAGGTCCAGTACCTCGCGCAAAAACGAGCGGCCAAGGCGCAGACCGGCCGGGATGTCGTTGGAGCCGTCCAAATGCGGGTCCATGACCAAACCCTTCCAGCCGACGGTGGTGCGGGGTTTTTCAAAATAGACGCGCATGACGACCATGACGCGGTCGGAAACTTCACGGGCCAGGGCGGCGAGCCGGCGGGCGTAGTCGCGGCCGGCTTCGACGTCGTGGATGGAGCAAGGCCCGATCACGAGGAGGAAGCGGCGCTCGTCGGTGAAGATGATGCGCTGAATCTCTTGCCGCGAGGCGGTGATGAAGTCGGCCTGCGTCTCGGTTTTGGGCAGCTCCGCGAGCAATTGGGCGGGGGTCGGGAGCGGCTTGGTCTCGACGACGTTGATGTCGGAGGTCTTTTGCATGTCGTAAAGGGTCACGATGAAGAGCCCGCGCGACTCAGGGCAAGCCACGCTTTCCTCGGGCGTCACCTTTCCCGTCTTAGCCTGCCTGCTTCGCTAGGCGTGTGTTTCGGCCAGTTTCCACTCGGTGCCGTCGTCGGTCCAGATGCGTTTCTGCGTCGCGCTTCGCCAGCCGTGCCAGACGCGGTCGCATTGGTGGGGCAAGGCCACCACGCAGGGCATGGAAATCTCCGCCCTATCGCGTTCGCAAACCCACTTCCTGCCTTCGCTCCAAGCGCGGGCCATGGCGGGCAAATCCAGCAGCGAAACGGGGTCGTCTGACTTTCCGGCTCCCCGCTCCCCGCTCCCTGCTCCCTGCTCTTCTACGCCGCGTACCAGCAATGGCACCCGGATGCTTTCCTCGTGCGGCCAGCCTTTGCGGAAAAGTCCGTGCGCGCCGTGCATATCGCCATGCACCGAGGTGAAAACCACGATGGTTGCGGGCGTCACGCGAGCTAACAAGCGGCCGATGGCCGCATCGGTGGCGGCGAGGTGGGCGTAATAACCCGCCAGTTCGCGGCGCGCCTGAGCCTCGATTTCTCCGCCCCGGGGCACGTTGGCGGGCAGGATCAGCTCTTCGGGCCGCGGCATGTAGTCGCCGTCGGGGGTGGAGGCGGCGTAGGGCGGATGGGGGGCTTCGAGGCTGAGGACGGTGAAACGCGGGCCGGAGGCGGGGCGGGCCAACCACTCCTCAACGCGGGCCGCAAGCACATCGCTCTGGTAGCCGTGGAATTGCTCGGGGGTAACGCTATCGCCGATGCCGTCGCCGTGCAGCCAGGGGTCGTTGAGTTGAAAGCCGCCTTCAAAACCGACCCAGTGGGCGAAGCCGCCGCGTGCGCCGGGAGGCACGAGGGTCTGCGCAGCCGACGGGCCGACCAGGGGAGCGGAGCGGTCGCGCACGCCGACGCCCCATTTGCCGAAAAAAGCCGTCGTGTAGCCGCTGGCCGCGAGGTCATGGGCCACGGTGCGGGCGTCGGCGGGCAGGGCGTCCCAGTAGTCGCGCAAGCCGTTTTGGGGCGAGGGAGTGCCGGTGAGCAAGGCGGCGCGGGCAAAGGGACCGAAGGGATGGGGCGTGACGGCCTGGGCGTAGTTGACCGTGCGCGGATCGGCGGCGAGGGCATCTAGCGCAGGGGTGCGGGCGTTGGGGTCGCCGGCGTAGCCGCAGGCCTGGGCCCGCCATTGGGTGGTGACGATCCAGAGCAGGTCGGGCGCGGCGGCGGCGGGGCGGGGCGCGAGGCTCATTTCAAACCGAAGGGCAGAAGCTGGTAGCGTTTAACGACGGCATCGAGAACGGGGCCGGTGGGGGTGGCCGACAGGTCGTCGCCAAGCGGGAGCGAGCGTTGGGGGAGGAAATTATTGATCAACACGCACGCGTCGGCGCTGACCATGAGGCCGAGGAGTTCGCCGGTCTTGCTCAGCACGAGGTCGCCGCGCGAGGGGGCGAAGTCGCCAAAGAGACGGCGGACGAGGCGGTTGTCCACTTTGACGTAGCCGGGGTTCTTGGGGTCGAGTTTGAAGGGCAGTTCGCCGTAGCCCGCGCCGCCCGCGCTGATAAGCACGGCTTCGGGAAATTTGAAGGGTTCGAGGGCGAGCAGGTAGGGTTCGCCGCCGAGGCGGGTGGCATCGGCGGGGACGAGCGGCACCACGATCAGGCGGGGATCGAGGGAGGTGAAATCGAGGCGGGCGGGGCGCACTTCCTCGGGGCCGCGAGCGAGCGTGAGTGCGAGGCGGTTCCAGTCGGGCTGCTGGGCGGGAGCACGGAGATCGAAGGGGGTGTCGTCGATGTGGAGCAGGGCGACGGTGTTTTTGCCGTCGCTGGCCAACACGGTGCGGCTTTCGGGGTCGCGGGTCACGGGGCCGAGAAAGGTGGTGCGGGCGGCGGCGAAACGGGCGCGGAGGCGGCGGGCGCGGAAGTCGTTGTAAAGGGTGTTGGCGTTGATCGGGCGGGCCTCGCGAATCTCTTTGCTAAGGGCGCTGGTTTGCTCGGCGATCTGGCCCACGCCGGCGGCGAGTTCGGTGGTGGTTTGCTGGACGCGCTGGCGGTCGGCGCGCTCGGCTTCGACGGCGGCGCGCAGGGTTTCGGTCTGGGTCTGGAGGATTTGTTTTTCGCGTTCGGCCACGCCGACGGTGACGGCGAGTTCTTCCACGCGGGCGCGGGCGGCGGCCTCGGCGGTGGTGACGCGGGTGAGCTCGGCTTCGCGGCGTTTGGCCTCGGCCTCGCGGGCGGCGAGTTCGGTGGCGAGCTGGGCGTTGCGAGCGCGCTCGGCCTCGGCGTTGAGGCGGGTGGCGGCCAATGTGGCGTCGAGCTGGGCGGCGGTTTTTTCGCTTTGGGCGAGGGTTTCGGCGAGGCGGGCGCGGGCCTGCTCGGTCTGGGCGCGCTCGGCCTCGGCGCGGGTCAAGTTTTGGGCGAGTTCATCGCGGCGGGTTTGTTCGTCAGCGAGGGAGAGCTGCATGACGGCGACGAGGTCCTGCTCGGGCGTGGCCGCGCCGGGGCGCGCGGCGGCGGCCGGGGCCGGGCGGGCCGTGGTCGGCGGCGCGGGCTTGGCGTCTTCCCAGCGGGTGAGCGCGAGCAGGCTCAGGAGCAGGAAGTCGCAGAGGATGAGCAGCAGGGTCTTGTTCATGGCCGGGGCGGACGCGGTTTAGCGGGCCTTGCCGGGGTCGCCGCCGGCCACGATGGCGTCCTGGGCGGCGAGGATGAGGCGGGTTTTGAAGGGGCGCACGTGGCGGATCTTTATGAGGGCCACGCAGCTGATGCCGAGAAGGTTGGAGGAGTAGGCGGCGAGCAGGTTGGGCTCGATCAGGCCGAGCACTTGGAAGACCAGGGCGGTGGCGGTGCCGCCGATACCGAGGTAGAGGCCGCCGTCGAAGAGGTTTTCCTCGTTCTCCATCAGGCGGAGTTTGACGAGGGGCGGCAGGGCGAGCGCGTCGAGCGAGCGGATCTTGGCGAGGCAGATCAGATACATGCTGATCTGGAGCGCGCCAAAGAGCGCGATGGCGAGGAGGGAGTGGAGGTCCATGGCGAAAGAGGGAACGAGGGTTTTTAGGGTGGCGGGGTCGGCGAGATTGCCCAGCACCGGCATGGCGAGGGTGAGCCCGTCGAGGCGCGGCGGGGCGGAGCGCCCGAGGTAAGGTTCGGTGGCGAGAATAAAGGCTCCGGTGGCGACGAGGGCGAGCACGCCGCTGCGGGCGTGAAACATTCCGGGGTCGTCGGTGGTGGAGCCGGGCGCGGGAGTGGGAGCAAGAGTGCGCAGGCTGCGGTCAAGGGCACGAAGGACGAGATAAGCACCGCCCACGCAGAGCGCGAAACGCAGGGCCAGCGCCCAATCGGGGTGACGCAGGGCGAGGCCGACCAGCGGACCGGGAGCGGGGGCGTTTTGGCGGTTCACCGGCACGCCGCGCGCGAGCATCAGGCGGACCGCGCCCTGGCCCTGCGCTAGGGCGAAACGCAAATCGGCTTCGGGGTCGGCGGGGTGGCGAAGGCGGAAGGCGGTCACGCGTTCGGCGGAGTTGTCCACCAAGGCGGCGGCGAGGGTGAGCGCGAAAGGTTCGCCGCCGGCGCGGGCGAGGCGGCCCAGCTCGGACCAGGTGGCGCGGGTCTCGACCGTGCCGACCACGGCGGTGAGTTGTCGCCAATCGAGGCGGCGGCCCAGCGCGAGCAAGTCCATGAGAAGGGCTTGGTGGGACGCGCCGAGGTCGCCGCGGACGAGGGCGGCGCGGGTTTCTTCACGCCAGAGTTTCGCGAGGGCGGGCGGCAGGTGTTCGCCTTGCTGGAGCAGCGCAAAGAGCAGGCCGAGGGCCTCGAAGGTTTGTCCACCGGGCAGACCGGCGGGGACGAAACGGCCGGTGTTTTTGAGTTTTAACAATTCCAGGGTGTCGCGCACCGCCGCGTTGCGGGAGCCGCCAAGAAAGTCCCGCAAGGCGACGCGGGCCTCGGCGGTGACGAAGAACTGCAACACCGGCGTGCTTTCGCCGCGGGCGGTGGCGGCGCGGGCGGCGACCTGGCGGGTAAGCGGGAGCAGGAAAGGGTCTTCGCCGCCCCAGGGAATCAGGGCGGGCTCGCGTTTGGCGAAGGCGTGGAGGCCGTTGTCGAGCAGGGCGGTCTGCGCGGGGGGCAGGCCCGCCGCGCGCGCGGCGGCTAGGAGGAGGGCGGCGGGGCCGGGCTGGGCGGCATCAAGGCGGGCCTCGCCCAAATCGGCCAACGTGGGCGTATCTGCACCGGCTTCAGTGAGCAGGGCGGGGGCGAGGGAGCCCAGGTGCACCGGAACTGCCCAAGCGCCGAGCAAGAGGAGCAAACCCAGCGCGAGTCCGAGCCCCGCCCCGGCAATCGGGGCGCGGCGAGGGATTTCGGCGGGGGCGTTCATGGCGTGGTGAGTATTGGTTTGCGGGGCGCGGTGGCAAATCCACGCTTTAACGCCTCCCGCAAGTAATGCTTCTCTACCGACCCATGTCGCTCGCGATTGTTCACTACAATGCCCCCGTGCTTCGCCAAAAAGGCGCGGCGGTGGCGAATTTCGGCCCCGGCCTCGTCAAACTCGCGGCCGATATGGTCGCGACCATGCACGGCGCGCGCGGCATCGGTCTGGCCGCCCAGCAAATCGGCCATGCGTTGCAGCTTTGCGTCGTCGATTTGCGAGAGAGCGACCGAGATTTTTATTGGGAGCTGGACGGTGCCCAGCCGCCGCTGGAGTTGATCATGCCTATGGTCTTGGCCAATCCGCAGGTGGAGATTCTGCCTTCGGAAAAGATCAGCTACGAGGAAGGTTGTCTCTCGTTCCCCGAAATCCGGGGTGACATCACCCGGCCGGATCGCATCCGCGTGACGTATCAGGATGCGCAAGGCACGCCGCACACCTTGACCTGCAACGGGCTTTTCGGGCGCTGCATCCAGCACGAGGTCGATCATCTCAATGGCACGCTCTTCATCGACCGGATGGACAAAGGCGTGAGACGCTCGGTCGAGCGCGCGATCAAGAAACTGGCCGAACAGACTAAGTCGCCCGCCTGCTAAGGCTCAGTGCGCCGTGCCCGGTGTCGCTTGAGGAGCGCTCGAGGGGAAGTGAAAAATCCCTCCAATATGTTGAGCCTCCGAATGTAACGAGGGCTTACGGGGAATAATTCATGGCTTTTTCGCCAAATCCGTAAAATAAGTTGCCCGGTCGCCTACCCCTAAGCGACCGGGCATTTGCTTTCTTAGTTACCCCAAAACTCCTGTTTGCACAGGAGAAGTGAAAAGTGATGTGATGAGAAGTAGGGTTTGCGCGGTCTTCGTCAATACATTCTCTAAAAATTTTTCCTCTCTTTTTATTAAATGCTTTCAACAAGTGATTTGATCTCAACTTTCAAAACCGTGTCCGGAGTCGCGCACGCCTCCCCTTCGACCTGGTTGCGGGTAACTGGAGCGGATGCGACCGGCTTTTTACAGGGCCAATGCACCCAGGAACTGCGAAACCTGAAGCCGGGTCAGACCACGTGGGCGCTCTGGTTGAACCTCAAGGGCCGGGTGCAGGCCGAGTGTCTCCTGCTGCGCGGTGAAAACGATACGTGGTGGCTTTGGCATGCGCATGGCGCAGGGGAAAGCCTGCAAACGCGCCTAGAGGAATTCATCATCGCGGATGACGTGACAGTGGAAAATGCCGGAGCAGCTGGCGATTGGACCCAAGTTACCTTAGCCGGTCCCGTGGCGGCGGCGTGGGTCCTCTCCTTAGGCGGCAGTCTCCCGCCGGTAGGCACCTGGGTGGCGCTGGGGGATGGTTTTCTTTTCGCCGGTCGGCGCGGCCAGGTCGAGATTTGGGACTGGCTGCGACCAAGCTCCCGCACGTCTCCGGCACTTCCGGAAGAACTTGGCAACCTCGACCACAAGGCCCTCACTCGCGCCCGAATCGCAGCCGGCGTCCCTGCCATTCCCGTGGAGTTTGGGCCGCAAGATCTACCGCAGGAGGCGGGATTGGAGGATGTCGCGATTTCATTCACCAAGGGATGCTACCTTGGCCAGGAAATCATGGCCCGGCTGCACGCGATGGGACAGGTGCGGCGCAGATTGCTGCGCGTGACGGGCCCGGGCTCAACGCCGGTGACGGGATCAGCCGTGACCGCGAAATTGAGCGGGAAACGTATCGGCGAAATACGTGCAGCCGTGGATGACGGTCATGGCAACTGGATCGGGCTGGCGATGGTCACTTTGCTCGGCTTGGGCGATACCGAATGCCTTGCTCTCGAAAACGAACCCGGGCGGACCGTGCAGTTATTCGATGCCCATTGATGGTGTTGCTCCGACCTAACATTTACCCATTTCGCAACTATTTGGAGCGCAGGTGGACCTGTAAATTATCACGATGACCCTTCCCTAAGTCATAACAATCCAACCATCCATGATCAACCGTCATCTCACCCTGCGCCTGCTGGCGCTCATGTCCACCTTGGGCACGACCTACCACGCTCATGCGCAAACCCCAGCCGCAGCCCCGGCTTCCTCTGAGGTCGTCACCCTCGAGAAAATGGACGTAAATGCCGTCCCCATCGAGCAAAACATCATGCCGACCTCGCGGCCCTTTAATTCCGTCTTCGGCACCGACGACAACATCTCCGACATTCCGCGTAACGTCACCATCATCTCCCGCGAGCAGCTGAGCGCCATCGCCATCCAAGACGTGCGCGACTTCTCCAAGCTCACCTCCTCTTCCTACACCCGCACCAACTTCGGCGCCGTCGGCAACCCCGACATCCGCGGTTCCTCCGCCGACGTCATGCAAAACGGTATGCGTGAGCGCTATACCTCCAACGGCAACGGCATGCCGATCGACTTTAATACCATCGAGTCGGTCAATATCGTCAAAGGCCCGGCCACCGTGATTCAAGGTGCCTCCGCTTACGTAGGCGGCTATGTGGACTTGATCACCAAACGCCCCACCTTCGACGGCCCCAAGGGCTCGGTCAGCACCACCGTCGGCACCGACGACATCTTTCGCTACACTGCGGATTACGGCGCGCCGATCTCTGACAAACTCGCCTACCGCGTGAGTTACTCCGGCGAGAACAGCAACGGTTACTACGACAACGAATTTCGTAAATCCAACTCCCTTTACGGAGCGCTTACATGGAAGCCTAACTCGAAGTACGAACTCTTCGTTAACGGTTACGGCACCTACATCGAATACACGGAAAACTTCGGCATTAACCGCCCTACCCAAGATCTGATTGATAACCACCGTTACCGGACCGGCATCAACGTAAACAACGGCGCAGGAGCGCCTTCGGATCCTCAAAACTCGAAAAACGTCATCACGTCGTCTTTTGATTTTCCCTTCGCCGTGCTCGGCGCGCCCAAGGCGAACGCGAACCTCTACTACGCTGGTCCTTTCGCGAAGAATAACATAGCCTACGGCCCATCGGTCTCGATTGACCGCCGCACGCGCCTGCTCCGTCCGGACGACAACTCCACCGCGAACAACTACAAGTTTCAGGCCATCCAGACCGTGGAGCTGAATCCCGACGCCAAAATCGTGAACAACAACCTGTTCACCTACACCAAGCGCGACACCCAGAGCTCTTATTATTACTCGGAGGTCGTGGATCCCACCATCTCGCTCGAAAGCCGCACCGAATACCAACGCAAGATCGACGAACATCGCATCAACGTCGGCCTCGACGCCCGCTACCTCACGGTTAAATCCTACAGCGACTTCGGCTTCGAGCCTGCCGCCGCTTGGGATATCACCAAGGACAACAGCTTCATCAACGTACGCAACTCCACCGCTCCAGCGTTCGGCTGGGCCAGCTCCCTCGGCAACAGTCGCGTCCCAGTCCCCGGACACCCCGGCCGCTACTACGGCGTAGGTTCCTTTAATTCTGACGCCAACGAATCCGATGGTATTACCGTCGGCCCCTTCGCTCAGGGTGACTGGAAGCTCAGCGACAAGCTCAAGCTGCTCACCGGTGCGCGTGCGGACTTCCTCCATGCCAATTCCAAACTCGACGCCAACGCCACCGGCAACGGCATCGCGGCCGACGATTCGGTCGATGTGATTCTCCCCAACTTGAACGGAAGCTTGGTCTTCAAGCCTGTGCCCAAGTTGACGACTTACTTCACTTACAACTACAGCCGCAACACCGCCGGTGCCGAAGGAAATGGCGGCGGCTACTTGCTCACCCGCACCGATTCCAACACCGGCGCCGTGCTCGGCATCGATCCAGATTCCTACAAAACTCCTGCCTCCCTCTACGAGACAGGCGCCAAATATTCCGCCTTGGATGGCAAGCTGTTCTTTGGCGCCGCCCTCTTCGATCAGACCTATACGCGCAAATCCCAGGGATCCGCTGCGACCGAATATCATAACGTGGGCTTGGAGTTTGAGGTTAACTATCAACCCAACAAAAACTTCTACTCGACCTTTGCCTACACGGTCATCGATAGCGAAGCCGGCGCGGCTGGCTTTGAAGCCAGCTCCGTCAATCCCGCCGCTCCCGAGGTCGTCAGCGCGAATTTCGCCAAAAGCCTCCGCACCCAAGGCTTGCCCAAGCATCAATTCAATTCCCTCGCCAGCTACACCTTTGATAATGGCTTCGGTGCCTCGATCAACGGTCGTCTGCACAGCGAGATTAACAATAATTGGGCCGGAACCATCGTGATCCCATGGCAATACGAATTCGACGCCTCGTTGTTCTATTCCTACAAACGCTGGACCACGCGTTTGACCGTCCTGAACTTCACCGACGAATGGAACTGGTCGCCACCCAATGCGGTTTACGGCCTGGAATCCATCAAGCTCGACCCTGGTATCCGCGCCGAGCTGACCGTGGCCTACAAGTTCTAAACTTCGTTCCTGCACCACCCGCCTGAGCGCCATCGCCGCCGCCCCGCAACGGGCGGCGGCTTTTTTTGACTCCGCCGCCGTGCCTCTACAGACCTCCCCCCAGCCATCCGATCGCACACCGTCCGCAAAAAGCCCTCAACTCCACGCTTGGCCGCGCCGCACGCACCACCCAAGTTGCTCCGCCCCCTGTCCCTCCGCATGTCTTCCCTCGTCTCGTCTCTGCCCGCGCCCAGCGCAAAAACTCCCTTTCTCGCTGGCGCCGCCTTTTTTAGCGCGCTGGCCGGCTTCATCGCCTGGCTCGCCATCAAACCCTTGGGCGCAGCCGAACTGCTCGGCATCGCCGCCTGCTCGGCCGCCACCGGAGCCGCCGCCACCTTTCCGTTCGCGGTCGATTTTGCCCGCCGACTCACCGTTACCCCGCCCACAGTCTGCACCGAGACTCTGGCAACCCGCGTCGCCGAACTTTTGGAAGAAAACCGCCAAACCGAAATCCGCGCCGCAGTCGCCGCCACCCCGCCCCGCGTAATCGATAGCGACACCGTCGCCACCCCCGCCGGCACCAAACCCCGCCTCGGTCGCGGCCTCCTCGGCCTCATGCACGCCCCCGGGGCTGTTACTCCACCACCCACTCCGCAGCACTAGCCAGTCCGAGGCCGTCACGTTTTCCAGTGGGGTTATGTCCATCAGGGAAGACTCTGTGTTATGCCGTTATCCTTGTTTGACCAGGAAACGCATAATCTCCCTAAGTGTTTAAGATTTTGGCAGATAGTGCCGTTTATAAAAGCGCATTTCGCGCATCCTTCCTCTATAAACCACCCGGCCTTCCTGTCCCATGCCGCCCACTGATTCCGCCACTCTGCTCTCCACGTTGCTGCAACACGCCGCCGAGTCCATTTACTTCAAAGACAGGGAAAGCCGCTTTGTCTGCGCCAGCCAGACCCTGGTGCGCTATCTCGGCTGCAGCATGGTCGAAGACCTGATTGGACGCACCGACGCCGATTTCTTCGGCGAATCCCACGCCGCTGCAGCCCGCAGGGACGAACTCGAAATCATACGCACCGGACGGCCGCTCGTGGATCTGGAGGAGCGGGAAGACTTCCCCGACGGTTCTGTACGCTGGTCCCACACATCCAAATACCCTTTTCGCAATTACCACGGCGAAATCGTGGGCACCTTCGGCATATCTCGCGATATTACCCCCCTTCACGAAGCCCGCGCCCAACTTCAGGAGGCCACGGATTTGCTCACCCGCGCCGGCCGAATCGCCCGCCTCGGACACTGGCAACTCGACGCTCCGAATTGTCAGATGTTTTGGTCGGATATCACCTACGAACTGCACGAACTGCCGGTTGGCACTCCTGTCACCACCACCAGCGCGCTCGATTTTTATCACCCTGAAGACCGGCCTCGCATCGCCGCCGTCTTGCAGGCGGCTATCGAGTCTGGCACCGCCTTCGACCTCGAAGTCCGCCTGGTCACCACCTCGTCCCGCCTGCTTTGGGTCCGGCTCAAGGGTGAACAACTGCACGCCGCAGGCTGCCTTGCTCGCGTCACCGGCATCATCCTCGACATCGACGCGCTCAAACGCACCGAAGAACTCCTGCGTGAGCGCAACCAAGCCCTCGAAGCCGCCACCGCCCGCGCCCAGCAACTCGCGCGCGAAGCCCAGGCCGCCGCCCGCGCCAAAGCCGAATTCCTGGCCAACATGAGCCACGAAATCCGCACCCCGCTCAACGCCGTCATCGGCATGTCGGAACTCCTCCTCGGCACTCCGCTCACCCCGCGCCAGCGAGACTTTGCCGATACCGTCCGCACCAGCAGCGACGCCCTGCTCGCGTTGCTCAACGACATTCTCGACTTCTCCAAGATCGAATCCGGAAACCTGGAACTCGAACGCGCCCCCTTTTCCCTGCTGGACTGCATCGAAAGCGCCCTGGAAATCGCCGCCCGCCCCGCCGCCGCCAAGGGCGTGGATTTGCTATACCAACTCGACGACGCCCTGCCCCGCCAACTGCTCGGCGACATGACCCGCCTGCGCCAGGTGCTTATAAACTTGATCGGCAACGCGGTGAAATTCACCGAGCACGGCGAAGTCCTCGTGACGTGCCAGCTCCGTCACACCGCCGCCGGTGCTCCCCGCCTCCACGTTTCCGTGCGCGACACCGGGATCGGCATCCCCAACGACCGGCTTGATCGTCTCTTTAAGTCCTTCAGCCAGGTGGACGCCTCCACCACTCGCAAATACGGCGGCACCGGACTCGGACTGGTGATCTGCGAACGCATCACCGGCCTTTTGGGTGGCCGTATCTGGGTGGATTCCGTGCTCGGACAGGGTTCCGATTTCCAATTCGAGATTCCCTTCACCGCCGCCGACACCGCCCCGGCGGTCCCGGCTAATATCCATTTGGGCGGACGCCGCGTGCTCATCGTCGAGGACAACGCCACCCACCGGGACATCCTTGTGCGCCAAGCCGAACGCTGGGGCCTTGTGCCCTGCGGCGTCGCCTCCGGTCCCGCCGCCCTCGCCCGTCTCGCCGCCGGCGAGACCTTCGCGCTTGCCCTCGTTGACCTGCAACTCCCCCAAATGTCCGGCATCGCGCTGATCACCGAACTGCGCCGCCAATTCTCGGCCCTGCACCTGCCGATCATCGCCCTCACGCGACCCGGACCCGAGGATCCCGCCCTGCCCAGCCTGGATCTGGCGCGCGTATTAAACAAACCGGTTAAAATGGGCCTCCTGCGCGAGACCGCGGAATCCCTGTTTACCCAGCGCCCGGCCAAGTCCGAAAATAAACCCCAAGCTGAAGTGTCGGAAAAAACCCTCCGCGTGCTCATCGCCGAGGATCTGCCCATCAATCGTGAAATCGCCGTGCTCATGCTAACCCATCTCGGCTACCAGTGCGAGACGGCCAACGACGGTCGCCACGCGCTCGAGACCGTCGAAAGACAGCGTTACGACGTCGTATTTATGGACGTGCAAATGCCCGAAATGGACGGTCTGGAAGCCACCCGCATCCTTTGCCAACGCTTCGCACCCGCGCACCGCCCATGGATCATCGCCATGACCGCCGGCGCCCTCGCCGGCGACCGCGAAACCTGCGCCGCCGCCGGTATGGACGATTACATCAGCAAACCGATCTCCATCCAGTCGCTGGGCTCCGCCCTGGAAAACGCGTCCCGTCAGTTAGCACTCCGACGCTCCACCCCGGGTTGAGCGACACCTCGGGAAGCGCTCAGCCACTCCAGGCGCGGTCCTCCCCGCGCGGGATTTTTTGATTTGGTGACTTGAGACTACATAGCCGGGGTTTCAGGGTTTTTTCAAAGCAGGGTCATGGTCAACGAGACCCTCTCCCACCAAGTCCAGCCATGAAGTTCCCTCGCGCCGCCAAACCTGAACACCCGCTCGAATGGCTGGCCGATCCGGTGCGCGACGAACCATCCTTTGTCCTGAAATCCTGGTTCGGCGGACGCACCCTCATCCTCCACGGCCTGCACACCCTCTTCCTTACCACCCAAGGCGAACCCTGGCAGGGTGTGCTCGTCTGCACCTTTCACGAACACCAGCCGTCCTTGCTCGCCGAGTTCCCCGCGCTGCGCCAACACCCGGTTTTGAAAAAATGGCTCTACCTGCCCGAGAGCGCCGAAACCTTTGAGCCCGACGCCCGTCGACTGGTGCAACTCGCCCGCGCGCGCGACCCTCGCATCGGCATCCCGCCCTCGCCCAAAAAGAAAAAAGCCGCCGCCAAACCCCTCCGCTTCGGCGACCCGCTTTAACCCGGCCTCGCTCGCCCTTAGTTGTCAGGCTTTTGTCAGGTGCTGGTTATTTGGAAACACTCCAGCCATAAACCGGCTCTCACCTCTTCGCATGAACCCTCGCACCCTCGCCCTCGCCGCCTTTGCCGCCACCTCCGCCGCGCTAATCTGCCCCGCCCTGCTCGCCGCCCCGGTCTCCGCCGAATCCCGCATCGCCGCCGCCACCGTTTATCCCGACCGCGCCGTCGTCTCCCGCCTCGCCACCGCCCTCGCCCTGCCCGCCGGCACCAGCGAAATCACTTTCGCCGGCCTGCCCGCCTCCCTCCAGGACGAATCCCTGCAAGTCTCCGCTCGCGGCTCCGTCGCCGCCTCCATCCTCGATATCGCCGCCCGCACCGTCTTCATCACCGCCGAGCCCGACGCCCGCGTAAAAACCCTCCAAGACCAGCTCCTCGCCCTCCGCCGCGAAGAACGCGCCCTCAACGATCAGCTCGCCGTGCTCGATTCCCAGCGCGGCCTGCTCACCAGTATTGAAAAAACCTCTACCGCCCCCGTTCCGCCCGCCGCCGGCGCCACCCCGCCCGCCCGCCCCAGCCTCGAAGACTACGAAAAACTGCTCGGCTTCTCCGCCGCCCAGCGCGCCCGCCTCGACGCCGCCGCCCAAAAACTCGACCTCGAACGCTCCGCCCTCGCCGAAAAAATCTCCGCCGCCGAGAGCCAGCTCAACGAGCTCCGCGGCCGCCAGCCCGCCCGCCGCGCCACCAAGTCCGTAACCGTGCGCCTCGCCACTACCGCCGCCGCGGCGCTCGATGTTACCCTCAGCTACACCCTGGCCGGCGCGAGCTGGACTCCCGCCTACGACGCCCGCCTGCGCAGCGAAAAACGCGAGGTGCAGCTCGATGCCTTCGGCCTGGTGCGCAACGCCACCGGCGAAGACTGGAAAGACATCGCCCTCACCCTCTCCACCGCCCGCCCCGGCCTCGGCGGCGCCGCCCCCGAGATCGCGCCATGGTTCGTGAACGTTGCCCAGCCTGTTGGCTATGCCACCTCCTCCTTCGCGAAACAGTCCGCAGCCATGGGTGCGTTTAGCTCTGAAGGGGGTAAACGAAAAGCCTTCGACGCCGCCCCCGCCAGCGCCACCTTCGCCACTGCCGACGGCTTCGGCCCGCCGCCCGACGCCGAATCCACCCTCGCCGCCGCCGAACTCGCCCCCGCCGCCACCAGCGCAAACTTCAAAATCGCCACCCCCGTCACCCTCGCCAGCGACAACACCCCGCAACGCCTGCCGCTAGGCTCCGCCGCCCTGGCCGCCGTACTCCGCTACGAGGCCACGCCCAAACTCCAGGAGACCGCCTACCTCGCCGCCGCCGTCACCAACACCTCGGACCTTCCTTTCCTCGGCGGCACCCTCAACGCCTTCCTCGACGAGACCTTCATCGCCACCGCCCGCCTCGCCACCACCATGCCCGGGGAAAAATTCACCCTCCACCTCGGCGCCGACGAAGGCATCGCCATCAAACGCAAGATCGTCTCCCGCTTCACCGAAGACACCGGCTTCACCACCCGCAGCCGCCGCACCACCTACGACGTGCTCCTCACCGTCACCAATAACAAACGCTCCAACGAACGCGTCATCATCACCGACGCCGCCCCGGTCGCCCGCGACGAAAAGATCCTGGTAAAACTCCTCGCCCCCGACGCCCGCGAACTGCTCAAGCCCGAGGACGCCGCCGCCCTCCCGCTCAAAACCGGCATCGCCCGCGACGCCGACGGCAAACTCACCTGGCGCCTCGACCTCAAGCCCGGCGAGAAACGCGAACTCCCCCTGCGCTTCAGCATCGAACACCCCGCCGACCTGCCCGTCACCGGCGTCGAGTGATTCCTGCGCGACTGGCGTTGATTCCCGCTGCGTCGCCTGCCCAGCATGTCACCACCATGTCCGCGCGCCGCCTCGACCAACTCCTCTCCAGCCTCGGCTACTGCTCCCGCCGCGATGCCCGCGACTGGCTCAAGGCGGGCCGCATCTCCGTCGCCGGTCGCGTCGAAAAAGACCCCGGCGTAAAACCCTCGCCCGCCGCCGTGCGCATCGACGGCGAACCCCTCGACCACCCCGAAGGCCTGCTCCTCCTGCTCAACAAACCCCTCGGCCTCACCTGCTCGCACGAGCCCCGTGAAGGCCCGCTGGTTTACGACCTGCTCCCGCCCCGCTGGCGCGCGCGCAACCCGCAGGTCACCAGCATCGGCCGCCTCGACAAAGAAACCTCCGGCCTGCTCCTGCTCACCGACCACACCGAGCTGGTGC
This sequence comes from Verrucomicrobiota bacterium, assembly GCA_026398135.1. Classification (GTDB taxonomy): domain Bacteria; phylum Verrucomicrobiota; class Verrucomicrobiia; order Opitutales; family Opitutaceae; genus IMCC26134_A. The sequence goes on from JAPLTN010000006.1 coordinate 86,957, forward strand.
ACCGCCTCACCTCGCCCAAACACAAGGTGCCCAAAATCTACCGCGCCACCACCGACGCCGATCTCTCACCCGCCTTGATCGACACATTTGCCGCCGGCACCCTCGTGCTCGACGGCGAAAAAGAGCCCTGCGCCCCCGCCGCCCTGCGCCTGCTCGGCGCGCGCGAAGCCGAGCTGACCCTGATCGAGGGCAAATACCATCAAGTGCGGCGCATGTTCGCCGCCACGGGCGCGACGGTGCTCACCCTGCACCGCGCAAGCTTCGGCCCGCTCACCCTCGGCGACCTCGCCCCCGGCGCCTACCGCGAGCTAACGCCTGCCGAACAAGCCGCGCTATCCGCTTAGGAAATGTAGGGCGGAGTCGCCGCACCCCGCCGTTCGCAAACCAAGCACCGCGTTCCGATGTAGCACCGGTCGCCGACCGGTGCCGTTCGAAAAATCCCGCGAACGAAGACCCGGTCAGCGACCGGGTTCTGCACCAAAATCCAATCATTCACGCCACGGCGGGGTGCGGCGACCCCGCCCTATATTTCCTAGCGTCTCAATGCCTACCGCGCCTCAGCCTCGGTCAACGCGGTGGCGGCGGCCTCCCACTTGGCGGTGGCCTGGCTGAGCTGCTCGGTGATCGTGCTCAGCTCGATGTTGAGCCGGTGAAAGCGGCTCTTGTCCGCGTAGGTCGCAGGGTCTTCAAGAGCGGCAGTGATCTCGCCTTGCTTGGCCTCCAGTTCAGATACCGTCTTCTCCAACTGGCCGACTTCCTCGCGCTGACGGCGCAGCTCGTTGGGCGTGGGTTTTTTCACCCCGCTGGCCGCAGGAGCGGCGGCGGCGGGCTTGGCCGCCTCGCCCTTGCCCTTGTGGTCCGAGGGGCGTCCATCCGTGAAGCCGGCAGTGAGCGCGGCGCGGGCGTTGGTCGCCTTGGACTTGTCCAGATAGTAATCGTAATTGCCCGCGTAGGCCGTCAGCCGTCCGCTGTGCACGTGCAGCACCGTCTCGGCCAGCGAGCGGATGAAGTGCACATCGTGGGAGATGAAAATGAGCGTGCCGGTGTAGCCCTTGAGCGCGTTCACCATCGCATCGATCGAGCCGATATCCAAGTGAGTGGTCGGCTCGTCCATGAGCAAGAGATTGGGTGGATCGACCAGCAAGCGGGCCAGATTCAGCCGGGATTTTTCGCCACCGGAGAGCACGCCGACCTTCTTGTGCACGTCGTCCTTGCGGAAAAGGAAACTGCCCAGAATCGCGCGCGCCTGTTGTTCGCTGAGCTGATTCTCGTTGGTGCGCAACTCCATCATCATCTCAAACACCGTCGCGTCCTCGCGCAGCGTGTCGGTACGCTGCTGGGCGAAGTAACCGGCCGTCACATTGCTGCCCAGCTCGCGCACACCGCCCTGGATGGCGAGCGTGCCGGCGAGGATCTTGAGCAAGGTCGATTTGCCCGAGCCGTTGGGCCCCACCAAGACGATGCGCTGCCCGCGCTCGGCGGAGAAATTCAGATCCGTGTAAACGACCTTCTCGCCGTAGGCCTGGCGCACTTTCTTGAGGTCGATGACCTTCAACCCCGAACGCACCGGCTGGGGAAACTTGAAGTTGATGCGCTTCAGCTCTTCGGAGGGTTCTTCGACTGCGGCGTCCTTGAGGCGCTCGATTTGTTTCTCCTTGGATTTGGCGCGCGAAGCCATCGAGGCCTTGGCTCCGAAGCGGTCCACGAACACCTGCAAATGCGCGATCTCGCGCTGCTGGTTTTTATACTGCGCCATCTGCTGCTCCTTGCGCGCCTCTTTCTCCACCAGGAAATCGTCATAGTTTCCATGGTAGTAGTGGAGCGTGCCGGCGCGCAGCTCGAGCATGCCGGTGCAGAGCGCGTTGAGAAAGGCACGATCGTGAGAAATCACCACCAGCCCGCCCGGATAACGCGTGAGGTAATCCTGAAACCAAAGCAGGGCCTCCAGATCGAGATGGTTCGTCGGCTCGTCGAGCAACAGGAGCGCGGGCTCGGCCGTGAGCAAACGCGCCAGATGCGCACGCATGATCCAACCGCCGGAAAACGACTTCGCGGGCTTGTCGGCGTCGCCTTCCTTAAACCCGAGACCGGCCAAAATCGTGCGGGCGCGCGGCTCCAGGGTGTAGTCGATATCCCAGTTGTCCTCGGTCGGTTCGAGCGCCTTGCCGGAGGTGGCGATGGTGAGGATGGTCTCATCGCCAGCGGGGGCGGATTCCTGCGGCAGGTAGCCGAAGTCGGCCCCGCGCTCCCACTCGATCGTGCCGGTGTCGGGCCGTTCCTCGCCGAGGATCAGGCCGAAGAGGGTGGATTTACCCGCGCCGTTGGGCCCGACCAGACCGAGCCGGTCGGTGCGCGCGACGAAGAGCGACACGTCGGAAAACAGTTCGCGGGTGCCATAAGACTTGGAGACGTCGGCGATGGTAAGCATGGGAAACCGAGCAAAAGATGCGCCCTCGCGGCGCGGAGCAACAAAAAGCCCCTCCCCATTTTCAAAGCCCGCCGCCTCACTCCCTCTGCGCCCCCCGCTACCCTCTTCACCCGCGAAACACCGCCCGGCATAGTGTAACCAATAAAGTCAAAGCCGCCAAACGTCAGACGCTCCTCACCGAGCTCATCAACGCCAAGATCGCCGCCAAAAAAGGCCCGATCTCGCAATTCCTCGCCCACCACTACCGGCATTTCAACGCCGCCGCGCTGATCGACTCTGCCAAAGGCTACGAGAATCACCTCAAAGCCGGCGGCAAGATGCTCGTCACCCTCGCCGGTGCCATGTCCACCGCCGAGCTCGGCCTCTCCCTCGCCGAAATGATCCGCCAGGACAAGGTCCACGCCATCGTCTGCACCGGCGCCAACCTCGAAGAAGACATCTTCAACCTCGTCGCCCACGACTACTACGAGCGCGTGCCCCACTACCGCGACCTCACCGCCGCCGACGAACAGGCCCTGCTCGACCGTCACATGAACCGCGTGACCGACACCTGCATCCCCGAAGGCGAGGCCATGCGCCGCATCGAGGCCGTCGTCGCCGAACAATGGCTCGCCGCCGACAAAGCCGGCACCCCCTTCTTCCCCCACGAGTTCATGTACAAGGTGATTCGCACCGGTAAGCTCAAGGCGAGCTACATGATCGACCCCAAAAACTCCTGGATGCTCGCCGCCTGCGAGAAAGACCTCCCCATCATCGTCCCCGGCTGGGAAGATTCCACCCTGGGTAACATGTACGCCGGCCGCTGCATCACCGGCGAAATCAAAAACGTCCACACCGTGCGCACCGGCATCGAATACATGACCGTGCTGGCCGAGTGGTACACCAAGACCGCCAAGCTCATGAAAAACGGCGAAGGCTCCATCGGCTTTTTCCAAATCGGTGGCGGCATCGCGGGCGACTTCCCCATCTGCGTCGTGCCCATGCTGCACCAGGACCTCGACCGTCCCGAAGTGCCGCTCTGGGGCTACTTCAGCCAGATCAGCGACTCGACCACCAGCTACGGCAGCTACTCCGGCGCCGTCCCCAACGAGAAAATCACCTGGGGCAAGCTCGGCCAGAAGACCCCGAAATTCATCGTGGAAAGCGACGCCACCATCGTCGCCCCCCTGATCTTCGCCTGGGTCCTCGGCCAGTAAACCCCGCCCGCTTCCCGCATGCAGGGCGGGGTCGCCGCACCCCGCCGTTGCCTGCTTTCCCCGCCGCACCCATACCGGTGCGGCTTCTTCATACCCGGCTCCTTGGCCACTCTCCATCCAAACCATTTCCACATGTCCTCCGCCTCCGATTATCCCCTCATCACCGTCGATCAACGCGTCAGCTACGGCATCGCGCGCAACATCGGGGCCAACATCGCCCGCCAGGGCGGCCTCGAAGTCGATCTCGGCGCCTTCGTAGTCGGCCTCCAGGACGGCCTCGCCAACCTGCCCGCTCGCGTCACCGAAGCCGACCTCCAGGCCGCCTTCCAAACCGCCCAGGAACGCGCCGAAGCCCACGCCGCCACCGGAGCCGCCCAGCAAGCCGAAGCCGGCCGGATTTTTCTCGATAAAAACAAAGCCCGCCCCGGCGTCATCGTCACCGATTCCGGTCTGCAATACGAAGTGCTCCGCGCCGGCACCGGCGTCCAACCCACCTCCGACCAAACCGTCGAGGTCCACTACCACGGCACCTTGGTGGACGGCACCGTGTTCGACAGCTCCGTGCAACGCGGCGAGACCATCTCGTTCCCCGTCACCGGCGTCATCCCCGGCTGGGTCGAGGCCCTGCAACTCATGTCGGTCGGCGCGAAGTGGAAACTCTTCATTCCCGCCGAGCTCGGCTACGGCAACCGCGCCCAGGGCCCCATCCCGGCCGGCTCCGTGCTTATCTTCGAGGTGGAGTTGATCAGCGTCCGCTGAGCGCCGTCACCCGCCCGCCGTCACCCGCCCGCCGACGCCCGCTCCCGCTGCCATGGCCGCCGCCACACCCGCCCCCTACTCTGCGGCCGAGCAGGAACTCGCCTGGATCGGCGACGCCGTGCTCGCCCTCTGGGCCCGCGAACGCGTGCTGCGCGAACAAGGCGCCATCGACACCGCCGCCTTCCTCCACCTCACCGCCAACTCCGCCCTTCAAGGCCTCGCCCGCCCCACCCGGGTCGAAGCCGAGATCGGCGTCGTTTACCGGGCGGAAGGCCTCGCCGCCGCCTTCGCCCACATCGAGACGCGCCTGCTGCCGGTTTTCCAAAAACAGGCCGCCAACCGCACCCGCCAGCGCAAAGCCTAGGCCGCCGAGGCAAGCGCCCCTCGTCATTACGCCACCATCCCTCGCGCCCCCAGCATCAAGTAACCTATTAGGTTACTTTGTGCCGTTTTGCCTCTCGACGCCGCTCATCCAAAGTGGCTCGCCCGGCAACTCCCCACCCCGCCAACCACGCCCCCCGGACTGATACAAAGTAACCCAATAGGTTACTTTGTATTTGGGAGACGGTCTCGGGAAGGTGCTCCTTTTTCCGCCGCCGCCCCTGCTCCCCCATCGCGTGTGCGCGTGGGCTAGGCCGGTTTCTTGCGCAGCGTCGCCACGCATTCGAGGTGGCGCGTCTGCGGAAACAGGTCGAAGGGCTGCACCGCCGTCAGCTCGTAGCCCGCCGCCGTAAACGCCCTCAAATCCCGCATCTGCGTCGCCGGATCGCACGACACGTAAACCACCGCCCTCGGCCCGTAGGCAAAGAGCTGCGCCAAAAACTCCTCGTCGCAACCTTTGCGCGGCGGGTCGATCACCACCACCGTATCCGCCGACGGAAAACTCAGCCCGGCGAAAATCGCCGCCGCATCGCCCGCCTGGAAACCCACGCGCTCCGCAAGCCCGTTGGCTGCGGCGTTGCGCCGGGCGAAGGCGATGCTGCTCTCGCTGATCTCGATGCCCGCCACCCGCTCAAAGGCCGGCGCACAGGCCAGCGCGAACAGCCCGCTACCACAATAAGCATCCACCAAATAACGCGCCCCGGTCGCCGCCGCCTCGCGCCGCACGTAACCCGTAAACGCCGGCAGGATGTGCGGGTTGTTTTGAAAAAAATCGCGGGCCAGAAACTCCAGTTTCAAGGGTGCGGAACCGGCGGGCGCGTCTTCGTTGACCACCATCTCCGTGATCACCGCATCGTAATCGGTCGTCACCACGCCCGAGGCCTCGCGCAACAACAGCGTAGCGCCGCGCTCGTAGTCGCCCGCCACCGCCTTGGCGCGGACCAGCGTGCGCAGCCCGGTCAGGCGGGCGTTGATCGCCGGGGTGGCGATCGGACACTGCGGCACGTCGAGCACGTCGAAACGCGTGCCTTGCCGCAGGAACCCGATGGGCAGCCCCGCCGCCTCCTCAACCGAACGCGGAGGATGAAAATGCGGGGTGATCTTCGAGCGATAGCCCCACTGCACCGGCGAGGGAATGACCTCCGCCACCGGGAAAACCAGATCGGCCATGTGCTTCAGGTGCTCCTGCGTCTGCTGGCGTTTCCAACGCAACTGCGCCGCGTAGTCGAGATGTTGGTATTGGCAGCCGCCGCAGCGCCCGAAAAGCGGACAACGCGGGTCCACCCGGTCCGGCGAGGGCGTGAGGATTTCCACCAAATCCGCCTCGGAGTAATTCTTGTGGTTGCGGAAAATCCGGGCGCGGACGCGTTCGCCCGGCAGACAAAACGGCACCATCACCACCCAGCGCGCCGCCGGATCATCGGGATGGGGCGTGCGCGCCAGACCCAGACCGAGATGCGTGAGCGTGGTGATTTCCAGCTCGAGCTCGGCGTGATAAGGAAAAGGGGTGTCTTGAAAGGATTTTTTGCGGCCCACCCCGCCTACGAAACACAGTAGCGACCCGGCGAAGAGGATTTTCTTTTCCCAATCTTTCGTGTGACTCGTGCACCATGCCTTCGGTCGAGTTCATCACCAGCCTCCAAAATCCGCGCGTCAAACAGCTCGTGAAGCTCCGCGACCGCCGCCCCCGCGACGAAGCCGGCGTGTTTCTCGTCGAGGGTTACCGCCAGATTGTGCGCGCCCTGGACAAAGGCATCCCGCTCACCGAGCTCTACCTCTGCCCCGAGTGGTATCTGGGCGACCAGGGCAACGAACCCGCCCTCATCGCCCGCGCCCAAGCCGCCGGAGCGCACGTTTTCCAGCTCACCAAGGACGCCTTCGCCAAGGTCGCCTACCGCGAACGCCCCGACGGCCTGCTCGCCGTCGCCCCCCAATGGCGCCGCACCCTTGCCGACCTTGAAGCCCAGCTCGCCCCGCTCTCCCGCCCGCCCTTCCTCCTCGTCGTCGAGGCGATCGAAAAGCCCGGCAACCTGGGCACCATCCTGCGCAGCGCCGATGCCGCCGGGGTGGACGCGCTTATCATCTGCGATCCAGTCACCGATCTTTTTAATCCCAACGTCGTCCGCGCCTCCACCGGCGTCGTGTTTTCGGTGCCCGTGATCATCGCCACCAGCGAGGAAGTGCGCCCCTGGCTCGCCCGGCGCCACATCCGCGCCGTCGCCACCACCCCGTCCGCCACCGATCTCTACACCGCCACCGACCTGTGCGGACCGCTCGCCATCGTGATGGGCAGCGAGCAATACGGCCTGAGCGACTTCTGGCTGCGCGAGGCCGATGCCCGCGTGCTCATTCCCATGGCCGGCCAGGCCGATTCGCTCAACGTCGCCATGGCCACCATCATCACCCTCTTCGAAGCCGTCCGGCAGCGCGGTTAACCCTTCTCTCTCACTCCCGCGTCAGCCGGGCCAGTCGCCAGCCCAAAGCCAGGGTGGCCGCCGCCAAACCCCCCGCCAGACCGATCCAGATAGCCGCCAAACCCCCGTCCCCGCGCACTCCGAACCAGTAACCAGCAGGCAGCGCCACCACCCAATACGCGACGAACGCCGCCACCAGCGGCACCTTCACATCGGCCAGCCCGCGCAGCACCCCGGCAAAAACCACCTGCAAGCCGTCGAAAAACTGAAATAGCGCCACGATCACCAGCACCCGCGCGGCCAGCGTCACCACCGCCGGGTCGTCCTTCACGAAACTCCCCGCCACCGCCTCGCCCGCCAGCACGAAGACCAGCAGCGAAAGCGTCGCAGTGCCCAGCGTCACATAGGCCGCGCCCGCCGCCATCGGCAGCACCCGTTCGCGTTGCCCCGCGCCCACCGCCTGGCCCACCCGCACCGAGAGCCCCAGGGACAATCCGAGCGGCACCATGAACGCCGTGGCCGCGCAGGAAATCGCGATTTGATGCGCGGCCAGTTGCACCGTGCCCAGCCAGCCCGCCATCACCGCCGCCGCCGAAAACGCCCCGCCTTCAAAAAACAAAGCCGCCCCCATCGGCAAACCCAGCGCCAGCATCTCCTTCGCCCGGACCCGCTCGATGCGCGCCGCCCGCGCCGCCGCCTGCACGGCGGAAAAACTCGCGCGCCGGTTCAGCCACCAACGCAAGACCACCACCGAGACCACGCGAGCCATCAACGTTGCCACACCGGCCCCGGTCAGCCCCAAGGCCGGAAAGCCGAAATGTCCGAAAATCAAAACCCAGTTTAAAACCACATTCAGCCCCACGCAGCCGAGCATGATGGCCAGCGGTTCCCACGGCCGCCCCAGCGCCTCCGCGAACTGCCGGTCCACCTGAAACAAAAGCGTCGGTACCAGCGAAAGCGCGATCAGCAGATAATACGGGCCCATCACCGCCACCACCTCCTTCGGCTGGCCGAAACGATCCGCAAAGCACCAACCCGCCGCCATCAAGCCCGCCGTGCCCAGCCCCGCCGCCCACGCCAGTCCGCGCGCATGCCGCTGCCAGATGCCACTCAATCCCTCGTCACCCGCCCCATGCGCCCGTGCCACCAAAACCGCCCCCGGCTGCAACAGCCCGATGCACCCGATAAAAATAATGCCGAAAACCGCCCCCGTAAACGCGGCCGCCGCCAGCTCCACCGTGCCCACGTGACCGATCATCATGCTGTCGGTCACGCCCATCAGCATCTGGCTGAGCTGCCCCATCATGATGGGCACCGCCAGTGCGAGCGTGGGACGGAGTTCTGCAATCCATTTGGGCATGGCGATAAGTTCCGCCACCATCGCCATTCGTGCCGCACCGGCACAAGGGTTTTACCTCACGCCTCAACCGGACTGACCGTTCAAAATACGCTTACTCGTCTTGCCAACCCTTGGCCGGCATATTTTTGCGCAGTTCGACCAGCTCGATAATGCTCTTCAGCTCTTGGCGCAAAGCGATGAGCTCGTCGTGAATCTTGGCCTGCTGCTCGGCTTCAAGCTCGGTCTCACCCAGCAAAGAAACCAATTCCTGCATCACCGGCGAATCCCCCGGCAACCGATTCACCAGCGCCTCAACCTGCTGACGCATCTGGGTAAAATGGCCGTTTTGGATCGCCGCCGACACGCGCCCGATGGCCGCGCCCGCCGCGTCGCCCATCTGATTCATGTGAAACAAAATCAAATCCGCGAAATCCACCACCGCCAGCTTCCGCTCTTTGGCCATGAGCTCGGCCTGTGCCTTGGCCAGGCGCGCCTCGGCCGCTTTCTGGGCGGTGATGTTCAAAGATATGCCAAAGGTGCCCACAATGTCCCCGTTCTCCCCCCGCAAGGGATACTTGCTGGTCGAGGACCACCCCACGGTACCGTCCGGGTAAGTCTCTTTTTCCTCATAGTTCAACTGGGGCTTGCCTGTGCGTATGATCTCCTGCTCGTCGGCCAAGGCCTGCGCCGCGTGCTCCGAAGTGAAATAATCCGCATCCGTCTTGCCGATCACGCTCTCCTTTTCGCCTGCCCGCAGCGCGCGCAACAGGGCGGGATTCACCAAACGGAACCGGCTTTCCTTGTCCTTAAAAAATACGGCGTAATTGAGCTGATTCAGAAAAATCTGAGTCAACTGGGCTTGATCGGGATAGGGCGCATTCATGAGTTTAAGTAGAGATTCCCGTCGATACGTTTGGCCCGGCTTCGCCGTCCTCGGGCGTCGCCTCCGCCTGCGCGGCCATGAGAGCCTCACCGCCTTGGATGCGCTTGTCTAAAATCTGCATCATCAGCTCGTGCTCCGCGCGTTGGTTCCGAAGAAAAGCCAGATAAAACCGGATGGCGTTTTGCGGCGTGTCCGGGATGATGGGCTCCTGCCGGTTCAAGATGCGTTTGCTCGACCCGTTCGGCATCGGATAAGGCGCCGCGAGAATCAAAAACCGGTCATTGGCGTGCGACACCGGCACGCGCAGCACCCTCAGCACTCCTTTTTCGCTCACCACGGCATAGACAGCGTTGCTCATGGGTAAAATTATCGGATGACCAACAACATCCGCAGTCGGGTGAACTCATCCTGCATCGCCGCCAAACGGCCCGCGCAGCTCCGCGCCAGGTAACGATACAACACCACCGCCGCATGCTCCTCGCGCGTCACCAGCGCCGCGAACGCATCCACGCTTAGCTCATACATTACTCCAGGATCGATACACACCAGATCCACCGGAGCCACCACCGCCCCCACCAACAAACCCATGTCCCCCAGACAGGACCCCGGGCCCAGCCGCCAGTTACCTGCCACCACATCCTGGGTGGACCAAGCCGGCTCCAAACACCCCGACTCGATGAAATAGAGCGCATTCAACCGCTTGCCCTTCGCCACGACCAAATCGCCCGGCTCCAAGGCCACCGTCGTGCCATACCGCCGCAGCAAGACCACCACCTCTTCCAACTCCGCGCTTAAGGACTTTTCGAGATCGCTGGCCATTTTATACCCACCCTCATCGTCACAACGACCGCAAACTTAAGCGCCTCACACACAAATTTAACTCCTCCCTGCCCAAGGCCCTGTTCACCGCGCCAATGGCCGTCACTTTCCCGCCAACACCACCCGCTTTTCGCAAGCCAATTTCCTGTTGTCGCGCCACGCCACCTCAGCCATGGCTCACTGCGCCCGTTTTTATCCTTCTCCCTCCCTTATGAAATCGCCCCTGCGTCTTGTCTTGGCCCTCGCCTGCCTCGCTCTCGGCCTCACCGCCCGCGCCCAACCCGCCGAATCCGCCAAACCCAAGACCTACACCGCCGCCCTCATCGTCTCCAACCGCGCCGACGCCAAATACGACGCCAAAATCCCCGCCCTCGAAGACCTGCTCTCCGCCCGCCTCACCGATCTCGGCTTCAAACTCCTCTCCCGCGAACTCATCGCCAGCAACCTCCGCTCCTTCGTCCCGCCCGACGCACCCAAGGACGCCACCTCCGCCGCCTCTTCCGCCGCCGCCGAGGCCGCCTTCCTCGACCAGGCCAGCGCCCTCCGCCTCGCCCAAAACCTCGGCGCCGACTACCTCCTCCACGCCTCCATCACCTCCTACGCCGAGACCAAACGCACGATCAACGCCTACAACAACACCCTCACCAACTACGACTACACCCTGCGCGTCACCTACAAGCTCCTCGACGCCAACGGCGGCGGCTCCCTCACCGGCGACGTCGCCAAGGCCACCCGCACCGAGCAGGGCAGCGCCAACGCCTCCGCCCTCATCGAGGGCATCTTCGACGACCTCCTCGACCAGGCCAGCCAGCAAATCACCGCCTCCCTCCGCACCCGCCGCGACACCGGCCGCATCGCCGCCGCCACCCCCGCCGCCAAAACCGTCACCATCACCCTGACCCTCGAAGCGGCCGATCTCTTCATTCCCGATGTCCGCATCGGCGCGGAAAACACCGTCGTGCTCGGCGACTCCAAATTCAAGGTCACCCCCCTCGCCGCCTCCGTCGAGGTGGACGGCGTCGCGGTCGGCACCGCGCCCGGCAAACTCACCCTCAAGCCCGGCTTCTCCCGCCTCCGCATCAGCCGCGACGGCTACCAACCCTGGGAGCGCACCATCAACGCCAGCGAAGGCCAGGTCCTGAACATCGCCCTCGCCATGACCGAGGCCGGCCTCGCCCGCTTCAAGGAATCCACCGCCTTCATCAACGACCTCCAGAACGGCGCCAAGCTGACCGACGCCGAGGTCAAAGTCCTCGAAGGCAAAGCCAAGTCCCTCGAAAACTCCTTCTTCAAAGTAGATACCAAGGAAAACTTCCGCTTCATCCTCCCCCCCGGCTACCAAGAGCCCAAACCCGCCCTCTAGGCCGCTCGCTTGCTTCCCATTTAGGGCGGGGTCGCCGCCCCCCGCCGCTCCGTCCTCCTAGCTCCCCGCTCCCTTCTCCCAGCTCCCTCTCCTCCCATGAATCTCAAGTCCGCCTCCCGCCGCCTCTGCCTGCTCTCGCTCAGCGCCCTCTCCCTCGCCCTGCCCGCCGCCAAGGCCCAGGACGCCACCCCCGCGCCCGCCGCCACCCCCGCGCTCAAGGCCCTCGCCATCGCCAAAATCAAGGCCACCCCCGCCATCCTCGCCTCCGCCTCGGGCGCCAATCGCAAAAACTCCATCGACCGCATGAGCCAGGCCCTCGACGGCCAGTTGATCTCCGCCGTCCAGCAGACCCGTAAATTCACCGTCCTTGCCCGCTCCGATTCCGACGCCCTCATCGAGGAAAACGCCGCCTCCGGCAAAACCTTCGCCTTTACCGAATCCGACCTGACCCTCGTCGTCACCATCGACGACTTCCAGGACGTCACCCAGACCGCCACCTTCGCCGCCATCGGCAAGACCGCCACCAAACGCGTCGTCCGCTTCTCCACCGTCGCCAAACTCTACGAGACCAAAACCAACAAACTCGTCGAAACCGCCAACTTTCAGGAACAGAACCTCGATACCGAAGAGCTCCTGCCCGCCTCCTCCACCGACGGCGGCGAACTCTCCGACTCCCTCCTCCTCGCCCTCACCCGCCGCATGAGCGAACAAATCGCCCAACGCGTCGCCGACGTCGCCTTCCCCGCCCGCATCCTCGCCAAGACCGGCAAGATCGTGACCATCAACCGCGGTGAAGGCACCGGCATCGCCGCCGGCCAGCTCTGGGAAGTCTTCGCCCTCGGTGCCGAACTCACCGACCCCGACACCGGCGCCTCCCTCGGCCGCGAAGAAATGCCCGTCGGCAAGGTACGCATCCAGCGCGTCACCCCCCGAACCGCCCAAGGCGAAATCTCCGGCGAAGACCTCGGCATCGACCGCGGCGCCATCGTCCGCCGCGTCGCCCAATAATTCCGTCTCCACTTGTAAGGCGGGGTCGCCGCACCCCGCCTCTCCGTCTTCCCTGCTCTCCCCCTTACTAGCTTACAGCTCTACCAGCTTCACCACCACTCCATGCCCATCCGTCCGCGCCGCCTGATCACCGCCGTTCTCCTGCTCGGCTCCCTCGCCCTCACCGGCTGCCAGACCTACACCGAGCAAACCGCCTCCCGCGACTCAGCCGTGCGCTCCGGCGACCTCGCCTCCGCCGTGGCCCAGGCCGACAAGGACGCCGAGAAAAACCGCGACTCCAAAGACGCCATCCTCTACCGCCTCGAACAAGGCGCCATCCTGCGCTCCGCCGCCCTCGGCAACATCCCCGCCCCCGCGGTTCCCGCCAAGACCGAGGCCGCCGCCAACCAGACCCAGACCAACCAGGCGATCAACGAGGCCCCCGCCGCCGCCGTCTCCCCCCGCATCGCCTACCTCACCCGCTCCGTCGCCGCCTTCGACGAAGCCGCCCGCCGCATCGACGACTACGAAGCCAAAGCCAAACTCAGCGTCAGCGCCGAAAGCGCCGCCCTCCTCACCAACCAGGCCAACATCCCCTACCGCGGCCGCGGCTACGACAAGGTGATGCTCCACACCTACCAGGCTCTCAACTACCTCCAACTCGGCGATTCCGACGCCGCCCGCGTCGAGCTCAACCGCGCCCTCCAGCGCCAGCGCGACGCCGTCGAGGCCAACGCCAAACGCATCGCCGAAGCCCAAAAACTCGCCAACGAAGCCAAATCCGGCGGCGTGCAGGACGAAAAGGGCCGCCAGGGCTCCTCCTACGACGTGGACCAGGCCAAGTCCGACCCCCGCACCTCCGCCGGCTTCTCCGCCATCGAAGGCAAATTCAACGCCGCCATCCTCCCCTACGGCGACTACGTCAACCCCTTCACCACCTTCCTCGACGCCCTCGTCTTCACCCACCAGGCCGCCGACGCCTCCGACCTCGAACGCGCCCGCAAATCCTGGGAACGCGTCCTGAATTTCGCCCCCAGCAACCCCTACGTGCCCGCCGACTACACCGCCGTCGAGCCCGACCTCCAGCGCCAGGCCGCGCCCGCTGCTCCGGTTGCTTCACCCGCCGCCGGCACCGGCACCGCAGCTCCTGCCGTCGCCGTGGCCGCCGCTGTGACCGCCGACACCACCGTGGCCCCCGCCGCCCCGTCTCCCGGCTCCCAGCCCATGACCCCCGGCTCCCTCACCTATGTAATCTTCGAGACCGGTTCCGCCCCCTACCGCGACCAGACCCGCATCGACATCCCCCTCTTCCTCGTCACCGACGGCATCTCCTACGTCGGAGCCGCCTTCCCCCGCATCGAGACCGTCTCCGGCCAGGCCCCCTCCCTCACCATCACCACCGGCGAAGGCGCGGGCTACACCACCGCGCTGGTCGCCTCCATCGATAGCGTCGTCGCCCTCGATTTTAAGAACGAGTGGCCCACCATCCTGACCAAGACCCTCATCTCCACCGCCACCAAGGCCACCATCGACGCCATCCTCCAAAAACAAATCCAGGACCAGGCCGGCTCCACCGGTGCCTTCCTCTTCAAACTCGCCAGCGCCGCCACCCAGGCCGCCGTCAACATCGCCGACACCCGCACCTGGCGCAGCCTGCCCAAGGAGTTCCAATACGCCCGCCTCGCCACCCCGGCAAATCGCATCCTCACCCTCTCCGCCGCCGGCCAGACCACCACCATTCAAGTGGAACCCGCCGCCGTAAATGTCGTCTATGTAAAGAGCCCGGCCGCCTCCGCGCCCCTGCTCGCCACCCAATTCATCCTCAAAAAATAACCCGCCTGCTCCCATGAAACGTTCCCTCTTTGTCCTCCTTCCCGCCGCCGCCCTGGCCCTCCTCGCCACCGGCTGCGCCACCAGCGTCAACACCGTCTCCCGCGCCCAGCCCCAGGCCACCCCGGACTACGTGCCCGACCAGCGCCTCATCACCGACTCCACCCTCGCCCGCAAAGTCGCCATCGCCTCGGTAAACCAGGCCAAAGTCTCCGGCGACCTGCTCAAAATCCAGGTCACCCTCCAAAACAAATCCTCCAAAGCCCAGGCCTTTGACTACAAATTCGACTGGATCGCCTCCGACGGCATGGAACTCTCCAGCCCCGCCGGCGGCTGGAAACAGCTCCAACTCGAAGGCAAGGAAGAGCGCGCCATCTCCGCCATCGCCACCAGCCCCCGCGCGGTGGACTTCCGCCTGAAACTCCGCGAGAAAAACTAATTCTCCGTCACCTCGCTCCTCGATCCCTGCTCCCCGCTTTTCCCTCTTCCTCATGAACAAACTCGTCCTCGCCACCACCACCGCCGCGCTCGCCCTCGCCTTTACCGGCTGCGCGACCAAAAACGACGCCAAATACGTCGATTCCCAAGGCACCGGAACCATCGTTTCCCTCAACCAGATCAACATCCAGGACTGGAACAACGCCGCCGATAAACTCGTCGCCTCCCTCCTCGAATCCAACGTGCTCGAACGCGCCCCCAGCCTGCCCGCCGTCATGGCCGTCTCCCGCATCCGCAACAACACCCAGCAGCAGGTGGACACCGACTCCCTGACCAAGAAGATCCGCGTCGCCCTCAACAAGACCGGCAAGATCGTCACCACCACCACCCTCGGGCCCGATGGCAAAGCCGAGGACGCCATGGCCGCCGACGTCGGCGCGATGGGCTCTTTCATGGCTGGCGAGAAACAAAAGACCACCCTCCCCTACTACACCCTCTCGGGTAAACTGCTCGAAGACCGTGTGAAGAGCGGCAGCACCCAGCAGACCACCTACACCTTCCAGCTCAGCCTCACCACCGTCAAAGACGGCCTGGCCGTCTGGGAAGACGAAACCCAGATCACCAAGCAGGGCCAGCGCAGCTCGGTCGGCTGGTAAACCCAGGCCTGCCGCCTCCCCGTTTCCGAGGTCCGTCAGTCCGGGGAATCCGTCGGTCCGGGGAGCGCACCCGTCCCGGGTGCCGCCTTGGGCGTCCCGCCCAAGGCTCCGACCCTCAGACGGCTTCGGCGAGACGCCGAAGCCAGCCCCCGAGACGGGGGCGCTCCCCGGACCTTATTCCAGTGCGCTGTCAAGTTGAGCTGCATTGGCCGGGACCGCCAACCCTACATATAATGCATAGATTAATCACATCAGGTGATTTGTGTAGTGTTGGCCGTCCCAGGCCAATTCCGAGTTTCTGCTCATCTTGACTGCGAATTGGACCTCACCGAACCCCATCCCCGCCAGCCTCAGCGTTCACCCGATTTCCCAAGCATACGGATGCTTCGATAGGAGTTGGTGCCCCGTCTCGGTCAGCCACGCCACATCCTCGATCCGGCAGCCGCCCAGCCCGGGATAATACAGGCCCGGTTCGACCGTAACCACCGCGCCCTGCTTGAGCGGCTCCTGCACCGGAGCGGACACCCGCGGTGCCTCATGCACCGCCAGCCCGAGCCCGTGACCGGTGCCGTGAAAAAAGCCCACCGAACCCTTCGGCGTGGCCTTGGTCTCGTAGCCGCGCGCGGCAAAGACGTTTACGCACTCCTGATGCACGGCGGCGGAAATCACCCCCGCCCGCAACACCCGCCGCGCCGCCTTTTGCGCCGCCGCCACCGCCTCCACCAAGGCGCGCTGCTCCGCCGAGGCCCGCCCCTTCAGATAGGTGCGCGTCATGTCGCCATGATACCCGCTGGCGGTATGACGCGGGAAAATATCCACGATGATCAACGCGTTCGCCCGCAGCGGACCCTGCCCCCGGCAATGCGGATCGCACGCCTGATCGCCCCCGGCCACGATCGTATCCAGCGCCAGCCCGCCCGCCTCCAGACAGGCGATTTCGATCGCCAGCCGCACCCGCTCCGAGGTCAACGGCCGCCCGTCGAGCACCAGTTTTTTCCCCGCTATCTTGGCGCGCCGCAACAAACCCTCCGCCGCCACGAAACCCGCCGCCGCCACCCGGTTGCCCGCCCGAATCGCCGCCGCCTCGCGGGCGGTTTTGATCTCGCGCGCGGGCAACACCGCCTCGGCCGCCACCTCGACTCGCAAATGCCGCGCCCGCAACCGTTCCAGCAAACCGGCGGGAAACTCCTCCGGTACCCGCCAGGACCCGATGCCCAGTTTGGTGCCGAGCAGCGCGATGATGTCCGCCGGGCCGAAACGCGGCGTGTCCGGATAACGCACCCGCAACTCGGACTGGAGCGTTTCGAGCGACAAGATCTCGTCGAACGCCGATTCCTTTAACCCGCGCCCGAATTCGAGGGCGTTGAGCACCGCGACTTTTTTCCCCCCGACTTCAAAAGCGATGAACGGGTCGTGACACTCGAACCGGCCAAAATAGAGCAAATCACGGCTGGCGTGGGTATCGGCGTAAAACAGCAGACTGGGAGCAGCGGCGCACATAAGAAAACCGTGAGCGGCACGCCGCCGAAAGTCGAACGACCAATAAGGTTTACCCATCAAGTTACCCTGTAGTGCGGGGTCGCCGCTCTCCGCCGTTCTGCCTCCGACTATTTTTCCAGCCAGGACGATGCCGGGGTGGAGAGGAATTCCTCCAAGGAAATGCCATCAGCCCCGACCAGAAGCGTACGCAGGGGGGCAAATTCGCGGCGAAAGGCTTCCATACCTTCCATTTTCCCGCGCCGTCCGGCACTCTTTACTTCAATTGCCACGAGCGTCTTTCCGCGTTGCAGTACAAAATCGACCTCCAGATTGCGTTCCCGCCAATAAGTCACCTCAACCGGGGTGCCCAGCGTACTGCTCATCAAGTGCGCGCCGACCGCCGATTCCACCAGGCGGCCCCAACGCTCGGATTCCCGGCGGGTTTCTTCAAAACCTAGACCGGACGAGGCGCTCATAAGCGCGGTGTTCAAAACCTGTAGCTTGGGACTCGACCCGCGTTGGCGAATCCTGCCACCGGCGAATTTCGACAAACCCGCCACCATGCCCGCTCCCTGTAAAAGTTGCAGGTAATGGGCGAGCGTCACCGTATTGCCAGCGTCGCTCAGTTGACCGGTCATTTTCTGGTAGGAAAGAATCTGCCCGGAGTAGTCGCAGGCGAGCTGGAAAAGGCGGCGCAGAAGCGAGGGTTTATCCACCCGGGTCATGAGCAAAATATCGCGCGAAATACTCGTTTCAATAAGCGATTCCATGATGTAGCGCCGCCACCTTTCGGGGTCGGAAATCAGGGGCGCGGCACCCGGGTAGGCACCATGGTAAATGAACTGTTCCACATCCCAGCCAAAGGCTTCTTGCATTTCCGGGAACGACCAGTGTGGCACCGGTATGACCTCGAAACGGCCGGCGAGGCTTTCCGTCAATCCGCTTTGAATCAGCAAGGGAGACGAACCGAGGAGCACGACTTTTAGCGGAATGGTAGCGTGGGTATCCTCATCCCAAAGCCGCTTCACGATTTCGGACCAGTCCGGCACTTTTTGGATTTCATCGAGGATCAATAGGGCTTCGCCTCGTCTCGCGTTTAGCCGACCCAATTCCCATTGCTGCAGGATCCACTCCCGGCCCTTCAACGCCGGCTCGTCGGCCGAAGCATAGTGCGCGTTACCGCTCACGCCTGTCATCACCTGCCGGGCGAGCGTCGTTTTGCCCACCTGACGGGAACCAGCAAGTACTTGAATAAAGCGCCTCGGCTCCTGTAAGCGCTTAGTTAACAATAGACTAATGAATTCTCTAATCATAGGATGCGCTCGTTAAAAACAAATTACTCAGTAAGCTGAGTAATTTTACCTTAAATGACAATCCCATTCTTCCCATAACCGCCAGTCCGTGTAGGACAGGGTCGCCGCACCCAGCCGTTCGCAAACCGAGCCGCATCGTCCATGTCCATGTAGCACCGGTCGCCCGACCGGTGCTACACCAATTATCGTTTCATAAGTCTAAAACCATGGGGGAATTGGTATTAAGCGCCTTTTTGGCATCGTTTGCTACTATGCCACGCAAGTTACGCGTCGAATCCGAGGGCGGCCTCTATCACGTTATCAATCGAGGAAATTACCGAGCGCACATTTTTGAGACCGATGGAGCCAAGTTTGCCTTCGAGAATGCGTTACGGGAAACGCTGGAAGGCTACGGCTGGCGGATACATGCCTATGTCATCATGTCCAATCATTACCATCTGGCCGTGGAGACCCCGCAGCCAAATCTGGTGGATGGTGCACACAACTTGCAAAGCAGCTTTGCCACTCGATTCAACCGTCTACGTAAGGAGCGCGGGCATGTGTTTCAGGGGCGTTATCAATCCTTGATCGTTGAAGACACCGCCGCGCTCACCCGGCTGGTGGACTACATTCACCTCAACTCCGTCCGTGCGGGCATCGAAACGCTGGAGACCTTGGGTTCCTACCCTGGGGAAGTTTACCGCGCTTCTGCAAGGGCGAGCGACTGCGCGGACAAACCGGTGAGCGCGTAATGACGGCGCGAGGCTTGTCGGACACGATTTCGGATTGGGAGAATGACCTATCCCGTTTTAAGATAATCGCTGCAGATGAGGCCGAGCAAAAGCGACTTGGCTTTAAGAAAATGTCTAAAGGTTGGGCAATTGGCACGTCGGGCTGGCGAAGCGCGCTCGCGAAGGACTACGCTCAAGTCGTTTTAACCGGGATGTCGCATGAAGAGGCCGCCCAGATCCGAACGGCTAAATGGGAACGCATTTGGCTAGAGACTTTATCCACGTGGAACCTAACCAAAAAGGCCACAGGGAAAGACGCACTAACCAAAGTAAATGTACAGCAACGTCTAAAGGTCGCCATAGATCTGCGCGCGTCCGGCGCCCCTTACCGCTGGATTGCCGAGCACTTAGCCCTCGGTAAGCCCGAAGCCCTCCGCATCAGACTATACCGTGCCCGAAATGTTACGATGTAACGACTTGACCCCCTTTTTCTGACTGCCCCCTTTTTCTAACTCCTTTTTCTAACTTGCCCGAAAAAAGCGGAACCGGTCAGCGACCGATTCTACACGCGACAAAAAAAGAGCGCCGCGTCTTTCGACGCGGCGCTCAGCGCTAAACTTTATAGAATCTCAAACGAGCCTTAGAAACGGGCCTCGACACTGAGAATCATGGTGCGTCCGTAGTCAGGCGCTACAGAACCACCCCACTCCTGAGCGGGAACCGGAGAATTACCGTTAGCAGTGCTGTAGAGGATATAATTATCAAACAGGTTGCTCACCGACAAGCTTACCCCGAGTGGCTCGAGTTTAGAACCCTTGCTGCCGCGCCAGGAAATATTAAGATTGTTCTTAATATAGGCGGGAATTTCTTCGGTGTTGAAGATATTCAGGAACACGGCGTCACGATATTCGGTGCCGAAGGTCGTGCTCCAGTTTTTCCAGGTATAGGTCAAATCAAGGCGGCCCGCGAACTCAGGCGTATTGATCTGCTGGTTGCCCTTGATCTTGGCAGTCGAATAGATCGCGTTGCCAGCCGTGGAACCGGTGGTTACCTTTTCAGCCGAAGCCTCGTAGTATGCACGATAATCAGCCAAAGTAGCGCGATCTGCGGCACTCAGACTAGTGTTCCTGTTATCATGCCACGTGGCATAAGCCACGCGGATGTTATCATCGAACTTGGACTGCAAGAAGGAACCAGAGGCGGCGACTTTTAAGCCTTCCAGCGGAGTCTTCCATTCCGTTCCGATTTCAACACCCTTGGCAACAATGGCTCCGGCGTTGGTGAAGTAAGACGAACCCACGGCATTTTCCACCAAGCGCTCGCGCTGTTGCTCAGTGGTGAGCGAAAGCGTGCCTACGCGGTTATCATAGGTAGTTTGGAAAACGCTGATATTCGCACCGAAGGTTTGTCCGATATAGCGGACACCGAACTCGAAGGTCTCAGCCTCTTCGCCTGCAATCGCGGGGTCGATGCCGGGATTGTTAAGCCCCACCAAAACATCGGTCGTAGGCATGGCAAAGGATTGCGCATAGCTGAAGAAGGTTTCGTAGTTGGCCGAGAGCTTGTAAACCGCGCTCGCCTGAGGCAGGAAATAATCCTCGTAGGTAGCATCATTAGTGCGATTACGGAGAGCACGCCAATCAGCCGTGGTTAGGTAACCTTCGGTCGTGCGGTCACCATAGAGCATTTTGGTGCCTACCGTGACGCCCAGCTTATCATCCATGAACTTCATGCTATCTTGCACGAATGCGTTCATGATGGTCGTGTCGATCTGGCGCTCGTAATTATTAAAGAGCATCTGGTCCATCAAGAAGGGCCCGTTGAACCCGCCATTGGCCAAGTTAAACTGAGGACGCGTGGCGTAGTAAGAATCATACTCATACCACATGCCCACCGTGAAGGTGTGATTATCCATTTCGTAATCAGCCTTGAGCACGCCGCCGGTGCGATCACCGTCGATGGTCTCATAACGAGCAGTGTGACCGGGGATAGCAGACCTGATACTGGCGGTGGTAGAGTCTTTGCCAACGATCGCATGAGTGGAGCTAAACTCGGTGGGAGTGGAGCCGTAATTCAAAGCTTCGCCGTTGTCTAAAATGCCATTTGTCGCACCTAATTCAGTCCAGCCCACGGGAGTCGCTCCAGGGGTTCCGCGAGGAACCAATGCGCCGCCAAGTTTGTAGGCGTAAGTAGGATATAAATCTGGTCGCACGCCGGTGTTACCCTGTGCTTTCCATTGTACATAGGCGTCTTGAATCTGAGCGCCAATACTAGAGCGGGCCACCGGGAAGGTGCCGTAGTAATCGCGCTTGTGGTAATAACCGACTGCGGTAAGCTTTAGGTCTTCGGTGACATCAAGCTCGCCCTTGCCGCGGAAGAAATTATCCTGGCGACCGTTTTTCTGCCACTTGTAATAACCCGAGTTCAAACCATCACCTAGGTTTTGGGTAGCATCGGTCTTTGCAAAAGGTCCGTTGTTACGCAATTTATCACTGTAGTTACGAGTAACACCAGAAATGGTGGTGTTCGTGCCAGGAGTATAATTTGCACCAGTGCTGCCAATGTTATAATCGGTAAATCCATACTGCGCCATCTTGGGCAGAATGGTGGTTACATTGGTAGCGCCGCCACCGAGTAATCCACCGCGATAAGCCGCATCTGGATACAGGGCATTAACATTACCAGTATCCATGACCTTATAATAGTCATAGCGGGTGGCCGAGGTGTCGTAGTCGTCACGATTGTTCCAAGTGTAAGAGACCATGCCCTTGAACTTGTTCTTAGTGTAAGTGACCTTTGATTCCACCTTCTTCACCGTGCTATCCTCTGGCACGCCGATTGCCTTGAATTTCATATCCGAGGCCGAGACCCAAGCGGCAACACCAGGTACAATTTCACCAGTGTTAACCTTAACAAATTGGCGCGAGTAGTCAAAGTCACCAAAGCTGCCCTTTACCTGCAAGCCGGCTTCCTTGGTCGGATCGGTGGTGTAGTATTTGATCGCACCGCCCAAGGCTTCGGAGGCCGGGGTGGTTACATCACCAGCACCTTGTGATACGGTGATTTGGGAAAGATTTTCGCCATCGGTTACGCGACCAGCGGGAAGACCGAAACGGGCACCGTTGCTACCCATGGGCACATCGTCAATATTCACCGCCACTTGGCTGATACCAAAGGAGCGAACACGCACGTCGTTAGCGCTCTCGTATTGGCCGAATGGGTCACGGGTGGTTACGTTGATACCGGGGATTTGCGCGAGCGATTTTTCGATCGAGGCACCAGGAACGGTTAATTTAACATCCGCAGCGCTAATGGTGTTGGTAGCACGGGACATGCCTTCGCCCGTGGTGGTGAGAGCTTCGAGCTCGTAAACGGGCTCGGCCGCGGGAGCGGCGGCGGGGGTCTGGGCAAAAGTCGTAGAGGCCGCGAAGGCGCCAGCGACGAAGACGGAGTTACGGAATACGCGCGACTTTCCGGCTTTCGCCGAGGACAGTCCGTTTGTCAGGGAGAGCGCCCGCTCAATGAGGGCGATACGGTTTTTTTTGGACATCATAGTTGGCCGGTTAATGCCCGCAGTCAGTGCGGGCGTTGAAACCCGCTTTTAGCAGTTTCGCTGCCACCTGAAAAATTCTTGGAACTTTTTTTGAACAGAGCCCGGATGCGCGCGCCGTAACCTCGATTTTACCTCTGAAAGCGCCGAGGTATTTAAATGATTAATACCGCAAAGAAGCCGGCTGAAACAGGCGGAGTCGGAATCTTTGAACCGCTAAATTTCGCTAAAGGCCGCTAAATCGAACCTCGGGCATCGGACTTTCCAAACTCATTTTCTCAACCACTAATGAACACTCATGGTCACTAATAAAAACCCTCTAATACGGTCTTAAAATTCTTATTTAGCGATGTTTAGCGAAATTTAGCAGTTTAAACCAAGCGCGCCAGCGCACGGTCGATCCGGGCCAGGGCTTCGTCGATTTCGGCGTCGGTGTGGGCCGTGCCCAAAAACCAATTATGGTGCGGGTGCAGGTAAACCCCTTCCCGCGCGGCGGCGGCGCAGAGATCCTGCATGCGCTGGAATCCCGGATCCTCCGCCACCCGCACATAGGGCATGGCCGGCGGTCCGCTCGCGATGAGGGGGACGCCGTGCTTTTCCCCCAGCGCGAGAAACCCCTCAACAAAACGCCGCCCCGCGCGCGCCAGCACTTCGGGCACGGCGTCGCGGGCGCTGATTTCCAGGATTTTGAGGGCCGCCGCCATGGGCACCGGGTCGTTCCAGTAGCTGCCGGTCAAAAACACCTTGCTCGCCGCCACCTGGTAGGCGGCGCGGCCGGCGCAGGCCGCGATCGGGTGGCCGTTGCCCAGGGCTTTGCAATACACCGCCAGGTCGGGCCGCCAGCCGTAAGCGCGGTGCGAACCACCGCTGTGCAAACGCGGAAAACACCGCACGTCGTCGAGGACTAAAAGCACGCCGTGCGCGGCGCAGAGCCGGTTGACCGCCGCCACGAATTCCGGCGTCGGCAGCACGCTGTCGGCATAGGCTGGGTGGTGAAAGGGCGTGACGATCAACGCGGCCACATCGCCCGCCAATCCGGCGAAAAGGGCTTCGAGCTCCGCAACGTCGTTCCAGGCAAACTCGTGCACGTGGGCCCGGTCTTCCGCGATCAGGCCGCCGTGACCGGGTGAACACCACGCGTGGGTGCCGTGGTAAGCGCCGCGCGCCTTCAAAACCTTGCGCCGCCCGGTGGCCTCCCGAGCCACCTGCACCGCCCAGGTGGTGAGATCGGAGCCGTTTTTGGCAAACACCGCCCAGTCGGCGAAATCGATCCGCGCCACCAAGGCTTCCGCCAGCTCGACCATCAGGCTCGTGGGATGGTTGAAACAGGTGCCCCGCGCGCGGGCCGCATCCGCCGCCGCTTCCACTTCGGGGTGGTGATAACCGAGCAGCAAGGGGCCGTAGCCGCACATGAAGTCGATAAACTCGTGCCCATCCAAGTCGCGGTAACGCGCACCGTGCCCCGCCTCCGCATACGAAGGCAGCGCCCCGGGCACCGTCGCCGCCGGAGTCACGTGGCCGTAGATACCGCCGGGAATGACGCGGCGGGCACGGTCGAAAAGAGCGGCGGAACGAGGATAGCTAAGAGACATGAGCTTTAGAGCTGGTAGAACGTAATTCTAGTTCGCCTTCAAGTTGAGCTGCATTGGCCGGGACGGCCAACTCTACATATAATGCATAGCTTACTCACGTCTGGCTATTTGTGTAGCGTTGGCCGTCCCCGGCCAATTCAGACTTTTTGCTCATCTTGACCACGAATGGGTATAATAACGGGGGAATTACGGTGCTTGTCGGGGTAGGGCGTTCGCTTGCGAATGCCGTTCCGCTCCGGGTCGAGGCGCAGGATTCAAAAGACGCGACACCTCGTTCAAAACCAGTCCGAGCCCCTCGGCCACGGGCAGGTGGCCCCGGATGCGCAATTCTCCGCCCCCCAGCGCGGCGAGAGCGTCCAAGCGATGCTCCAGCTCGGCCAGCAGCGTGGGCAAATCGGCGAAAGTAAGCTCGACCATCGGCGGACGCGGCGCGGCCCCGACCCCGCTGGTGAGCGTGCGCAAATCGAGCCAGAGCGGCGCGGGCAAAGCCGTGCAGGCAAACGTGGCCACACCGTCGCCCAAGCGGGCCCGCCGCTCGGCTCCGGCGGGATGCAGGCGCAGCCAGACCGCGACTCCCGCCAGCCCGACCGCCAGATTGCCGTAGGCGAACAAGGCCGGATTTTCGCGCGGATCGCGCAGGAGCCGGTCCAGCCGCCGCCCGGCGGCGGCAAAACGTCCGACCTGACCCAAGGAACCCCAACCACCCAAGGGTAACAAAAGCGCGGGTTGTTGGTTAACCACGCGCAAAAACTGTCCGGCGGTGGGAAACCACAGCCGTAAATCGCCGGTCTGCGCGGCGCTCGCCGTGGTGATGCCGCCCTCGGCCGCGAACGCCAGCCGGCGCGGCGCGGCGGCCCCGCGCACCGTCAGCGCGACCGCGAAGGTCCGCGACCCGGCGGCGGCGCGACGCAGCTCGGCATCATGCGGCGCGAGCAAGGCCAGCGCGGGCAGGACGGCTTCGAGATGGCGGGCGGCAAGCAGCATCATGCTTTCAGGGTGTAGGGCGGGGTCGCGGCACCCCGCCGTGGCGTGACCCGGTTTGCGAACGGCGGGGTGCGGCGACCCCGCCCTACAAGTAAAAATCGCTGCATTTTCACGGTATTAAGCTCCGTCGGCGGGCGGAGCCCCAAAGGGATGCGCGGTATTGGCCGGGCCCACCGGCTGGCGGCGGGCGATCCACTTCACGATCTGCGCGGGGCGTCCCGGCGGGCGGGCCAGCGCGAGCCGCTGACGAAGCGCGTCGGCCAGACCGGGCTCGCGTTTGATGCGCAGGGCGGCGGCGGCGACCTCCGCCGGGGTGCGGGCGGTCAGGGCGCAGGCGTGCTGCTTGCAATACTGCACGGTGATCAACTCCTGCGGCATGATGCCGCCGATGCCGTTGTGAATGAGCGGCACCCCGAGCTGGATGGCCTCGCTGGTCGCCCCGGTGCCGGGCCGCGCCAGCACGGCGGAGGCAAAGTATTTGAGCGTGGCCATGCGCGCCGGATCCGCCGGCCCAAGGGCGCGGATGCGCAGCCGGGGCGCTGCCGACGCCAGCCGCTCCAAGCTGGCGGCGGTATCCGCCCGCCGGGCACACAGGGCGATGACCTGCATTTCCCCGTCGGTGCGCGCCAACTGCTCGACGATGGCCGCGTGGTTGTTGGCCCCGGCCTGCCCGGTGCTGAGCAAGAGGGTGAACCGGTCGCGCCGCAGATCGAGCTCGCGCGCCAGGGCGTCGGCGGCGGGCTCCAGCTCGGCGGGGCTTTGATAAAAGGGCGGACGCAGCAAAAACCCGCCGTGCACGATGCGCTCGGGCGGGGTGCCGACGGCGCGCGCGGCCGCGCAAACCTCTTCGGTCGCACCGATGAAGCCGTCGGCCCGGGGATTGGTCCAGTGGCGGGAAAAACCGTAGCCGGCGAACAATTCGCCGCAGTAGGTCACGCAAGTCGGGGCGGTCACCTGGTCCTCGGCCGCGACCTGGCGGGCGAGGTCGAAAAAGCCGTGGTTGGTATGCGCGTGCACGCTCACGATCCGATCCGGACGGTACTCGCGCAACAGGGTGCGAAAACGCTGCCGCCCGAGTATGCGGCTCGCGTTGCGGTGCATGCCCGCGATTTCGAGGTAGTTGAAATAGACGTGATGCAACCAAGGCGCGCGGCGTTGGATAAAATTATACAGCCCGACGCCGAAACGGTAAACGCGATGGGTATCCTCCAGCACCTGCTGGGTGTGAAACTGGACCGCCCCCTCGCCCAAGGTGTCCCGTGCCCAGTGGGTGAGGGAATCGGCCCGCATGTTATGGCCGGTGCCGGTCGAGGAAGTGAGGAGAAGCCAACGCATTTGTGAGAGCTAGTAGGGCGGAAGAGCTAGTAAGCTGGTAAGCTAGTACGGCTAGTAAGTTAGTAAGCGGAAGCAGGAGGCTAAGAGGGTTCGAGGCTTACTAGCTTACCAGCTCTACTAGCTTACTAGCTTCATCAGCTACCAAGCGCGGCCTGGATGGCGCGGCAGGAGGTGCGGAGGACTTGCAGGCGGGCGTAGCGTTTGTCGTTGGCGGGGATGAGGTGCCAGGGGGCGGCAGCCGTGTCGGTCAGGGCGAGCATATCGCCAACCGCTATTTCGTAGCCGTCCCACTTGCGTCGGTTGCGCCAGTCCTCGGCGTTGATCTTGTGATTTTTGAACGCGGTGGTCTCCCGTGCCCGGAAGCGGGCGAGCTGCTCTGCGCGGCTGATGTGCAGCCAGAATTTGATCACGATCTGGCCGCGCTCGGTAAGCTGGCGCTCGAAGTCATTTATCTCGGTAAACGCGCGTTGGTATTCGTCGGGCCGGCAAAAGCCCTCCAAGCGCTCGACCAGCACGCGGCCGTACCAGCTGCGGTCGTAGATCGCGATCTGGCCGTCGCGCGGCACGTGACGCCAAAAACGCCAGAGGTAGTGGTGGGACTTTTCCTCTTCGGTCGGCTTGGCGATGGAGTACACCCGGTAGTCTCGCACGTCGATGGCGCTGGTCAGGCGGCGAATGGCCCCGCCCTTGCCGGCGGCGTCGGAGCCCTCGAAGACGAAGGTGATGGCGCGCCCGGCGGCCTTGGCGGCGGACACGGCGGTGTTGAGCCGGCTTAACCACTTGTCGCGCTTCTCCTCGTATTCCTCGGGTGTGATCAACTGATCGAGCGGCAAACCCTGCAAGCGGCGCGCGCCATAGGCCCGAAGGGGTTTGGGTTTGGGATCGGGCACGGCCTTGGGACGGGTGCGGGCGAGGCGGGCGAGCAAGGCCTGGTGGGCGGTGAGGCGGTTAACCAAGAGCTCGCCCACGGCGAGATTGCGGGCGCGTTCATCTTCGGAATCGACCACGGTCCACGGCGCGGCGGGGGAATGGGTGGCTTGCAGGATGTGCACGGCGGTGCGCTCCAACCGGTCGTAGATGCGATGGTGCCGCCAGTCGTCGGCCGTCACGCGCCAGGCGGTGTTGGCATCGGATTCGTATTTTTTGAACCGGGCGCGCTGGGCGTCTTTGGAGAGGTTGAGCCAGACCTTGATGATGAGGGTGTCGTTATCGACCATGGCCTTCTCGAAGGAGCGGATGCGGGCGAGATCGTGGTCGAGGGTGGCGAGCTCCTTCTTGCTGCGGGCCTCTTCGGCGAGGGTCTCGGTGTACCAAGAGCCGGCGTAGATGCCGATCTTGCCCTGGGGCGGGAGGCTGCGCCAGAAGCGCCAAAGGAAGGGGCGGGTGCGCTCCTCGTCGGTGGGTTGATCGAAGGAAAACGTCTCGACGCCACGCGGATCGAGCCAGCTACCGAGGGTATTCAAAACTTCTCCGCGTCCGGCTCCGGCCACGCCGGCGACGATGAAGAGCACTTGGAACGGCTGCGCCTTGAGCTCGACTTGGAGTTGAACGAGGCGTTCGCGCAGCACGGCGGTGCGGGTCTCGTAGGTTTTTTTCGGCAGGCGGGCGGGCGCGGGTGCTTTTTTGCCCGAAGCGACGGCGGTGCGAGGTTTTACCAAGGAGGAAGGGTTCGGCTTTTTCGCAGTGGGCATGGTGGCGCGGTTGGGAGGCGGCCAGCGAAACGGGGTTTGCGAACGGGCGAAAGGCTGAAATGCCCGCGGGTAAAAATCCGGTGTGGGGCGGGGTCGCCGCACCCCGCCGTAGTTCTACTTTGTTAATAACGAGAATTGGCCGCAAAAAGTCGCGGAAGTCACAAAAATGAAGGTTTGATTTTGCGCGTTTTGAGACTTTTTGCGGCCATTTTCAGGTATCTCCACCGTAGTGTTTCCGAGTTAACAAAGTAGAACTGCAAACAAACCCAAGATTCGGCAGTCGAACTTCTAGTCTAACCCTTGGCGGGCTCGGGCACGTCAACCAAGACCGGAGCGGCCGCAGTGACGGGACGACGTCGAGCAACGATGATGTAAATCGCCGGAATAACGAAGAGCGTGAGCACGGTGCCCGCGAGCAGGCCGCCGATGACACCCAAGCCCATCGACACCCGACTTTCGGCACCCGCGCCCAAGGCCAGGGCGATGGGCAGCGTGCCTAAAACCGTGCAGAGCGAAGTCATCAAAATCGGGCGGAATCGCGCCGCAGCAGCCTCCTTGATCGCCTCGAAGGCGCTCAAGCCGGCGTTCTGGCGCTGGGTGGCGAATTCGACCAGCAGAATGCCGTTTTTCGTCACCAAACCGATCAACATAATCAGACCGATCTGGGAGTAGATGTTGAGCGTCTGCTTAAACGCCCAGAGCGTCAGGAGCGCGCCCGCCAAGGCCAGCGGCACGGTGAGCATGATCGTGAAGGGATCCTTAAAGCTTTCAAACTGCGCCGCCAAAATCAGATACACAAAAAGCAACGCGAGCGCGAACACGTAGAGCAAGCTGGACGAGCTGTCCTCAAACTCACGGGCCGCACCGGTCAAACTTGTGGTGTAGCGATCATCCAGAGTCTCCTTCGCCACCGCCCGCATCGCGTCCACACCCTGTCCCAAAGTGAAGCCGGGATTCAAGGTGCCGGAAATCGTGGCCGCGACGTAACGATTATAACGGAAGAGCTGCGGCGGACCACTGGTCTCGGAAACACTGATCAAGTTATCCAGCGGCACCATTTCGCCGCTGGTGGTGCGGACATTGATCGCGCCGAGGTCGCTGGTCTTGGAACGGTCTTCGCGCAGGAGCTGGCCGATCACGTCGTATTGTTTACCCTCGCGGATGAAGTAGCCGAAGCGCTGGCCGCTCAACGCCGCCTGCAAGGTCGAGGATATATCCGCCGCCGTCACGCCCAAGGTTTGGGCTTTGTCGCGCTGAATGGCGACCCGCACCTCGGGACGGTTAAACTTCAGGTCGGAATCGACGAAACTAAACGCCGGATTCTTCCGGGCTTTTTCCAGGAACGGCTCCACCACATCGCGCAGGTCTTCGAGCTCAGCCGCTTGGATAACCAACTGGGCCGATAAACCGCCGCCACGGCGTTCACCGATCGAGGGGTCCTGGGAAACTACCGAGCGCAGGCCGCTGATCGAACGTATCGCACCTTGCAAGCGGGCGGCCAGTTCCTGCTGGGTAAGCCGCTTATCCTTATCCTTCAGGAACATGCGGATGCTACCCGAGTTGGCCGTACCGCCGCCAAAACCCACCGGAGTCTGCATAATGGAGATGCTCACGGCGTCGCCCACCGTCGAACTCACCACTTTTAGCAGGTCTTCCATGTTGGTGACCATGTAGTCGTAGGATGCGCCCTCCGGGCCGGTGGCGCGCACGGTCAGGCGACCACGATCTTCCAGCGGGCTGAGTTCGCGCGGGAGTTTGCCCGGCACGTAAATGCAGGTGGCGATAGCGGCGACCAGCAGGATGGGCGCGAGCCACGGCATCTTGAGGAAGCCAGCGAGCGATTTTTCGTAAAACCGGCTGATACCCACAAAGAAGGGCTCGGTTACGCGATAGAACCCGTTGTGATGGGTGTGGGCGCGGAGCATCTTCACGCTCAACATCGGCGTAAGGGTCAGCGCCACGAAGGCCGAGATCAGCACCGATCCGGCGATCACGACACCGAATTCGCGGAAGAGGCGGCCGGTGACGCCACCGAGGAACATCACCGGGAGGAACACGGCCGCCAGCGCCACCGTAGTCGATATGATGGCGACGAAGATTTCCTTGGTTCCCTCGATGCCGGCTTCGACCGGAGCGACGCCCTTTTCGATTTTGGCGTAGATGTTTTCCAGAACCACGATGGCGTCGTCCACCACCAGACCGATCGCGAGCACCAGACCAAGAAGGGTCAGCACGTTGATCGAGAACCCGGCTAAATCCATGATCAGAAAGGTGCCGATAATGGAGACCGGAATGGCGATGACGGGGATGAGCGTGCTGCGCCAGTCGCGCAGAAACAGGAAGATAACCACCAGCACGAGCACGAAGGCGATGCCCATGGTCTCGGTGACCTCGAGGATGGCCTTGCGCACGAAGTCCGTATTGTCGAAGGCGGCCTCCAGCTCGACATCGGCGGGACGCTCCTTGCGCAGGCGCTCGATGCGTTTGGCCACTTGATCGGCGATCTCGATCTGGTTCGCGCCGGGTTGCGGGGTAACGTAAAGGGCGATCAGCGGATCATCCTTTACCTTCACGGTGTTGCGCAGGTTTTGCGGCCCCAGCTCGGCGTAACCTACGTCGGAGAAACGCACGACTTGGTCGCCGCTGCGCTTGATCACGACGTTGTTGAATTGCTCGGGCGTGGCGAGACGGCTGAGCGTGCGCACGCTCAGCTCGACCTGGCCGCCTTCAATGCGACCCGAGGGTAACTCCAGGTTCTCGCGCTGCAGGGCCTGGCGGACATCAAGCGGGGTGAGATTATAAGCGGCAAGCCGGGCAGGCTCCATCCAGAGGCGCATCGAGTAGCGCTTGTCGCCGATCATGTTGATGTTGCTGACGCCCGGAATGGTCTGGAGCTGCTCCAGAATGGTGTCGGCGTAGGCGGTCAGCGACATCATGTCGCGGGTCTTGCTGGAGATAAAAACGCCGAAAATCGGCTGGGCGTCGGCGTCGGCTTTGTTAACCACCGGCGGATTCGCGTCCACCGGGAGATTTCGAATGGCTGCGCCCAGCTTGTCGCGGATGTCGTTGGCGGCGGTTTCGAGATCGGTGGAGATATCGAAATCGACCGTGATATTGCTCGAACCCTCGCGACTGCTGGAAGTGATCGCCCGAATGCCCGCCACCGCATTCACCGCCGCCTCGATCGGTTCGGTAATCTGCGACTCAATGACCTCCGCGCTAGCGCCAGGATAGGAAGCGCTGATGGAAATGACGGGCGAATCTACCTTGGGAAACTCGCGCACGCCCAACCGGGTGATGGAAAGAGTGCCAAGGATGACGATGGCCAGCGACGAGACGATCGTCAGGACCGGACGCTGAATACTGAGGGATGCGATGGACACGGCGAGAAGGGGGACGGAGGAACTTACTTGGCGAGATCGACTTTGACCGCGAGACCGGGGCGGAGCTGCTGCACGCCAGTGGTGAGCACAACGTCACCCGGATTGAGACCCTTGATGATTTGGACCTGGGTCGAAGTGCGTGGTCCGGTGGTGACGCGGACGCGCTGGGCTTTGCCCTCCTTGGCGATAAAGACGAAGCGTTCGTCGAGGCCGGAAATCACCGCAATCGCGGGCACGAGCAGGGCGTTTTCGGCTTGGGAAACGGTAAACTCTATGTCGGCGAAAATACCAGGGATGAGCGCGAAGTCGGGGTTATTGCACTTGGCGCGAAGCAGGAGCGTGCGGGTGCCCACATCGATGCGGGGCTCCACCGCGTAAACCTCGCCGGTAAAAACCCGGGGGCTGCCCGCGACCTTGAAGGAAACCGGCGCACCGGCATGGATGCGCGTCGCGTAACGCTCGGGCACGGAGAAATCGACTTTCAGATTCGATACCTTCTGGAGCGTCGCGATACGGGTGGTTGGGTTGACGTAGGCGCCGAGACTGACGAAGCGCAGACCTACGGTGCCGTCAAAAGGTGCACGAATTTCGGTTTTACGGATATCGGCGAGGATCAATGAGCACTCGGCTTCCTGCACGGCCAGTTCGCTCCGGGCGGCATCGTAGTCGAATTTGCTCACGCCACCTTCGTCAACGAGCTTGGCCAGGCGCTGCTCACGGAACCGGGCGAGCTCCCGGCGGGCCTCGGCGCGGCGCAAGCTGGCAACCAAGGTGGAATCGTCGATTTTCACCAACACATCGCCGACTTTAACGGGGGTACCTTCCGTAAAGTTGAGCGCGACGATCTTTCCGTTCACTTCCGTTTGAAGCTCAACGCTTTCCTCGGCTCGAAGCGTGCCGTTGGCCGCGATCGTTTCGGCAAACAGGACGGGCTGTACCTTCACCCCGGTGACCGGGATCGGGGCTCCGCCACCGCCGGCACCAGCACCGCCACCCCCGCCCGGGGGACGTGCGCCGCCGCCCCCGCCGGCACCAGCACCGGGTCCACCCGGACCGCCGCCGGGAGCCTTGGCCACGCCACCCGCGCCCGGGGCGGCAGCACCACCCGCCGCCGCCACACCGGGCGCGGACGCAGGAGCTTTGGCCAACTCGGCCGGAGCCTTTGGCTTAAATAAAAAATAGGAGGAACCGGCAGCCAGCACGATTAACGCGATGACTGCGATGCGAACGGGATGTTTCATTTTAACTGCAAAAAATTGATATATAGTAACTTAAAAAAACCAAGCCGAGCTTGAGATCAAAAGACGCTCAAAACCAGAAGGGGTTTCACCATCCGGCGAAAAAGCCGGGAGGGGAGGCAAACCTTCAGCACGGACCGTGCCTTACTATGAAAATATTTCCCAGTAACTAGGGCGTGTCTCTGAGATAAGCCGGGCCAGCGAGAGGGAGAAAGGGCGCTCGGCCAAGGCGACCGAGGCGGAGGTGGCCCAGCGGGCCATGCCGCCAAGGGCAACGCTGGCCCAGTGCCCTTTGTCCCTCGCTCGTAGAGCTTCAGCGATGGGCTGGTTTATTTCAGAGACACGCCCTAAGCCCAATGCCGTTAAGGCATTCTTTTACTGTACTTTATATGCGATAGCAGACATAGGCTTGGGATGGAAACTTCCCAAGCAGCCCAAAAGGCGCCGATCACGGCGCCCATGTCAGGCGAAGCGCAGAG
>JAPLTN010000068.1 GCA_026398135.1 Verrucomicrobiota bacterium
AAAACCAGAACCACGGAGCCCAACCAGGCGCTAGAGCCAACACGGATGCTTGTCACGGATCCTGCTGCGCAGGCTCCGAGCCAAGCACCCGTGCGGCTCATCTAAGACGTTCGGCAAAGAAAGCACTGAATAACCGTAATCGAAGAATACCATCAGCCTGAACCGAATAATCAGCACCATCAGCACGAAGAATAATTTTGTTTCAGGAGTGAATATCGAGACTCGCGGCAGGAGCCGCAAAATAGAATACCGTAATTAAACTATCAGCCCGAAATAATTAATACTATCAGCCTGAAAAGAAATAAAATGACACATACTTTAAGCAACGCTTTTCTCGCTACTGTAATTCTCACGTTTACCAGTTTTTGCTTTTCACAGGAAATTCGAGAACCTACTTCTCCTGCTATTGCAGAGTTAATCGGACCAGAGCGAACCACGAGAGTAAGCGAAGAGCAAAACGCTCTTATCCAGAAATACATAGCAAGGTGGAATCTTAAATTCACAGATCTACACAAACCATCAGAACTGGACTCGGTTCCGATTATAATAAGTATGGCATCGCCAATTTATCCACCTGAAATGCATCGCGCTAGCATCGAAGGAAGTGTAATTATTGGGTTTATTGTAGACAAAAATGGGAATGTTGCGTTAGCCTTTCCAATCGATGACCGCCCTGAGGACTTTTCTTTTGCTGCGGCGGCAGTTGTTGCAGCATGGAGTTGGAAATTTGAACCCGGAATAAAAAACGGCGTCCCTGTAATGTCTCGTATGCGTGTTCCAGTAAATTTTAAACTTAACACGCCAAAACAAATAAAGAACTAAGACGCCTAACATGGCGCTAGAGCCAACACGGGTGCTTGTCACGGATCCTGCTGCGCAGTCTCCGCGCCAAGCACCCGTGCGGCTAATATCTATGACGTTGGGCAAAATCGAATCTTGCATTTCTTAGACACCGCGTTCTAGTGAACACATGAGCTTAAAGCAGAACGCAATACAAGTTATTAGTGCGCTCCCGGAAGACGCTAATTATGAAGTGGTAAGCGAAGAGCTGGCGATTCTTGCTGCACTCGACGAGGCCGAAGAAGATATTAGCGCTGGCCGTATTATTTCACACGAGGAAGTTAAAAAGCGCTTTGCCTCATGGATTATGAACTGATTTGGACCTATCGGGCCTCGGCTGACTTAGCGGACATTGTAAAATACTATAAGATAGAAAAGGGAAGCGAAGCCGTAGCCCTAAAGGTCGGTGGGGCAATAATTGATCGCGTAGAAATCCTTCGAGCGTTCCCTGATATTGGCCCGCAGTATCCACGATACGTTGGACCGCATCGTGAGATTTTTTGTTACACGTATCGTATATTTTATCGAGTTGATAAAGCAGAATTTAAAGTGTTCATTTCTAGAGTCTGGCATGGCAGAATGGATCTGTCGGCCCTTCAATTATAAAACACTGGCCGAACCAGGCGCTAGAGCCAATATGGATGATTGTATAGCAGCATGAAAAACCTCGGCAGGAGATTGACCGTCGAGAACGATGCGGGGGCGGTTATTGAGGCGCGGGTGCCTAAAAAAGGGGCGGGGTGTTACATGGATACAAAATGTGCATTTGGTCTTAGCAAGGTTCCCCAATATTATTCCCAACCGGCACGGGTCACGCCCGCCAGAGCCCCGGGCTGCGCTGTCAGTCACGCCGTCTGCTTCCTCCTCCGCGCCTAAAATCGCTCCGTCCGGTGGAGTGCAGCCCCGCTGCGCCCGGCAGCCTGCCGGGCGCACCTACACCCTCATTTATCCGCTATTCACTGTCTATTAATGCTGCCCATCCAGGTACAATATCTCGCCCCACCCCACGAAGAACGCGGCTTATTCCGCCACTGCCTTGGGCAAATCCACGCCCAGCTCCACGGCGTGCGGGTGATGCCGCTTCTCCTTTAACGCGCTGTGCCGCTTGCGCAGCAGGCCATCGAGTTTGTCCATCAACAGATCGACCGACTTGTAAGCGGAATCGGAGTCAACCGAGGCCACCAAGTCAGGCCCGCTGATCTCGATCTGTCCCTTGGCCACGAAATGCGCCTGCGCGCCCTTCGTTTTATCCAGATCCACATCGATCCGCACCCGGTCGATGCGCGGTTCATGCCGCAGGAGGCGGCCCGCTTTTTCGTGAAAGGCAGTCCGCATCGTGTCGCTCAGATCGAGATGGATTCCGCGCAGGATAAGCTTCGAGGCAATAACTTCAGGGGTGATATTTGGCATGGGGTTTCAGGGGTATGCGGCACGCAGGTTTGCGGCCGCGCCCAGCATCGGTCATCCCCGCCCAACACGGAAACCAATTCGCACGCTCGTCTCACGATTTCCCGGCCCGGTCTCGCGCCTAAACCGGGCCGCGTCGCGCTTGACCCTTCCGCACCGCGCCCGCTTCCTCTGCCCGCATGAGCGAACGCCCGGCCAAAACCTCCCCCAGCGCCAAATATAAACGCATCGTCCTGAAGCTCAGCGGCGAAGTCCTTCGCGGCAAGGGAGCCGACCCGATCGATCCGCAAATCCTCGAAGACATCTGCCGCCAGGTTAAGGTCGCGCACGACACCGGCGTCGAGGTCTGCGTCGTCATCGGCGGCGGCAACATCTTCCGCGGCCTCACCGGCTCCCAGCGCGGGGTGGACCGCACCACCGGCGACTACATGGGCATGCTCGCCACCGTGATCAACTCGCTAGCCATCATGGATTGCCTCGAAAAAATGGGGGTGAGCTGCCGCGTGCAATCCGCCATTCCCATGAACCAGGTTGCCGAACCCTTCATCCTGCGCCGCGCCATCCGCCACCTCGAAAAGGGCCGCGTCGTCATCTTCGCCGCCGGCACGGGCAATCCGTATTTTTCCACCGATACCACCGCCGCCCTGCGCGCCTCCGAAATCCGCGCCGACATCATCATGAAGGCCACCAAGGTGGACGGCATCTACAACAAGGACCCGAAGAAACACGAGGACGCCGTCCGCTACGACAAGATCACCTTCATCGACTGCCTGAAACAGCGCCTCAACGTCATGGACAGCACCGCCTTCAGCCTCTGCCTCGACAACAACATGCCCATCCTGGTGTTCGACTTGAACGCCCCTGACGTCATCACCCGCGCCATCCACGGCGAAACCGTCGGCACGCTGGTGCATAGCTGAAATACACCGGAACGGTTCTCATCTCAACGACTGCCTCCTCGCGCAGGCGTTCACCATCTACGGCGGGTTCGCTCATCGAATTCACCCGCTTCTTTTCCGTTCTAAACGGTGCGCGTAGTTAAGGGGTTCTCAGCCAAATTCACCGCGAACGATTCCTCACCATGCCCACGCAGTCCCGCCCCCTTGCCGACCCGGAACGTTTGGCTGCCCTGCAGCGTCTGCGCCTCCTCGATAGCGAGGCCGAGCTCACCTTTGATCGCGTCTCCCGCCTGGCCGCCCGCCTGCTCAACGCCCCCGTCGCCTTGCTCTCGCTGGTGGACGACCGCCGCCAGTTTTTCAAATCCGCCATCGGCCTCGAAGGCCCGGTCGCGGCCGCCCGCGAGACCCCGCTCAGCCATTCCTTTTGCCAACACGTCGTGACCTCGGGCGCGCCCCTCGTTGTCGAGGATGCCCGCGCCCACCCCGTCGTTTGCGACAACCTAGCCATTCCCGACCTCGGCGTCGCCGCCTATCTCGGCGTCCCGGTGTGCGACCCCGATGGTTACATCCTTGGCTCGTTCTGTGTGATCGACGGCCACACCCGTGCATGGGCCGGGTCCGATATCGCGCTACTCCAAGACCTCGCCGCCTTGGTCATGACGGAAATCGCCCTCCGCCAGAAAAACCACATCCTCACCGAGACGACCACCGAAGCCCGCCGCCTTACCGCCGAGGCCAATGTCGCCACCCAGGCCAAAGCCGAATTCCTGGCCAACATGAGCCACGAAATCCGCACCCCCATGAACGCGGTCATCGGCATGACCGAGCTCTTGCAGCACACCCCGCTCAACGACGAGCAAAACGACTACCTCGGCACCATCCGCTCCAGCGGCGAGACGCTCATGGCGTTGATCAACGACATCCTCGATTTCTCCAAAATAGAATCCGGCAACCTGGAACTCGAATCCGTGCCCGTAAATCTGCGCGATTGCGTGGAGAGCGCCCTCGATCTCGTTGCCCGTTCCGCCGCCACCAAAGGTCTCGATCTGCTCGTCTCCTTCACCCCAGAAACACCCCTCGCCATATACGGCGACCTCACCCGCCTCCGGCAGATCCTCACCAACCTGCTGAGCAACGCGGTTAAATTCACCGAGCGGGGCGAAGTGGTTTTGAGCCTCTCCTGCCAATTCACCGCCGCGACCGACTCCACGCGCCCACCCGATTGCCTGCTGCGCTTCACCGTGCGCGATACCGGCATCGGCATCCCCGCCCACCGCCGCGATCGCCTGTTCAAATCCTTTAGCCAGGTCGATACCTCCACCACCCGCCACTTCGGCGGTACCGGTCTCGGGCTCGCCATTTGCGCTCGCCTCGCATCGCTGATGCAAGGCCGCATCTGGATCGATTCCCAGTCTGCCTGCGGATCGACCTTTCACGTGGAGATCCCCACCCGCCCCGCCCCCGCTCAGCCCCGCCCGGACCAAGACCCCGATGCGGAACACTTCAAAGGCCGTCGCGTGCTCATCGTGGACGACAACCCCGCCAGCCGACAAATCCTCCAAAACCAAGCCCAAAGCTGGGGCATGATTGTCCGCCCCGCCGCCTCCGGTCCCGAAGCGCTCAACTGGATTGACGGTGGCGAACCCTTTGATCTGGCGATCGTGGATCTGCAAATGCCGGGCATGGATGGCTACAACCTCGCCGCCGCGATCCGTCGCACCCGCTCCGCCCGCCAGCTTCCGCTCATCGCCCTGAACACCCTCGGGGAAAGCACCTGCGCACGCGATGGCATGGATATTAACAAAATCCTGCCCAAGCCGGTCAAAGTCGGCGTGCTTTATTCGACGCTTCAGCAACTTTTCCACTCGCCCCAACACCCTGTTCCCGCCCCCGGACAACCGGCAACCAGCCCTTCGCTGGCTGAGCTCCACCCGTTCCGCATCCTCGTCGCCGAGGATGTGCCCATAAACCAACGCGTCGCCCTCCTCTTGCTGGAGCGCCTCGGTTATCGCGCGGAAGTCGCCTCCAACGGCCTCGAAGTCCTCGCCGCCGTCGCCCGCACCCCCTACGACGTCATCTTCCTCGACGTGCAAATGCCCGAACTCGACGGCCTCGCCTGCGCCCGCCGCCTCTGCGCCGACTACCCAGTCAGCAAACGCCCTTGGCTGATTGCCATGACCGGCAACGCCCTGGAAGGCGACCGCGAGACGTGCCTGGCCGCCGGCATGGACGACTACATCAGCAAGCCCATCAGCGGCCAAAGCCTCGCCGCCGCCCTCGCTCTCGCCGCAAATCATAAACGATAGTGCCTCCCGCCGGACTCGACAGATCTCGGACTTTTCCTAGAGCATTGCCCTTGGCTGACCAAGTCCTTGGTAATTGGTCTTTCAGTGTTTCGCACCCATTTAACTTTCCCTTCCACCCATGTCCTCTCCCTTCGTTAACGACGCTCAGGCCCGCATGAAAAAAGCCGTGGATCACACCCTCCACGAGTTTTCCAACATCCACACCGGCAAAGCCTCCCCCTCCATGGTCGAGGGCATCATGGTCGAGGCCTACGGCGCCATGTCGCGCATCAAAGACTGCGCCGCCATCAGCACCCCCGATCCGCGCATGATACTTATCACCCCCTGGGACCGCAGCCTCACCCAAGCCATCGCCAAAGGCATCCAACTCGCCAATCTCGGTTTCAACCCCGCCGTGGACGGACAACTCGTGCGCGTCCCCCTCGCCGATATGAGCCGCGAGCGCCGCCAGGAATTCGTCAAAGTCGCCCAACGCCTCGCCGAGGAAGGCCGCGTCCACGTGCGCAACGTCCGCCGCGACGTTCTGGAAGCGGTTAAAAAAGCCAAGCTCCCCGAGGACGACGCCAAGCGCACCGAAAAAGACATCCAGACCAGCACCGACAAAGCCATCGAGGACATCAACAAACACCTCGCCTCGAAGGAAAAAGACCTGCTCACCGTCGGCTAAGCTTGCAGGGCGGGGTCGCCGAACCCCGCCGTTCGCCATCCCTCGCGCGACCACTCCATGCCCGCCGCCCTCACCCTGCCCCGCCGCCTGGTCGTTAAACTCGGCACCGGCGTGCTTACCCACGGCATTGGCCAACTCGATACCGCACGTATCGACAGCCTCGCCGCCGGCTTGGCCCTCCTGCGCTCCGAAGGCGTGGAAATCATCGTCGTTTCCTCCGGTGCCGTCGGCCTCGGCATGGGCCGGCTCGGTCTCAAACGGAAACCCGCCGACGTTTCCAAAAAACAAGCCTGCGCCGCCATCGGCCAAAGCCTGCTCATGCAAACCTGGCAGCGCGCCTTCGATCCCCAAAACCTCACCGTCGCCCAAGTCCTGCTCACCCACGAAGACCTCCGCTCCCGCGCCCGCCACCTCGGCGTCAAAGCCTGCCTCGAAGACCTCATCAGCTACGGCGTCATTCCTGTCATTAACGAGAACGACACCGTCAGCGCCGCCGAGATCAAATTCGGCGACAACGACACCCTCTCCGCCCTCGTCGCCGGCCTCGTCGGCGCCGACCAGCTCGTCATCCTCTCCACCGCCCCCGGCCTTATCGACCTGAAGGGAAGCGGCAAAATTCTGCCCGTGGTACCCAGGATCACCCCCGAGATCGAAGCCATGGCCGGAGGCACCACCGACATCACCGCCACCGGCGGCATGATCTCAAAGATCACCGCCGCCAAAATCGCCCTCCGCGCCGGCTGCGGCGTCTTCATCGCCAGCGGCGCAGAGCCGGATATTCTCGCCCGCCTCTTTCGCGGCGACAACCCCGGCACCTACTTCGTCCCCGCCGGCGTGCCCCTGGAATCCCGCAAACGCTGGATTGCCCACTACCAACGCCCCACCGGCAGTATTTTGGTCAACGCCAACGCCGTCCCCGCCCTGCGCGACCAAGGCCGCAGTCTGCTCGCCGTCGGCGTGACCGGCATGCGCGGCCGTTTCGCCGCCGGCGATATCGTTAACATTGTCGCGCCTGACGATACCATCATCGCTCGCGGCGAAACCACCTACAGCGACACCGAAATCGCCCAAATCGCCGGCCTGCCCAGCGAACAAGTCAAACCGCTCTACCCCACCCGAAAACACCTCGAAGTCATCCACCGCGACGACCTCGTCGTACTCTGATAGAATGACGCATTGACAAGCCGCCGTGCCCTGCGATTGATTCCACCTCTTTTTCAAAATGAGCGTCACCGAAACCACCACCACGCAGTCCCTCACCCCCGAGGCCTTTCCCTTCACCCAGCCTGAGCTAATGGTCCGCTACGTAACGGACACCGGCAAGATCCTTCCCCGGAAGTACACCCACCTCTCCGCCAAGCAGCAGCGCCGCGTTACCGCGACCATCAAGCGCAGCCGCGCCATGTTGCTCGCCAAATAAGCCCGGCCGCATCAAGCAGCCGCAAACTGGGGATGGCATCAGCCACCCCGGTTTTTTTATGCCCAAAATCAAACCCGCCCTCTTCCGGCCCACCCCCGCCAATCTCACTCGGCTGGCCAACCAGCTCCGGCGCGGAGGTATCGTGGGTGTACCCGCCGAAACCGTTTACGGTTTGGCGGCCAACGCATTGGACGCCACCGCCTGCGCCCGGATTTTCAAGGCCAAGGGCCGCCCCGCAAACGACCCGCTCATCGTCCACCTCGCCCGCGCCGCCGATATTGGAAACGTGGCCCTTACCAACCCGGCGGCGGAACGACTCGCCGAAGCGTTCTGGCCCGGACCGCTCACCTTGGTCTTGCCCAAAAAACCCTGCGTGCCCGATTTAGTGACCTCAGGCAGAAACACCGTGGCCGTTCGTGTGCCCGCGCACCCCGTTTTCCGACGCCTCATCAAGGCCTGCGGCTTCCCCCTCGCCGCCCCCAGCGCCAACCCCTTCGGCTACATCAGCCCGACCTGCGCCGCCCACGTACGCGATAGCCTGGGCAATACCGAACTGCGCGCCATTCTCGACGGCGGAGACTGCACCATCGGCGTGGAATCCACGATTCTCGACCTCTCCGATCCTGCTCATCCTCGATTACTCCGGCCCGGCGGACTCGCCTTGGAAAAAATCGAGTCCGTGCTTCAACAAAAAGTCCTTGGTCCAAAAAAATCAGGCAAGTTAACCCTGGGCTCCTCCGCCCCTGCTCCCGGCATGCTGCCCCAGCATTATAGTCCGCATACCCCCGTAAGGCTTCACCCCGCGCTTTCCCTAAAAAACATACAACGCATCCCCGCCAACGAAGCGATTGTACTCCTCCTCCGACCGCGCCAAAAAACGCTTTTAACGCCCAATGTATTCTGGCTGAGCGAAGCCGGGCAGCTGGCGTCAATCGCTCGTAATTTATTTGGTCAACTGCGCCAGCTCGATCAGGGCGCGTGGTTAAAAATCCACGTGGAGCTACCCACCAGCAACGAAGGCCTGGCACCCGCGATTCGCGACCGACTTACTCGGGCGGCCGCGAAAGTTTAGCATACACGGCGGACCTAAGCCGGATTATTATCCCGCGCCGGCGTGTCATCATCCGCCGCAACTACGTAATAATCCTTGTAAGATTTA
Source organism: Verrucomicrobiota bacterium (assembly GCA_026398135.1). Classification (GTDB taxonomy): domain Bacteria; phylum Verrucomicrobiota; class Verrucomicrobiia; order Opitutales; family Opitutaceae; genus IMCC26134_A. The sequence continues at coordinate 8,699 of JAPLTN010000068.1, forward strand.
TCGTAATACTGCGCGTAATAATAACCCGAGACGGCCAGATTCAGGCCGTTTAACACCGCTCCATAACAAGTGATGTTCGATTCGAGCAAGCGCTTGGCCGAAGCTTGCGCCGCTTTACGCCGCACCTTGTTAAAGAAAATCGTAAAAATCGAACCATCCACCAAAGGCAACACCACCAAGGCATCGCTCACCGCCGCCAGAGGAGGCGTATCAATAAAAACCCGGTCGTAACGCTTGCGCAGGTCGGAAATCATGATCTCAAAACTCTTGTTGTTGAGGATTTGGGTAGGATTCTTGGCCCGACCGCCCGTGGTAATCACATCTAGATTCGGATGCACTCCCTTGATAAGCACATCCTCAATCGTCGCCGCGCCTGAGCAGATATCAATAACGCCCTTCAAGTTTTCACGACGGAATGACTTGTGAATATTTGGTTTACGCAAATCGCAATCCACCACGCAGACCTTGTCACCGTGCGCCGCATAAGTCAGCGCGAGATTGGTCGTCGTAAACGACTTGCCTTCGCCGGGAACGGTGGAGGTCGTAAGGAAGACCTTGGCATCCTTGGCGTCATCCCGCAGCCGAAGGCTGGAATGAAGCGTTAAGAATGCCTCCGCCACCTGACGGTCCGCATTATTAATAACAATCTGAGCCTTGTCCGGCTGCTCCATTTTCTTAATTTGCGGAATGATACCCAGGAGCGGCAGGCCCACCACCGACTCAATATCAAAGGAGCTCTTCACCCGGTCATCAATAAAGGCAACGAACAAGGCAAAGGCCAAGCCCAAGCCCAAGCCACCCACCAGGCCCATACCAATATAGAGCGTTATTTTAGGCTCCACATAACGATTTTCCGCCGAAGGCACCGCAGCATCGACCTTGCGCGCCCCCGTCTCTTCACGCGTCGCCTGCATATTGACTTCACGCATGCGTCCTTGAAGTTGCGCTAAAATAGCCTCGTTGATCTTTAATTCGTTTTCCTGCGCCTGATATTGTACACTTAAACGGTCCAGCGCCAAAGTGGCGGTAGATTGCTCCGTCAGGTTTTTCTGCGCCTTTTCGAAATTACTCAAAGCATTTTCATACTCAGCCTGAATACTCGCGGAGGTGGAGCGCAACGCGCGATCAAGCTCACGCTCCGCTTGCGACAACGAATTAGCCGCCTCCATCATCCTGGGATGCCGGTCGCGATAACGCTCGCGCATTTGCGCGATCGCAATTTTCTGCGTGGCAATTTGCTGTGTAAGCTGGGCAATCAGCGGATTGGCGGAGATAAAGGTCAGCTCCGTAAGATCACCCTTGTTCTTCAAACGATCCTGAACCTGCTTCCACCGAACCTCGGCTTCCTTGAGTTTGGAATCCGTTTGAGTAACCAGCATGTTGAGCTGCTTGAGCGTCTCGGTGACGATATCTTTGCGTTGATCAAGCGACACCATGTCGTTTTTCTCGCGATAGGATTGAAGCGAAAGCGCCTGCTCCTCAACGCGTTTACGTTGTTGTTCGGCACGAATCTGCAAATCCTGAACCACGATCATCGACTCATCAATGCGCACACGTGCATTCCATTGCAGGAATTCGTCCACGAACATATTGGCAATCTTTGCGGCAACCACCGGATCGGGATGGCGATAAGCTAATTGAACCACTAAACTAAGGCGTAAAGGAACGATTCGACGATTCTGGCCTAATACTTCAAGTGGGGTCAGCGGGTCGCCCCAGCGGCCCTTTTCATAAGGCTTCATGAACTGTCTCAGTTCATCGCCCGTGATACGCTCGGAAACCCGCTTGATAATAAGCGCGCTTTCCATGACCTTGACCAGCGTGTTCAAATCCTCGGTGCCTCGCACCGAAGTATCGATCACATTTTCCGAGTTAAACGCCTTCGCGTCCTGCCGAAGCACTTGTACACTCGCGGTGGATTCGTAAATCTTAGTCTGGCTAAAAGTATAAACCAGCGCAGAGGAAAAAACGACCAGGAATACCACCACTACATACCAAATACGCTCACGTAAAATGAGCAGGTAGTCGTTTATACTGCGCTGGGCGGTGCCTTCACCGTAACCAACCGCAGGGTATCCATAACCGTAACCACCGTACTCGGCCGGGGCTTGGCCAACGGGTTTCTTAGATTGCGAATCCATATCAAATTTTCAGTAATGCTATTAAAATATACGCTCAGGAACCTCGATCACATCGTCCACTTGAAGCGACCAACTATTATCCGAAGTGCCGCTGATTAATTTCTCGGCGTTAATTGTATAAGTTACACTTACACCCTTGTCGTCCTTGCGTATAATCCGAACCCGCGTCTTGTCCGCCAAACGGCTAAAGCCGCCCGCACGCGTGATGGCCTCAAGTAAATTCAAACCGCGTTCCGGAGGAAAGGGCACGGCCTGGGGAGTATTGACCGAACCGATCACATTCACGGCGCGCTCAGCATATTTAAGCACTATCAGCGATACTTGAGGATTCACTAAGAAATCCCGGTCATACAGCTGACGGATAAACTCCTCGGCCTGGCGCACGCTGCGCTTACGCACGTCAATGGTGCCGACCAAAGGCAGGGATATGGTGAAGTCCTGCGAAACCGAGACCTCTCGGGTCAAATCGTCCTCTTGGAAAACCCGGATCTGCAACACATCCGAAGGCCTCAATAAATAATCAGCCGTGGAGGGTGCCACCGAAGAGGACGTGCTGGGGACCGGCATATTGCCGGCACCCGTTTTACCCTCTTGCGCGAGGGCGAAATGAGTAACCGCAAACAACAGAAATACGGTGCGAGGTAACAATCTGAATAACTGGCGACTGATAGGGAGAATACGCATGGGGACAAAAAAACGGAAGAAGACCAAGATCTTCTTCCGTTTGTTCCTTACGAAGGTGTAAAACGACGAGTGCGAATCCGCTTAGTAGCGGAAGTTAGCGGAGATGCTCAGAACGTTGCCGCTAAACTCAGAAGTCGAGATGTCGGAAGCGTTATCCAAGAAAGTATACGCAGCGGTGAGACTGGCATGCTCATTGATGGTATAAGTGGCACCGGTATTGAACACGATGTAGTCATCAGTCCGGGAAGGAGCACTATTCAGATAATCGATCTTCGAATAGGAGATCGAAGCACGAAGGGTCAAATCGGCCGCAACACTGCTGCTAGCTCCGACGGTGGCCGCCATAACTTCTTGACCACCACCAGCCGAACCGGTGGCGAAATCGTTGCTCAAATCCAAACTGAATTGGGTCTTGGGCGAGTAGAGATAAGTCAAGCCGGACTTGAGACCGTAGGAACCTTGAGAATCATCAGCCGGAGCAGCAGCGTCAGTCTCGCGAAGGTTGTAACCCACGCTGAAATTGCCGACCAGCTTCGGGGTGAACTCGCCGCGAGCACCGACATTGAAGTAGTAGTCGTCGGAGTCAGAGTCGGTAGCATCGACATCAGTATGGCGGTATTGGATACCGGTGCTGAGATCGAGCTTGGGACGAACCGCGAAGAAGTAGTTAACCGGAATGGTGTAGATGGAGCGGTCAGGAAGGGCGACTGGATCGTAGTTGACGTCGCTGAACTGAATACCGGCACCGATTTTGGACTTTTCGGTCAAGGTGAGCTCGCCATTCAGGCCGGCGGCCAATTCGGAACTTGCGATGATGGACTGAACATCGCGGGTGGCCTGGCTGGATTCGACGTAGGAAGCGTTGCTCTGGAGAGCAAGCTTGGCACCTTCGTAGCTGCTCTTGAAGAGCACGTTGGCGAGGTTGTCGTTATACGTGGTGTGATCGGAATAAGCGATAAAACGCTCGAAAACCGTCAAAGATCCGGAAGTGAGGGAACCCTTGCCGAAGACCAATTCCGCACCGGGGCTGAATTCGAAGATTTCGTCCGATTGCTCAGCGGAGGAGCTTAGCGTGATGTTGTCTTCGAAGCGGGCATTGGTGCCTGCGGTTACGAAGAGCTCGGCATTCTCACCGATGGCGAGGAATGGAGCGGCGAAAGCCGGAGCGGCAGAGATACCAGCGAGTAGAGCAAGGCGGCGCTTATTTTTCATAGGGAATTGTAAGAGGAAGTTGAGATGGGCAGTGAAAGTTCAGCTGGCAAGCTTAGTTTGGGTTTCAGAAGTGTAAGTTAACACGACTGAAACTTTTCATCACTATGCCGAGCACAATAATCGCAATCAGTTAACGCCAAGCTGCGCCATGCAAGTAAAATCTTTTCCTAAAAAGCTCCGCCCTGGTCTTGAATCGCCTCGCCTAGTGAAGAAAGTCGCATTGACGACCGCCGAAGACCCTAACGGATTGGCGCCAAGTCTTTCTTCGCTCCCTTAACTTTTCATGACCGCGTCTCCCCAGGACTCATCGCCATCCAAGTCCAAATCCGCGCACAAGCTGGAAGCGGTGCAACACGTCCCTCTTCCACCCGCCCGCGGATGGGCCAAACTGCTCCCATTTCGACTGCAACACACGAGCAAGGGCACACGTATTCGGATAGCATGGAAACAGGCACTCGCCGCCCTTGTGCTCCTGCTCTTGGCGAGCTGGTTCGGATTGGCGGGGGCGGCTTATTGGTTCGTCCGTTATCAGCGCAATTTCCCGGACGTTCGTTTCGTCCACATGCTCTTCTATCCCACCCAGAAAACCGCCTACCGTGAAGCGCGGGGCAACTACTTGGTGGGCGAGGCTAAAAAAGCGCTGTCCGAGCAAAAATACCGCGAGGCGTTCGAGGGCTTGAACTACGGTTTGAGCTTGGCCCCCGGTAATCGTGACGGTCGTATGCTCCTGGCGCAGTTTTTCGTGGCTTGGCAAAGACCTGATCGCGCAGAAAAACTTCTGGTGGACGGGCTTAAATTCCACGAACAAGACAGCGAATACCTCAAGGCTTTGTTCAGTTTCCTGCTGCAGCGTCAGTCTGACTTCGAGTTGATTGATCTTACCAACTCGCTCTTGGAAAAAATCGGGCCGAACCCGCCCCTGGATGAACGCCTGCGGCTTATCGTTCTATCTCAAGCGACGGCCAAATTCTACCGGGGCAACTACGATGCGGCCGAAGATTTGATCAAAAAATTCGGGGTCGCAAACTCACCCGATGGACAGCTCCTCTCCATTCGCATCGACTGGGATCGCGGTGAGCGCGAGAGTTCCCTGATCAAGCTTGAAACAATCGCCGAGCAGTTCCCCGAGAACGAAGCGCTTTACGCCCAATATGCTGCCTACCTGCGCGAAATCGGACGGGACTCCCAGTTGCGCCGCCTCGCCCTGCTCCGGCAATTTTCCTATCCCGACCGGCCCAGGCCACGCGTGGATTTGCTCTACCTCTACGACAAAGCGAATGACCCGATCAGCCTAAATGCAGGCATTGAAGAGCTGTTTACCGATTTTAAAGCCAACGGAGAGACGCTCCTCGCCCTAGCCGACTTTGCCGCCAACACCGGCCGCCCCGAGTTGGCCCGCCGCATCTATGATCACTGCAAGGCCAACCTTTTGTCATGGGAGGGTGCCGCGCTGATGACGGTCGAAGCCTACGTGGTAGCCAAACAATACCGGGAAGCGCTGGAAGCCTCGCAAACCCTCATCAAAGAAAATCCTGAATGGGGCAAACGCTTCTATTCCGTTTTCAACGGGCTCCAAGCCATCGCCAACTACGGACTCCAAGACGAAGAGGCCGCCAACCTTTTACTCAGCAACTTCCTAAACCACTCCGGCGTTCGCGCGGATAACCTCGTCGCCGTATCCAACCGGCTCGTGAGCGTCGGAGCCAACCGGCAGGCCCGCCAAGTCCTCGCCCAAGCCATTAAAGCCGACCCGCTAAACCAAACCGCGTTGGTCGGCCTCATCAAACTAGACTTGGACGCAGGCAACGCCGACTCCGTCGCGACTCACATCCGCACGCTCATGACCATGCGCAAACCCCCGCGAGACCTCCTGCAGGACGCTTACACCAAACTCAGCAGCGACCGTTTCCTTTACGCTCCGGGCCGCGCCACCTTGCTCGACGAACTCCGAAAAACCATCCAAACGCAGCCCGAGAAACGCAGCTAACGGCGCTCCTGTAGCGCTAACGCCGCGTCGAGCGCACCCAGGAAACGAAGATTCTGGGCTTCGGTGCCTGCCGTGACGCGCAGCCATTCTGGCATCCCGTAAGGCTTCATCGGGCGCACGATGACGCCTCGTTTCTGCAGCTCTGCAAAAACCCGCGCGCCTTCTCCGACCTTGACCAGTAAAAAATTCGCCACGCTCGGGACCCATTCCAAACCACGCGATCGAAACGCGGCCTCCAACTGGCGCAACCCGGCCTCGTTCATCGCCCTCGCCCCGGCCACGAAACTCACGTCGTCCAGCGCCGCCAACGCCGCCGCCTGGCCGATCGCATTCACGTTAAACGGCTGGCGCACCCGGTTAAGCAGTCCGGCCAGCTCGGCCGATGCGTAACCATAACCAACGCGCAAGGACGCCAACCCGTAAATTTTGGAGAAGGTCCGCAATCCGATGACCTTCCGCCCCTCCGCGATCAGGGGCCGGATATCGGGCGGATTCTCCAGATACTCGGCGTAAGCTTCGTCGAAAACGAAGACCACATGCTCCGGCAACCCACGCACGAAGGCCAGGATCTCCGCCTCGCCATTGGCGGTGCCGGTCGGGTTGTTCGGGCTGGGCAAAAACACCAGCTTGGTGCGCGGCGTCACCGCCTTCGCCAGAGCCGCCAAATCGTGCCGATGATCCACCAGCGGCACCTCGACCGCCCGCGCGCCGAAAAGCAGCGTCACCAGCTTGTAAACGATGAAGGCCGGCGCGCCCATCACCACCTCGTCGCCCGGTCTGAGAAACACGTGCCCGAGCAGCTCCAGAAGCTCGTTGGAACCATTGCCCACCACGACCTGCTCGGGCGCGAGCGCGAGCCGCACGGCAAGTTTCTGACGCAACACGAAACACCCTCCATCCGGATAAAGTTCCGCCTGCCCCAAAGCCCGGGTAGCCGCCGCGATACCGAGTGGCGAAGCGCCCAGGGGATTTTCATTGGAGGCCAGCTTGATGATGCCCGCCGGGTCCAGCCCCAGCTCGCGGGCCACGTCCTCGATAGGTTTGCCCGGCTCATAAACCGGCTGGCTGAGAACACTGGGATTAACGAGAGCGGAAAGTGTCATGGAGTCTCCAGCCAAGCCACTCACTGCGCGCGGGCCAAGGCGTTTTCCTTATTCAACGCCGCAAAGCATCGGCTCACCGCAACGCCACTGGAGCATCCAGCACTTCACGCAGAATAAACGCACGCCGCATAGCCCGCGGGTCTCGCAGCTCGGCACTCAAGCTACGGGCGCCTCCCGCCACGGAAACAGACGCCTGGGCAGGCGCCGGCCGATCTCCGACCTCGTTCCCGCGCCCGGCGTTAATCTGCGCCAGGCGACGAGCCTCGCGCCGCTGTTTCTCCAACTCCGCAAATTGCTCGGCCAGTCGCCGCTGCCGCTCGAGCGACGCCTCCTCCTCGGCTCTGGCCAGCTCTGCCCGGCTGGGCTCCGCAGGAGCGCGAAGGGGCGGCGGCTGCACCGGAGCTGATTCTTCGCGAAATACCGGCTGAAACGGGTCAAACACCGTGGAGGGACGCGGCAAGGCCTCGGGCACGGCGGGCGCAGGCTGACCGCGCCGCTCGGCAATCTTGCGGGCAATGTCTTCTTTGATGCGCCGCACGCGCTCGGCGGCTTCGGGGTCCTCGCCATCCCGGTTTACCGGATCCAATTCCCGTTTCTGGCCGGGAACATCCGGCACGCCGTCTCCATCGTAGTCCGCCGCCTCGCCGTTCTTTTCCCGCTGCCGCTGGTTCAGCCAGTAAGCGATCACACCGGCGATGGTGAGAATTACATTAAAATGTTCCTTGATCCATTCCATAAGCGGGGAGGGTCAGGCGGTTGCCAGAATGGCCGGCCTCCGCATCACTTCGCGCCTTCGGTGCCGATGGTTTTGCGCATGCCGGTGTCGGCATTGATGTTCTCCATCTTGTAGTAATCCATCACGCCCATGCGACCGGAGCGCAAGGCCTCGGCCAGAGCGCGAGGCACCTCGGCTTGGGCGCGCACGACCTCGGCCTGCATCTCCTGCACGCGGGCCTTCATTTCCTGCTCGAGCGCGACAGCCGCCGCGCGCCGGATTTCCGCCTGCGCCTGGGCGATGCTCTTGTTCGCCTCCGCCTGCGCTTCCTGGAGTTTCGCCCCCACGTTCTCGCCCACGTCCACGTCGGCGATGTCGATGGAGAGAATCTCGAAGGCCGAGCCCACATCCAGACCGCGCTTCAGCACGACCTTGGAAATGGTGTCTGGGGACTCCAGCACCACTTTGTAGCTCTCGGCCGAGCCGATGGTGGAGACGATGCCCTCGCCGACGCGGGCGATGATGGTCTCTTCCTTGGCGCCGCCTACGAAGCGATCAAGGTTGGTGCGCACCGTCACGCGGGCCTTTACCTTCACCTGAATGCCGTCCTTGGACACGCCATCAATCGTGGTGCGTCCGGAGGCAGGGTTGGGGCAATCGATGACCTTGGGGTCAACCGAGGTGCGCACCGCCTCGACCACGCTCTTTCCGGAGCCCTTGGTCGCGAGGTCAATCGCGCAGGCTCGGTCCCAGTTCAGCTCGATACCGGCTTTGCGCGCCGCGATCAGCGCCTGGATCGTGGGCACTACGTTACCGCCCGCGAGGTAATGGGCTTCCATGTCATCAATCGAAATATCAATGCCGGCTTTTTTCGCGGTGATGCGGGCATCCACGATCAGGCCGTAGGGCACCTGGCGGAGGCGCATCGCCACCAGCGTGACGATGCCGACGTAGGCACCCGCCAGCCAGGCGCGCAGCCATACGCTGAAAAAGGAGAATACAATACCTAGAACGACAAGGGCCGCGATGCCGCCAGCGATCAGGACTACAGTGGTGAGATTAATCATGGTGGAATAAAAAAAAATTCAGCGTGAGTATGGATTACAGGGCGACTTCCGCCATTACAACCAGCTGGAAGGATTCAACGCGCACCACTCGCAGACGAGCGCCTTCATCGGCAAAGCCGGAATCGCAGCGCGCCTCGTAGCGACGCCCCTCGATCTCCACCAGCCCGGTCGGCGAAAGCGCGGTGACGGCACGCGCCTCCTTGCCCATTACCGTCTCGCCCACTGCCACCGCCGGCTGGCTGGTGGCGTCAATCGAGGCCTTTAAAAACATGCGCTTCCCTATCCGTGTGCGGGGTAAAATCCTAAACTCGAAATACATCAACGCGACCACTGCGACCAGCGCCACCCCGAGCGCGAGCAGGCCGCCTTCCACGCCGTGTTGCGCGAACGCCAGCGCCACGCCTCCGAGCAAAAAGAGCCCGCCAAGGGCTCCCAATATCGCCCCTGGCACGACGACCTCGAAGCCCAGCAGCACGAGGCCGGCGGCAAATAAAACAAGCACGGGAGTATCCATGATAGAATCGTAAGAGATGGTTTTTCGCCCGGCAGATTTATTCGTGAGCAGCCACAATGAGCGTGCGTCCACTGCGCCCCACCACCCGCACCGCCTGGCCTCGCTCCAGCCCGCCGAGATCGGCCCGGGCCTCGTAGCGACGACCGCCGATCTCCACCTCGCCCATCGGGCGCAAGGCTGAGACCGTGACCCCCGCCGCCCCATCGGTAACGGAGAACTCGGCCTTGGTTGAATCCCCCATGCCGGCAGGAGGCATTCCTGCGTCTGCCGACACTGCGGCGTTCAGGATCATCTTATCCCAAAACCAGCCGCGCGGTAAAAACCTTCCCAGCGCGAGTCCGCTTACCACGGCCACCACCAGCGCCAGACCCATATTCAACAAAGGGGCGTTGAGTGTCTCCGCATCAAAACTCGGCAGCTTGTCCGGCCAGACATCGATCATGGACCAAGCCAGCGCCCCCAACATCAGGGTCGCGCCGGCCAAACCGGCCACAATCGTGCCGGGAATCAAAAAAATCTCCAAGGCCACCAGCGCCAGACCGAGCAAGAAAACCAGCGCCGGCAAGTGCCCGGACAGTCCCGCCGTGTAGTGGCCGAAAAACACCAGCGCCAGCAACACTGCGCCGGTAATGCCGAAGACTCCAAAGCCCGGGGTTTTGAACTCGATGAACACGCACAACAAGCCGAGCCCCATCAGCACCGGCGCGACCGCGCTGATCCAGGATGCCAGCGTCTCCGACCAGGTGATTTCCAAACGGGAAACCACATAGCCGTTTTTGCCGAATTTCGCATTCAACAAATCCTCCAGAGTGGCGTGGGTGCCGTCCGAAAGCAGGGCGCGCCCGGGCTCGCCGTAAACCTTGGCCGCCTCGACGTCGGTCAAGGAAAGCAGCTCGCCCTTGGGCTTGATCACGATGTCGCCGATTTTGAATTCATAATCCGCGTCCATCATGGCCTTGATCACCTCGGACCGGTACCCTTTGCCTGTGCTGAACGAGCGGACCTTGGCGTTAAGGTAGCTGTTTATTTTCTGCTTCATGGTTGCGGGCACCTCCGCACCGCCGCCGCTTACCGCCGCCGCCGCGCCGATGACCGCGCCCGGCGCGAAATGAATCTCGTCGGCCACGGAAGAAATGATCGCCCCCGCCGATATCGCCTCCTTGTTCACATAGACGAGCGTCTGGCCCTCGAACTTGTCCAGGGCCTCCATGATTTTGAGCGTGACCCCGAGTTCGCCTCCCGGCGTTTCCATGTCGATCACGACCGCTTCCATGCCCTCGGTCTGGGCCTCCTTCAAACCCCGGCGCAACACATAGAGAACCGGCTCGGCGATAGCCTCGCGCACCGGGATAACCTTTACCCGCACGGGTGCGGCCAAAGCCGGGATCGGCACCGGAGTCGACGGAGCGTCAATCCCTTCAGCCTGAGCCGACACCCACGACACAAAGCCGGTCAGTGAGACTATAAAAAAAACGATTCCGCGAAGGGGTTTCATGATCGTAGGCCATGAAACTCAGCCAAGTCGCCAACCGCAAGCAACTGCGGCGATCAGCCTACCACGGCGAAAGGCCAGACCTTGGCATACCACGCCGCGCCGGCGGCGAGCACGAGCAGCCCGAGCAGCACGCCGTAAGTCCATACACGGCGTTTGCGTGCGGCCTCGCGGTCCACGTAAGGATCGTTCAAATCGAGTTTGCTGCCTTTCGGCAGACGGGCGCGCGCGGTAAGTTTCGTGCCAAAGGGGATGTTGATCTTGACCCGCCCGTTGATGGCCCAGCCGTTGGCTTCCAATATCGGCCCGATGGTGCGCTGGCGGAGCTTGAGCCAGGCAATGGCCATGGAGGGGCCGGAAATAACCAGGATGATGCCGAGCATGCCAGCGGGCATCCAGACGCCGAGGCCCAGGAATCCACTGATAAATCCGCCTACGATGGTGCCCAGGGCTCCGGCCGCGACCCCGAGGGCGGCGACGACGCCGACATCAAATTTCTTGGGCGGGGCTGGCGGCGCCTTGTCCGCGTTGGCCGTCTTTTCGGCCGCGCTGGCGAGGCGGGCGTTGCTTTCGGCCTCGGCGGCGGCGGCGCGCTTGGCCGCCTGCTCCTCGACCATGCGAATGAATTTTTTGTACGGGGAGAAAAAGGCCTGCCGGATGCTGATCGGGTTATCCACGATGGCGCTTACGGTGGCGTCCCAATCCCGGCCTTGGCGGTCATAGAAAACGCCGTTCCGCCCGACGAAAAGGTAATCGCTGTCGCCGTTGGTTAAACAGGCCGCGATTTTGCGCGGCGCGCACCCCGGGCGCTTGATGTCGCAGTAGGCGATATAGGCCTTGCTCATCGCGGCCAGCGGCGAAGGCCCGGCGACCTCGATGCAAAACTCGGTCGAACGGCTGTCGAGGTAAAGGGTGCCGGCCTGGAAAGCCGCCAGATATTCGGGCGAGTAAAAATCGAAGAAGTTAACGTAGTTGTGCAGCAGCGGCCGGAAGTCGCGGGAGTAGCGGAGAAGTTTTTCCACGCTCGCGATCGACTCAAATTCCGGCGCGAGGGCGAGGTCCTCGGCGATCAGCGCGGCCAGGGCGGCGCTTAAAGGGGCGGCGCCGGCCTTCAACTCGCGCAGTCGCGGAAGACCGAGTTTTTCCACCGTGACTCCGGCCTTGGCCGCGAAGTGGGCGGCGTAGGCGTCGGTACCGGCCTTGAGCGCGGTCCACTGCGACTCGGTGAGCGAAGTCGTCGCCGCGCCGAAGACCGGCGTGACGGCGGCTTGGTGCAAGGTCGCGATTCGCGCCGCCCAGGCCGGATTGATCCCGTGCAACAAAGCGAGCGGTTGGTCGGGGATGATGCGGGCCAGCGGAAAGCCTGCGATTTCATCGGCCGTGATCGTCATGTCCCTGGCCGCAAAGACGAGGTAGTCGGTCTCGGCGCGATTCACCGCCCCAAGCGCCCGGCTGTCGAACGCGGCCAGGCGGGTGCGGGCAAAGTAGTCGTCCACCTTGGTCCTCACCGCAGCCACTGCGGCGGTGGCGGTCGGCGTGGCCGCTCCGAGCGTGAGTACTTCGGGCGCGCCGGCTTGGTCGGCCCAGACGAGGTGCGCCGAGACAGCGGCGAAAAACGTTTCGACTCGCGCGGCGTCGATCCCCGCCACGGTGGAGCGGTCAGGAGTGCCGCCCTGCGTCGCCAGAATATCCATGATCAGCGCCGTTATCGCGGGATCGGCGCTGGAGGCGGGCGTGATCACGCCGTCGCCGTTGAGTTTGGTGGCGGCGAAGAGCTTGGCGGTGTCGCTCGCGTCGGCCAGCGAGATGGCGGAGACATCGGTTTTTCCCAACGAGGCGAGAATGCGCTTGGCCGAGGCCAGGGCGGCGCGACCTTCGGCGGTGTCGGCAAAGGCATCCAGCGAGATCTGATCCCGGCCAGAGAGCAAAATGCCCAAATCCTTGAAATAGGGCTTGGCCCAGGCGATGGCCGCCAGCAGCTCAGGGGCGCGAATGCGACCGTCTTTGTCGGTGTCGAGCAGGGCGAGGGTTTTTTCGTCGATCTCAAGCCCCTTCACCGGACAGGAAAGCGCGGCCCAGAGTTTTTGATCGAGGTTACAGAGGTTTTCGAGGTCGGCGGCGGACGTGAGCGCGACTTGATCGAAGCCGCCAATACGAAAGAAATTCCAAACGTGTGCAGTGGGCATGGGGGAAAAACGAAACGACGACGGTTCGCAAAGCGAAGCCCAAAACGCAGGGAACGTGTTAGAAATTCGTCACCCCGCGCCGCCCCCTGTCGGGTACCTCAGGGTGACGGCGCAGCAGTGGCCGCAGGCGTTTCGACGCCCAGTATGCGGGTTAAAAACATTTTTTGCGGCAGGGGTATTCGGCCAAAGCGCAAGGTCCAGTTGAGGTAGGCCTGAAGCAAGGGATGCTGGCGCGAATTGTTGCGGAGCGCCCAGACGGTGGAGCGCAGCAATTGCTCACGCTTAACCTCGGGCGGAATTTCACTTGGTGCGTCGGGGGAAGTTCCGGTTGATCGGGCCTGCCGCCAGCGTTCCCCGGCGCCGAGGTCCGGGTAATTCGCCAGCGGCCCTAAAAGGCTGCGAATCGCGCTGTAACTGCCATTGGCAAAGAAGCGGCCCCAAAGCGCTTCCAACTGCCCGGCCTCGGTGATGACCGCGTCGGCATCCAAGTCCCAATCGTGAACCCGAAACTCCGCCAGGCGCGTCCAGGTATCCCCATCCATCCATGGCGGCGCGGTTGTGGCTTTGCGCCAGTGAAAACCCAGAACAAGCGAAAGCACGTAGGCTTCGTCCGTGTCCGCCATGGCCAGCCGCCCGGCAAAGATCGGCAGCAGCCAAGGGTTATCGAGGAGCACCTGATCATAAAACCCAAGCAGCGGGGACATGTTCGCCTGCCGCCTATCCGCCGGTTGCGACCAATAGAGCGCGGTAAGTGCGGGCAAGGCCAGCTCGGGCGTGGGATTGGCGTAGTAAGTGGAATACCACAAGGCGGCCGAAAAATCCGCCGGCAGCGGCGGCGGCACATAGTCGCGCATCACGATGGAGTGGGTGAATTCGCGCGACTCCTTCGACACCTGATCAATCACCCGTGCAACCAGGGTGTAGGGGCCGGGCGCGTCGTTGGCCTCGGTCCAGAAACTCACATTCGTCTTCGGATAAAGAATCAGCCCCATGCCGACCACCGGACCATCCCAAAGAGATACGCGCAAAACGTCCCCGTCGCGGGTGCCGTCGGGTTTGCGGGTTTCCAGCTCCAGCACCACATCGGCGCAACCATCGGCGTTTAGCCGGTAGTGGCGGATGAGCGGAATGACGTAGGCCCGCTGCCCGCGATAGACCTGCGCCGCCTCGACGTAATCCGGCACGATGTTGTCCAAGGTGCGGCTAAAAAGATCCCCGTAAGCGCTCTGGGTGGTCACCACGAAGCGGACCTCAAACGCATCGACCGCCGTCGCGGGAGTAAGCACGAGTTTGCTCGGCTCAGGCGGCGCCACCACAGCCTCGGGCACCGCCACCGGAACCGGCGCCGTGACGGTATCTCCGGGCGGAATAGTCGCCGACCCGGACCTGGTCTCCGCGACCGGACTTACCCTAAACGCATGATCGGCACGATGCGCACAGCCGGCCAACAGGGCGAAAACCGCCGGAGCGGCGAAAAACCAACGGGCGCGGTGCAACATAATGGGATATAGTGTAGCAAAGCCCGTGCTCGACGGGGGCGCAAGGCACGGCGCACAAACCCATCCCCCGGCTTGTGCCTTGGATAAGCGGAGGTAACAAAGGGTGGCCCTCCCGAACCCATGACCGCCCCCGACGTAAACCCGCCCAATCCCAGCCCTACTCGCGGCGCGCCCTGGGCTTGGACTCTGGTCGTGCTCACCGGGGTGGTTTTCTGGCCCGTCACGCGCTGGATCGTGGCGGAATCCGCCGCCCGTCAACAAATCCGCCAGGGAGGCGTGCTTCTGCTCGCCGCCATCGGTTTGGTCGCCTGGCAGCACCGGCGCGAACTGCACGTGGCGGGGGACTTGAGCAACCGCACGCTGGCGCTGCTGGGGGCCTCGTTCGCCTTGGTCGGGGCAGCGGGTATCACCCACCTGGGCGCACTGCTCCTGCCGGCGTTTACGCTCGCGCTGGCGGGCTGCCTGCACGCGCTTTTCGGCGCGCAAAGCTACCGTTTTTTCAAGCCGCTGGTTACGGGGGTGGGCGCGCTGCTGGTGATCATCGTCGCCTTTCCCGTGCTCGACTGGCCTTTGCGCCAGCTCGCCGGCGTGCAAGCCGCCGCCCTGCTGGAAGCGATGCACCTCGCTCCCGGCCTGACCCTGACCGGCACGGCGGCAAATCCCCAACTGATCCTCACCGTCGGCGGCCGGGCCTTTCTGGTGGCGACCGAGTGCAACGGCTTCGGCCTCATCACCTCGGGGGCCTTGCTCGCGATTCTGGCCGGCGGTATCGCGGGACGTCGGGGCCGGGTAATCGCCGCGCTGGTGCCGCTGGCCATGGCCACGGGATTTGCGGTCAACGTTCTCCGGATTTTGACCATTTCTTTAGGCGCACCGCTTTTCCCCGACCATTACGACGTGCTGCACGAAGTCGTGGGCACGCTGTGTCTTTGGCTCGGGCTCGGCTTGGTCGGCTGGATGGCGTGGCGGCCGGTCGAAACCGGACGCCACGTCGCCGCCTAAATCAGGCCTTGGCCAGGGCCTGTTCAAGATCGGCACGCAAGTCCGCGAAATCCTCGCAACCCAGGCTCAGGCGGATGTAGTCGGGCTGCACGCCGCTGCTGACCTGCTCGGCGGGCGTGAGCTGGCTATGGGTCGTGCTCGCAGGATGGATGGCCAGACTCTTGGCGTCGCCGATATTGGCGAGATGACTGAAAAGCCGGAATGCATTGATGGTGCGTTTGGCACCTTCGAAGCCGGCCTTTACTCCGAAACCCAACAGGCCGCCGTAACCGCCGGTCAGATACTTGTTGGCCGCAGCGTGGTATTTGGAACCGGGCAGACCGGGGTAATTAACCCACGCCACCTTCGGATGGTCCTGGAGGAAATGCGCGGTCGCGAGGGCGTTGGCGCATATGCGCTCCATACGCAGATGCAGGGTCTCGATACCGATCAGGGACTGCCAGGCGTTGAAGGGGGAAATGCATCCGCCCATGTCGCGCAGGAGCTGGAGGCGCATCTTCATCACGAAGGCGATGTTGGCCCCGCCGGCGGGTGCGAAGGCCTTGAACGCATCCCAGTGCACCAAGCCATGGTAGGAAGCGTCCGGGGAGGTAAAGCCGGGGAAACGACCCGAGCCCCAGTCGAAATTGCCGCCGTCCACCACAATGCCCCCGATCGAGGTGCCGTGCCCCGCCAGATACTTGGTGGTGGAGTGAACGACGATGTTGGCCCCCCACTCGAACGAGCGATGCAGGATCGGCGAGAGACAGGTGTTGTCCAAAATCAAAGGCACCCCGACGGAGCGGGCGATTTTGGCCACGTCCTCGACGGGAAAGATGTTCAAGGCCGGATTGCCCAGACCCTCGCCGTAAAACGCCTTCGTATTCGGCCGTACCGCGCGGCGAAACGACTCCGGATCGTCCGCGTCCACGAAGGTGATTTCGATGCCCAGCTTGGGCAGCGTGTGGTGAAACAAGTTGTAAGTGCCGCCATAGAGCTGGGCGACGGAGACGATGTGATCGCCCGCCCCCGCGAGATTGAGAATCGAATCGGTAATGGCCGCCTGCCCCGAGGCGTGCGCGAGCGCGGCGCTGCCGCCTTCCAGCGCGGCGATGCGCTGCTCGAACACATCCGTGGTCGGATTCATGATCCGGGTGTAGATGTTCCCGAGTTCCTTCAACGCGAAGAGATTGGCGGCGTGCTCGGTGTCGCGAAACACATAACTCGTCGTCTGGTAAAGCGGCACCGCGCGGGAGCCGGTGGCGGAATCGGGCGTCTGCCCTGCGTGCAAAGAACGGGTGCCGAGGCCGGTGGGATAGGGTTTGAGTGAAGACATGGTGAAAACGCCGAGCTTGAGGCCGCGCGCGCCCGCCGGAAAGCGGGAAGACCCGCCGGGGGAAAGAAATAAGCTTGGAGCCTGGCGGCGTTTAAAGATGCATTCGCCGCATGAAGAACCCACCCAGGTGCCGCCTGTTCGCCTGCTGCAGTGTACTGATCGCCAGCGTCGGAATGGCGCGCGCTGAGCTCCGCACCCTGACCGACGTCCAAGGCCGATCCATCCAGGCCGACGTGGTCGAGGTGCACGGCGATCACCTGTGTGCGGAATATCTGCTCTTCGCCACCATAGACAGTGTGTACGTCGAAGGCAAAAAAGAGGGCCTGCGGCGCAAAGCCTACCGCACAAAACTGGATAACATCGAAGCCAAAGGCCGCTTCGACTTCCGCACCGAGACCGTCTCGGCCTTTAAAACCAAATACAACGGCAACATCGTCTCGGCCAAAACCGGCGAAAGCTCCAGCCGCGAGACCCTCAACGGCATCTGGCTGCGAGTCTATCGCGGCGATGAGCTGATTTACGAAAACGCACTGCCCGACGGACTGCGCAAAAAAGAAACCTGGCCGAAGGACTGAGCCGCCATACCGCACCCGGCGCGCTGGATTATCCCGACGGCATCACGAACCCTCATGTCCTTTGTTTTATTGATCGCCGCCTTCGCCCTGCTCGCGGTTGCGCGATTTTCGATACAGCCCGCCCGCCGTTACCGCACCTGGCTGGTCGCGCTGATCGCCACCGAGCTCGGACATTTCTGGGCGCTACTCGCCGGCGCACTGGCAGCGGGAGCAGGGCCGGCCGCGGCGCGAGAACCCGATGTCGTGGCGTTTGCCACCGTCGGCCTCGCCATCGCCGCCGCGATCCTCTTCGCCCGCCCCGCCTGGTGCGCGTGGCGTCTGCATCGCGCCCTCGCCCACGACTTGGAAACGACCTTTGGCAAAACCCCCTGCCCGGCTCCGCTCTGGTCGTGGTTTCGCCTTTGGCGCTGGCCGCTGGCTGTTCGGCGCGGACCGGTGCGAACACTCGGCATCACTCCTGAGCTGCCTCTTGATTTTTACCCTGCGCAGGGCCTCCCCCTGCTTCCACACTCCGGCGCGCCCTGCGTCGTGCTGGTCCACGGCGGCGGCTGGGACAGCGGCGACCGCACCCAACTCGCCGATTTTAACCACTGGCTGGCGGCCCGGGGCGTGGCCGTGGCGGCGATCACCTACCGCCTCGCGCCCGCCCATCCCTGGCCGGCGCAACGCGATGACTTGCGACGGGCCGTGGATTGGGTGCGCAGCCACGCGGCGGAGCTGGGCATTGATCCCGAACGACTGACCTTGGTGGGCCGGAGCGCGGGCGGCCAGATCGCCGCCGCCACCGCCTATGGCTCGCCCCTGCCGGGAGTCCGAGCGGTGGTGGCGCTGTACGCAGTCCATGATTTGAACTTCGTCTGGTCGATCCGCTCCGCCACCGACTCGCTCAACTCCGACAAGCTCATGCACCAATACCTCGGCGGCGGCCCGGAAGGGCGCGAAGCACTCTACCGCAGCGGCAGCGCGGAACAGCTCGCGCACTCCGGAGTACCACCGACCTTCCTGCTGCACGGCGCGCTGGATCAACTGGTCTGGTGCCGCCACAGCGAACGCCTCGCCGCCGCGCTCCGGCGCGCAGGTGCGCCGCACGTTTTTGCCCGACTGCCTTGGGCGACCCACGCCGGTGAAGCCGGCCTGCACGGCCCGTCGGGGCAGCTCATCACCGGCGCGGTATTACGCGTCGCGCTGGGTCGCTAAAAACTTACGCGCATAACGCCGCCTCCCACGCCACCGGGTCGAAACCAACCAGTCCAACTAGGGCGGCAGGCGAGCTATCCGGAGCGAAATCCCGCAGCAAAAACGGGCGCTTGATCAAATTCCCGTTGGCCGCGAGACGTCCCAGGAAATCCGCCTCGGCAAGCGTGGCGAGCTGCTCCCCCAGTTTCTCCGCGCGGTAATCCACCCCGGATGTGTTGCACAGTCTCCGGCGCTCTCCGCCCAAAATACCGAGCATGACGCGCAGCTCGGCTGGGGACGGCGGCGTGTCGCGGATCGGTTTCTCGACATACACGAGGCCCTGCGCCGCGAGCCACTTCACCGCACGACGACAGGCGTCGCAGTTCTTGTAAGTATAGACAACCAGCATGGCTCAAAAGCAGCGGGTCTGGTTTGCCGCTGGCAAGCTTGGGGACGGAGAAAATCGCAAGCCCGAGGCAGGCATGGCGATGAGGTGGCTGCCGTTTCGAGAATCCAGCGGCCGCGACGGCAGTCGGGCGCGGTGGCCTAGAGATCAAGGCCTTCCTTGCGGCCTGAAGTTGGCCAGGTGCAACACCCAGTGATGTCAGCGTAGCCGCCGAAGTGACACTGACATTCCGTCTGTGCTCAGGTTGCCGGGCTCCGCACAAACCCGCAGGCAGGAATGCCCGTGTCACCACCAGAGCCGACATCATTTGTGTTACACCCGAGTTGGCCAGATGGCGGGGGTGAAGGGTGCGGCGGGCAAAAGGTCTCGTTCAAGTCGGGCGCGAATGTGCCGATGACGTCGCCATGGCTTTTTGGCGGGCTTTATTAAATCGATCCGCCGAGATGGAAACCGGCGACGAAGAGACCACGGTCAATGATCCGGCCTTGGTTTCCGCCACAAATGTGGCCGAGCCCGGGGCAGAGGAGGGCGGAAACACCGAAGCCTTGTTGACGGCGCCGGATCGGGCGGAGCCCTCGGACGAGCAATCACCGGAGACACCTGTCGGCGTGATCGTTCCCTTGGCGACTCTCGCCTCCACCTGTAAACTCAGTCCGGCCGAGGTGGAGCAACGTGCCATGACCGTTGGCCAGCAGATGCCGGACTGGCGACAGGTCGAGTGGGAGATGCAAAATTTAAAGACGATTCCGGTGCTGGGGCAAATGGCGCGCAGGTTTATCGCCACGATGGACCGGGATGACGTGGTGATCGATGACGTGGTGGCCTCGATCGCGCACGATCCGGCCTTGTGCGTGGGAGTTTTACGACTGGCGAACTCGGTTTTTATTGGTTCGCGCGAGCCGATTGTGGAGCTGCCCGCCGCCGTGCAGGTGATCGGAGTGCGGCGCGTGCGGCAGATGGCAGGCACCCTGCAACTCTTCAAGGATAGCACGCGGCTGGGAGGCGGGCTGGAGTGGAAACACCTTTGGCAACATGCGCTCGCCACCCAGCTGCTGGCCGAGCGCTTGAACGAAGCCAGCGCCCAGCGCGCGAAGCCGGGCCTGGCGGCATGCGCGATTTTGCACGACGTGGGTAAAATCGCTTTGGCCTCCTTGCGACCCGAAGAGTATAAAGAAGTGCTGCTCGGCGCCTGGCAGGCGCGGCTTTCGCTGGCTAGTTTGGAACAGGCTCGACTGGGCATGGATCACTGCGAGGCGGGCTGGATTTTCGGGGCGGAGGCGGGTTTGCCGGCTTTGATTCTGGATAGCATCGCCTACCACGACGCCCCGGACCGGGCGCATCCCGACCATCGCTCGACGGTGGCGCTGGTGGCGCTGGCCAACCAATTAGCCAAGCAGCACGGGCTTGGGTTTAGCGGTGATGGCCTCTGCCCGGAGATGGAAATCTGGCAAAGCCCGGAGTGGAAGTACTGGAAAAACTCGCTCAATGGCACCTTGGAAACCGAAGAATTCGCCGCCAAGGAGGCCGGCTGGATCTACGAGGTGCGACGGGAATTGCAGATCTACGGCGGATAAGGGCACGTCAAGGGATGGTTTTTAACGACCGCGCAAAAGCAAAAAACCGGTATAAAACCGGCTCGCCATAAGAACCGGGGTTGCCGACGGTTTACGGTTGGAAACCACCACGTTCCCTCATGAGCAAAACCAACCTCGCCACCCAGTTTTCCAATATTTTTGGCCGCGCGCCCGAGATCGTTACCCGCGCACCGGGCCGTATCGAGTTTATCGGCAACCATACCGATTACAACGGAGGCACGGTGTTGGGCGCCTCGATTGACCGCGGCGTCGCCGTGGCCCTGGCCCGGCGCACCGATGGGAAACGTAATTTCCACAGCACCTATACGCATCAGACCGTCACCTTAACTGCGGGCGAGCCCGCGAAACAAAGCGGTGACTCAAGCTGGACCAATTACCCGCTCGGGGTGCTGGCGGCGTTGCCCCACTTCGGGCTGAGCGTGATCGAGGGTTTTGATTACCTGGCGGACAGTGATTTGCCGACCGGCGCGGGGCTTTCCTCCAGCGCGGCGATCGAGCTGGCGTCGGCCCTGGCGTTTTTGGGCGCTACGGGTCAGACGGCAGATCGCGAGACGGTGGTGAAAATCGGCAAACACGCGGAAAACCACTTCGTGGGCGTGCCTTGCGGTATTCTCGACCAAGGCGTGTCGGGCTTCGGCAAGTCGGGGCACCTGGTTTTCATCGATTGCGCCGGGCCGCGTTTCGCCACCGTGCCGATGCCGGCGGGCGCGAGTTTTTGGATTTTCAACACCCACACCAAACACGCCTTGGTGGACGGGCTCTACGAAGCCCGGCACCGTGAATGCATGACGGCGGCGCGGGCCCTCGGGGTAAAGTGGCTGGTCGAAGTGACACCTGAGGCCTTGCTGGCGGCGCAGGCGAAGATCGAGCCGACGGCGTTCAAGCGGGCGCGTCATGTGGTCGAGGAAATCGCTCGGGTAGCCGAGACGGTGGACGCGCTAAAGACGGGCAACATCGACAAAGTCGGCAGCTTGCTCACGGCTTCGCATCGCAGTTCGCAGCGCCTGTTTGAAAACAGCACGGCGGAGCTCGATTTCCTGGTGGATACGTTGGTGGCCTCGCCCGGAGTCTATGGTGCGCGCCTGACCGGCGGAGGCTTTGGTGGAGCGGTGATGGCGCTGGCCGGAGCGGGTTTTGGTGCCGCGCAGGCCGAGGCGGTGGCGGCGGCGTATGCGGCTAAATTCGGAGCCCGGCCCGACATCCTGCCCATGGGCACCGGCGACGGCGCAGTGGTGCTTTAAACGCGGGGCTGAAGTTCGATCAGGTCCCAGCCGTTGCCGTAGAGATCGTCGAAAACGGCAACGGTGCCGTAATTCTCGCGGCGCGGCGCCTCCCGGAAACGAACGCCGCAAGCGAGAAAGGCGGCGTGCTCGCGTGCGAAGTCGTCGGTATGGAGGAAAAACGCGACGCGTCCACCGGCGGCGCGGCCAACCTGGGCGCGCTGTTCGTCGTTGGCGGCACGGGCGAGCAAGAGAGAGGCACCGCCCGCTCCAGCGCCCGGCGGCGCGACGACGACCCAGCGCTTCGTATCGGAAAGAGGCGTGTCCTCGATGAGCCGGAAGCCGAGTTTTTGGGTGAACCACGCGATGGCCTCGTCGTAGTCGCGGACGAGATAGGAAACAGCGGCGAGATGGGCGGGCATGGGGATCAGTTACGAGGCGATTTCTTAAGGCTGGCGTGGCATTTTCGCCACTGCGGAAGGTGGGCGGTAAGGAGTGCGTGGAAAACCCGGCCGTGGTTGGGGTGGCGGAGATGCAGCAGCTCATGCGCGATCACGTAATCTTGCTGCCGGGGCGGCAGGTCGAGCACGTCGCGGGCGAAACACACCCGGCCACGCGTCGAGCACGAGGCCCACTTGCGGGTCATGCGCATGACCCTGATTTGGCGCGGCTGGGCCTGGAGGCGGCGCGCCCACTGCGCAACGCGGTGGCGGAATACCTCCATCGGCGTGAGCAAGACGCGCTTCATGACGAGGAGGCGGGCCGCGCGCGCATCACCTTTTCAGCTAACGCGATCATTTTGGCACCACCGACAACTTTGAGCAGCACCTTGTAAATCTCCGCCTTGAGCTGGCGCAGTTCGTCGGCGTTGGAGCTCGCGTTGGGGAAGCGGCGATAGGCGTCCTCTATTTCCACCGCAAGGGAGCGCGCCATGGTTTCGTCGTAGCCTTCGCGTTTCAGTTCCCAGAATACGCCAAAGGCACCCGCCGCCAAACCGCTCGCCTGGCGGGCACGTTCTGCTTCGAGGCGTTCGCCCATGAGTGTTTCGAGCTGTTCGAGCGCTTGTTGGGTCGAGGCCTGGCGCTCGTCCAACGCTTCCATCACGCCGGCCGCGCGCTCGGCAATGGAAATGAGGTGGGGCTCGGTCGTTTCGTTTTCGTCCGGGTCCAGACTGCGGATCAGGTTAATGACCTTTTCCTCGTCCGGGCCTTTGCGCACGCGGAGGGCGGCGAGGGCGGCTTCGTCGAACTCGACGGTTTTCGTCAGGCGGTCGAGGCCGTGGGCGACGGCGTTTTTCTGGACGAGCATCGCCGTCTTGTTGGCGAGTTCTCCGACGAAGCTCGTGGTCCGGCCGTAGGCGGCCTGCATCATCGCGTAAAGATCGGCGAGGCGGTTGTAGGGCGCGATGTCGTCGGCCAGCGCGGGGTCGGGCGAGAGGATTTCGTAGAGCGTTTCTATCTCCTTGAACAACTCGGCGAACACCTCGCGCGCCTCTTTGCGGAAGAGGGTTTGGTAGAGCAGTTTTTCCAATTGGGCGTCGCGGTCCGGGCCGCCCGGCTTGGGCAGGTATCGTTTGGCGGGGCCGTCCATCAGTTCGCGGAAACGCACGAGCAGCACGTCGAGTCCTTCGATGACGCCGGTGTAGTCTTCGGAGTCGAAGGCGAGGGCCTTCTTGAGGTCCTTGAGGATGCCCACAAAGTCGATGATGAGGCCGCAGGGTTTCTCGACCCCGCGCGCGTCTTCGTAGGGGCGGTTTACGCGTGCGACAGCCTGCAGCAGCACATGGTCGCGCATCGGCTTGTCGAGATACATGCAGTAAAGGATCGGCGCATCGTAGCCGGTGAGGAGCTTGTCGGTGACGATGAGGATTTGTGGCTGCGTGCCGGGCTTGGGGAAGGTCTTGCGCACCGCTTTTTCCGCCACGTTTTCGAGCTGGAGTTCGGCCACCAGCGGGCGCTCCACTACGTCGTTCGGGCTCTGGCTGTAAACGACGGCCGAGCACTCGGGCGGCAGCAGGCGGTCGAGCGCCTGCTTGTATTTGGCGCAGGCCTCGCGATCCACCGCCACTAGGAAGGCTTTGTAGCCGAGCGGCTCCACGTTCTCGCGAAAATGCGTCGCCACGAAGGCCGCCACCTTGGCGACGCGGTGGTCGGCCTTGAGGAAGGCCTTCAGGTTAACCGCGCGGTCGAGGGCGCGGTTGAGGTCGTCGATGTCGCTCACGCCCTCGGTCTCGGCCAGGGCGAGGAATTCCGACTCCAGCAGGCTCTCGTCCAGGGTGAGTTCGCTGGGCGCGAGGCTATGGCGGAGTTTGAGCGTGGTGCGGTCGCGGATGGATTCGGCGATGGGGTATTTGTCGAGGTAGCCGTCGGCGTCTTGCAGGCCGAAGGTCTTGAAGGTGCCTTCGCCCTTCTCGGTTTTGGCGATGGGGGTGCCGGTGAAGCCGATGAAGGTCGCGGCGGGCAGCGCGCCCATGAGGTAGTTGCCGAGGTCGCCGCCGGTGGTGCGGTGGGCCTCGTCGATGAGCACGAAAAAATCTTCCCGCGCGGTGATGCGCGGCGGCATGCCGTCGAACTTGTGGATCATCGTGATGATGAGCCCGCGAAAATCCGCCTCCAGCAGCTCGCGCAGGCGGGTGCGCCGGTAGGCTTTTTCCACCGCGATGCCGGCCTGGCTGATCTCGCCCAGCAGGCGATCCACCCAGCCCGCGAGCTGGCCCTCGAGTTCGTTGCGATCCACCACGAGCAAGACCGTCGGCGCGGTGTCGGCGTTCGGCCCGGTCAGGAGCAGGCGCGCGGCCGTGATCATGGTGAAGGTCTTGCCCGAGCCTTGGGTGTGCCAGACGAGGCCGCGCGTCTTGCGCGGGTCGCGGCAGCGGGCGACGACCTTTTCGATGGCGCGGGTCTGGTGCTGGCGCAGGACGGTTTTCTTGAGGTCGTCGTCCTTGGTGAAAAACAGGATCCACTCGCGCAGCAGGGTGAGGAAACGCGGTCGGTCGAAGAATGATTTTACGTGCTCGCCATAGGTGGGCGGCGCGCTCGCGGCAGGCTCCGCAGCGAGCGGCAAATCCTCCAGGGGCTCGTCGCCGGTGGCGTAGGTGACGGGAGGAGGGATCACGTAACGCACGCCGCCGCCCAGCCCGGCGGCCAGGTCTTGTTTCCAGTTAAAAACCGTCTTGTTGCCGTAGCCGCCCCAGGTGACGCCGTAGAAATACTCGATCAGGTGGGTGAGGTTAAAAACCTGCGGCGCGACCAGCATTTCGGGCGTCTCCTTTTCGTAGCGGCGCAGCTGCACGAGGGCCTTTTCCATCGCGCCTTTGAGCTTCGGATTTTTGCACTCCACGAGCGCGACCGGCACGCCGTTGATGAGGAAAACGACATCGGGCCGGTTGCCCTTTTTCCACTGCTGGCGAAAGGCCCATTCGACCGTGACCTGAAAGACGTTGCGGGTGGCGTCGAGCGGCGCGCCGAAGTCGATCAACCGCACGTTGCGCGAACGTTTTTCCTCCGCGACGAAGGTGGTGCGCTGGCCGCGCAGCCATTCGAGGAGCTGCTTGTTGCCCTCGATGGTGGGCGGGGCGGCCTCGATCTCGGCGATGACGGACGCGACGTTCTCGGTGGTGACCACCCCGGGGTTGAGGCGGAGGAGGGCGGCGCGGAGTTCGTCGTGGAAAAATAAGCCGCCCTCGCCGCCGCGCCGGTCGAGCGCCTCGACCTCGGAGACAAAGGCCCAGCCGGCGTCCACCGCATGGCGGACGAGCGGGAACTGCACGGTGGCGGCTTCGAGCGCGAGGTTGGTCATGGTGAGGGCGGGAATGGATTGGACTCGGGCAACGCGGCGGAAGGCGGGCAACGCCAGGCGTGCGGGCAGACCACGAACTTGCCGCTGGGCAGTTGCACGGCCTCGGGGAACTGGTGCCGCGCGTAGCTCTCGCGCGATAGTGTGAAGGAGTCGGGCGCGACGCGGGCCAGCTCCTTGTTTTTGCGGTCGAAGGGAAAGGCGAAGAGCAGGCGCTTGCCCGGGAATAGCTCGTGAAATACCGGCACGGCAGGGGCGTAGTCGGCGTCTCCGGAGACGATCACGGCTGTGTCGAAGGCGTTGCGCGCGGCTTGGCGAAACACCTCGGCGACGATGCCGATGTCGGTGGCTTTTTCCTGCCAGATGCGTTCGTAGCGGCCGAGCGCTTCGATCCAGATTTGTTTCGGCTTAAAGTGGCCGAGATGGTGGACGACGCCGGTGGCGGTGAGGGCGCGAACGTAGGTGCGATGGCGGGATATTTTATCGGGATCGGTCAGCGCGAGGTGTTCGGCGTAGGCGGTGAAATAGTGGACGCCAGCCAAGGTCGCGGCGGTGCTGATCGTATAGAGGTGGGCAGTGCCCAGTGCGGTGAGATCCAGCCATTTGAGCGATGCGTCCGGCATCGTTTTCTGCACCCGCTCAATGGAATGGTAGAGGTTGAATCCATCCACAAACAGCATCACTCGCGGGGCCGGATTACTCATGGTGGCGAGGGTTTCAGGCATAAAAAAAGCCCGCCGGTCGTAACCGGCGGGGGGCCGACATGGCGCGGTAACAAAGTCCGGCACACGTTCGGGGATGATACCGCGATCAATGCGCAAGCGCTTGCGCATGTCAATACGCGGGTCGCGTAGGCCGTAAACAAAGCACCCGCCCTGGTGCGCAGTGCGTCCTCCTTGCGGACGAACGCCCGCGGCTTGGCGGATATGTTGAATTCAGGTTGCATGGGGAGGCGTCGCGCGGGCAAGTCGTTTTACCCAAGGGCGGGGCGTCCACCCACCCTCGTTAAATTTGACGCGGGAAAATTGTCCGGCAGGTCGAGGGAGGTGACGCGGCGGCGGAGGCCATGCGGCAATCGGGTTCGTTCTCCCCTCATGAAATCAAAGCGCAGACTTGCCGCCCAAGGCCCTTTGCGTGAGTCTGTGTCCGGAATCGCCCCCCAGACCGAACCGGCTCCGTATGGTGCTTTTTCCGAAAGGATAGGTCGGGGGGATTTCATTTTGGCCAAAATTGGACATGTATCTTCCGACGGAAATTCAGTTTGCGGTAGAACCCCGGATTTTGCGGTGCACGGAAAAGACATGGCCTCCGATCCTGTAAAAGGACCGGAGGCTATTAAACGACTTGCACCGGTTCGCTGCCCATAAGGCGCGCGCGACAAATTCTGTTGCGGAATGGGTGGCACAATGAATTCCACAAGTGAAGCTCGGCTTGAGCGCCACCGCGATATGTCGCTTGTCACCATAGATTGTTGCGTTTTGTTACGCGCAGCCTGCCGCGTTTGAAAGTCGGCCTCGTGTCGTCGGAGGGTATCCTCCTCAGGGCGTTGGTGGGCGACCTTCTCATCTTCTAAACCACACCAATGCGCCTTATGACCACTGACACCCCTCGCGTCATACGTTTCGGTGCCCATAATACGCGCCGAAACCTTCCCGCCGCCTCCGCATCGAAGCGTGGAGAAAGCAACTTCCTGGCGCGGTTTGAGCGGGCCTATTTTGCGCAAGAAACTGGGCTTTCGGGTCACGAGTTCGCAGCTGGCCGGGAGTTTGGCTTGGATGGTTATGGGCGCGCCGATGTCCTTTGGATTGCTTGGAAAAAAACGCCCGATTCGAGCGATTTCTCGGCGTTGGCGTTGAGTAAGCGAATACATGTAACCGCAGTTGAGGCGAAGTTGAAGGACTGGAGAAAAGGTCTTCAGCAGGCGTCCCGTTATCGCTACTTTGCAAACCGGGCGTTGCTCGTATTGCCGCCAGACACCGCGCGTATCGCTCTCGGTTTTCTTGAGACATTTCGCAGTCTCAATGTGGGTCTGTGGGAATTTGACGCCGCAACCGGGCGGATCATCAAACATACCACGCCCCGCGTTCGCCGTGCCTTGAGTCGAAAGGCGCGACAGAAAGCCATTGAGATAATCCATCGGCAGTTAATTTAACTAGTATGGCTTCGGTCACCAAAACGCACGGTGACGCGAAAAAGCTGCCGGTCTTTGTCGTCCACAAAATCAATGCTCGGATAGCTGGCTACAGAGCGAGTGACTCCCGTGCCGATACCCCGGTAGGGCAGAAGTCCATTGGCCGCAAACGATACGATCACTGAATTTCGGATCGACGAGTTGCCTGCCCTGATGTGCTCAACCGTCAGGTGATTGGGCAGACTGCCCGGACTGATGATTTCCACCCTATCATCAAAACCAAACAAGCGAATGGGGGCATTCAGAAGATAATTCCGATGCAACAATGCATTTACCACCAACTCCTCCCACACCGCCTCCGGGACAAGCGCCTTCCCTTGTGAGTTAACGGACTGGTCAGCCTGATGAGCTACCACGTTACGTTTGATAAAAGACATCGCCGACGCGAACAACTGGTCCAGTCGCCCGTCAAAATCCGCACTGTCGCGATACGTCGAACCCGTTTCAACCAGGCCGTTAAACCAAACCGCTTTGATGACAAAGGCCGGCTTGAAGCGTTGGGGGTTGCGACCGAACAGCAGCAGGCCTGCAAGGTTCAGTTCCTCTCCATCGGCGAGGTTCAGGTTACCGAGCAGACGCGCGAGCGCGCGCGCATCGAGATCCCCCACCGGACTTCCGTAGCGCTTCTCATAGTAGCGACTAAATTCATCCAGGTTCAGCTGGGAAACATCACACCGCCGCACCGGGACTTCGTCTGGTTGGAGCAGATCGCTCGCTTGGAATAGACGGCGCAGTTCCTCCTTGGCCACGATCTTGCGCTTATCAGCCCCCGATTTTTGCCAGATTACACCATCAGAGTCGAAATAGGGCTTGTCCTCGCCTGCTTCAACCGTGACGACCATCACAATTACCCCATTCACGTTCACGTTTTCCACAGTCGGAGCGATGGGGTTGCGAACATGCTGCGACGCGGCGTTCGAGATAAGGTTATTGTGACGAGCGACCTCGTCGGCAGACAGCCCTACCAGCGAGCCGTTGTCGTCCACGCCAAGCAGCATCATGCCGCCGTTGGAGTTGGCGAAAGCAACCATTTCGGCCGCCGCCTGTTTTTCATTGTTCAGCAGGCGCTTGAATTGATGCCGGCTATCCTCGCCGCGCTGGATGATTTCTACGATTTCTAGTGCGTCCATTGTTGGTAAATACTTTGACGCAGCTCGAAGGCGCGCTGGCCGCCCTCCATCACCGCGATGATTTTATTTTGGATTTCGGGAGCGTCAGTCGAGCCCGTGTCGAGGCTCAACGCACCGTCCTCGTAGGCACAGGCCCCCACCATCTCAGCTTCACCGAGCACGGGTATGTTGGCATTGTGGGTGGCGAAAATAAACTGATGCTTTCGCTTCATCTCACCGAGGCGAAGAATCACGTCGGCGTAAATAGTTTGATTGTCTAAGTCGTCTTCCGGTTGATCGATTAACAGCAGGTCGTAATCACCCTTCTCCAACAAGAACAGGAGCAGGGCCGAAGTGCGCTGCCCCAGACTGTGTTTTTCGAGGGGCACTCCATTACGTTCCAGCACCAGCAGGTCCGGCACGCGATAAGCGACAAGATCAGCAAGCGAGTCACGAAGACGCTCCTCGAGTTTCACTTGGGAGCTGGGCGTGGTGACGATCTCCTTCCAGCGGGGCGCGGGTTGCTCCATGTCTTCGAACAAACTGATGCCGTCCACGAATTCGCTGGCGAGACGGGCAACGGTTTCCTCCCGAATGGACGTTCCGCTGACGAGGCTTAGCAAAAAACGGGCGAAGGCGTTTTTGTTTTCGCGATAACCAAGTTTCAAGCGGATGGGGAGCTTACGGGTATTGAGCTCGTCTGTCTTTCCCTTGAGGAAGGTGTATTCGGCGTGCCAGCATTCGCGCAAGGAGTGAAGGGCGTCGCGCAGCGCGCTCCGTGTGGTTTCCCGCCGTTGGTTTTCCTTTTCGAGCTCGGCCAATGCCAACTCCACCGCCTGTAGCTTGCGCTTCAGATTTACGTAGCTGTCTGCGTCCAGGGATACGTGGTGGATGGCCCGGCGGACGGCCGCGAACTCCTCGTCCAGGCTCTTGCGGCGGGTCTCGATCATGACGCGCAGGGACCGGATCGCAGCCTGCGCTTGGCGGAGTCGCTGCTCGCTGGTCTGAAGATCACGCAGGCTCTCCGAAACCGTGTCGAGCAGGCGGACAGCTTCGGCGATTTCCTGCGGATTTTCCACGGAGGCGATGCGGCGCCAACTCGCGAGATCGGCTTCGATTCCCGGGCGTGCTTCAGAAAGCCCATCGGCGATGTTTCCGAGCCAGTCGGCTATGGACTGGAGATTGGAGAGGTCCGCATTGTAGGTGACCTGTCGCTGAAGCTTTTCGCCGACCTTCCTTTCCTCGAACAGGCGGAGCTCTTCCCGGAGTTTTGCCTGTTGCTCCAAATAAGACTGCCGCCGAGCGAGGGTGTCGGTTTGTTTGGTCAGGCGTTGCACCAGCTCGCGCGCCCGCCCTTCGGCAGCTTGGGTCGCGGCGCGACACTCGCGCAATTCGACACCGTAAAAGCGCTCCAAGAGGTCGGTGTTGCGGCTTGATTCACCTAGCTGGCTCAGGTCCTTCTGGCCGAAATAGAGCACACGGAGCAGGCTGTCCGGACGGAGGTTGTCGCGACGGATCCCTTGGGTGAAAACCTCGGGAGCCTGATTGAAGACACGGCGCACCTCGTATTCATCGCCTGCACTGTTGCGCAGGCGGATTTTGATGGTTCCGCCACTCCCGAGATGGGTATCGAGTAGTTTCTGGATGTAGGTTGGGTCGGCTGATTTTTGGTTCCCTTCGCTTTTGAGCTCCAATCCCAGGCCATAGCGGAGCAATTCAAGAATGGTGGATTTACCGCTGCCTCGTATACCGATGAGCGTATTCAGGCCGCTGTTCAGAGACCAGGACAGGCGGACGCCGCCCTCGACCTCCAGCGATAGCAGGTGGGGGAAATCCGCTTTGGTCGGCTGTGTTGCCACGTGCGCTTCATGATGGCGCAAAGCCAGTTTGACCGCCGCGAAAGTGAAGGCGCCAAGGTGTAGGTAAGTGCGCTTCTCGACCCCGCCGACTTGGTGCGCCTGACCTACCTTGGCCATTTCATCCGGGTCGGAGCCTTCGATGAAGGCCGGAAGGCTCGGACCGAGCCAGCCACGCCATTTTTTAATCTCATCGCCGGTGCGGACCTTTTGAAACCCCAGCAGATTCTCGGCGAAAAGCGGATTGCGGCCGAGTTGCTCGATCCTCCCGCCGCCTAAACCGGACGGATGGAAAATCCCACTCGCTTGCTCCACGTGCGCCGCCACCGCGAAGCTGTCTCGCCCGTGTTTTTCGCGCTGATCGTGTATTTCCTGCAGGAGTTTTTCCAGGCTCCACCCGCAGCGTTCGTTTTCCCCCGTGCGTTCACGAACGGAGGTTCCGTAAAATGCGGCGTCGAGAAACGGGTTGATTGAGTCGCCGGGCTTTAACCACGAAGAGGGGTCGAAAATCACCAGCACATGGATGCCGTTGGCCCCGTCGTTCACCGATAACTCCACGCCAGGTAAGACCAGGATGCCGCGTTTGCGTCCGGCCTTTGCGAGTTGGTCGAATTCTTCGAGATCGAAAAGATTGTGATTGGTGACGACCGCGATTTCGACCTGCTCGGCCTCCAAACGATCCAGCCATAGCGAGACGAAGAAATTGGGGTCTCCGTTGAACCTGAATTTTTTGTCGGCGGAGGTGTGCAAGTGAAAATCCGCCCTCACCCAACGGTTGCCGTGAGGGAAGTGGGCGGTGGCAAAAGGGAGGGCTTCTGATTGCATGGCGTAGGGTTAAGGAAGGTTTCGCAGACGGCAGAAGGAAGGCGAGACGCGATCAACTGGTCAAATGGGCGAGGTCGAGGGAGGAGACGCGGCGGCGGGCGGTGAGGAGGTCGTCGAGGAGGGTGCGGAAGAGCTCGCGCAAGAGCGCCTGCCTCGCCTCGTGGTGTGCGATCTTCGCGTCCAGCGTCGCCAGCATGGCGGCGATTTCGCGTTGCTCGGCGGGGGCGGGCAGCGGGACAGGTTCATTCTCGAATGAGTTTCGATTTAGGGTCGGGACCGCGACCCCCGCACGAAACCGCGTAAGATCGATTAAATTGATCCAATGCGACGTGAAAGAAGGGTCATTTCCTTGAAAGTCCTTCACGTATAGCACGACATTATGAGCCCAAAAATCTGTCGGAATGAACATGGCCTTGCCGGCAGATGATCCACTTCTAACGACCGTTACTCCAGGGCCACGAACGTTTGCGATGTCGTGGTAACCGATGATGCGTGTCGCTCCAATTACGGGCACGGTTCCCTCGCGAAAGTCGCCTTTGATGAGGTCTGCACCTCTTTGCAGCGTTACGAACTTTGAGAACGGCACGACCTCCCAGCTTTCGGGGACAGGGCCGATCGTAGTTTGTTTTTGGGATTCGTTGCGGAGGCCGCGGGTGAAGAGCTGGCGGAGGGCGGCTTGCTTGAGTTCGCGGGCCACCCGCACCAGGTCGCCCTCCACCGCCACCGCCGCCTGCACCTTCCCCAACACCGCCGCGATCTTCCGTTGCTCGTCGATGGGCGGCAGCGGCACCGCCAGCTCGGCGAGCCGGTTGCGGGACAAATTCGGGATAGTCGTGCGATTACCGACACCCTCAATCAGGCCGAAAAGCGTGATGCCTCCTTCGAGCGCGAATTGGTAGAACTCGGGGCTGATGTCCGGGCGTTTCGGACGGAGCCGGTGAAGGTGATTTTGAAAACTACACTCGTCAAACTGGCCTTGCCAGACGGCGGCACGGCCGATGTCGCCGCCTTCGCAGACCAGCAAATCGCCGGAGCGGAGATTTTTCGCGGCGAATTCGGCGTCGGTGAAAAACATGGTGTCCACGTCGGTGAGATCGAACCGGCCCCAGAGCACATTCGAGGTGCGCAGAAACGGACGCTTAGGTTCTTGTCCGCGCGAGGCGGGGGTCACGGATTTACCCGCACCGATGTCGAACAAGTCGCCGATAGTGGTCGTAGGCCAAGGCGCGCTCATACGAGTTTCCCCAAGACGGCAGTGAGTTCGGTGGCCAGTGCGGCGGATTTGGCATCGAGCGCCGTAAGGTCGGCGACGATGTCGGGCAGCGGGCGGAGCTGGTTGTCGATCTCCGCCGCCACGAAGCGGCTCGGGCTGAGGTTGAAATCGTTGGCGGTGGCTTCGGCGGTGGTGATGGTTTTGACGAAGCCGGGGACGTCCACGCCGGCGTGGTAGGCGGCGGCGATTTTTTGCACGGCCTCGGGCGGCAGATAATTCTTCGGCGTGCCTTTCTTCGCCTCGCCGGCGGCGTTGACGAGGGTGATGCGGCCACGCCGGTCCTTCGGTTTTCCGCGGCGGAGGAAGATGATCACGCCGGGGGCGGTGGTGTTGTAGAAGAGGTTGTCGGGCAGGAGGACGACGCCGTCGATCAGGTCTTGCTCGACGAACCATTGGCGGAGGGCGCGTTCCTTGTCCTCGTTTTTGCTGCCGGAGCCGCGCGAGACGGCGCCGGTGTCGAGCACGATGGCGGCGCGGCCGCCGTCGGCGAGGCTGGCGGCGGTGTGCTGCAGCCAGGCCCAGTCGCCTTTGCCGGAGGTGTTGCCGCCCTGGCGCTCGAAGCGGTCGAAGCCGTCGTGCTCGAACACGTCGGGGTCGAAGGTCTGGTTCCACATCGGGTTGGCGATGATGAGGGGGAACTGGCGCAGGCGGGTGCCGCCTTCGGCGCGGAACTTGGGGTTGCGCATGGAGTCGCCGCGCACGATCTCGGCCTGGAGGTCGTGGATGATGACGTTCATCCAGGCAATGGCGTAGCTGGAGCCCTGGAGTTCCTGGCCGTGGAGGCGGAGGGGGAGTTTTTTGGCGGCGGGGTCGCGTTTTTCGGCGACGAGCTGGAGCTTGATGAGCAGGCCGGCGGAGCCGCAGGCGTAGTCGTAGGCGTCCTCGCGGGGGCGGGGCTGGAGGATCTCGGCCATAAGGAAGCCGACCTCGGTGGGGGTGAAAAACTCGCCCGCGCTCTGGCCGGCGCCCTCGGCGAATTTGCGCAGGAGGTATTCGTAGCAGCGTCCGAGGAAGTCGGGCTCGACGTCTTTCAGGCCGAGGCGGTAGCGGGGATCGGAGAGGATTTCGATGACGCCGCGCAGGGCGGAGTCGCTGATCTCGCGTTCGCCGCCGGCGCCGACGTGGTTGAAGTCCACTTGGTCGATGATGCCGAGGAGCTGGGTGTTTTGGCGGGCGACGGCGCGGGTGGCGGTGGTGATGTGTTCGCCGAGGCTGGCGGGTTTCTTGCCCTCGGGCCAGGCGTGGGGGGCGCGGCCGGAGAGGACGGGCCAGCGGGCCTCGGGCGGGAGGTAGAAGCGGACGAGGGCGTGGTCGGCCTCGATCAGGGTGGTGGCGGTATCGGCGTCGCCGTAGGTCTGGGTGAGGCGGGCGACCTCGTCGTCGAAGACGTCGGAAAGGCGTTTGAGGAAGACGAGGGGGAGGAGGTAGTCCTTGAACTTGGGCGCGTCTTTCTCGCCGCGAATGGCGCAGGCGGCGTCCCAGAGCATCTGCTCCATGGATTTGTTGCCGAGGACGGTGGAGCGGGCGAGGCCGCGGCGGGGGCGGGCGGGATTTTCGATTTTGGATGCTGAACTGTCGCTACGCTCGGTAACTGGATTTTTGATTCCGGCTGAGGCGGTAGACTAAACGCCTAACTCTTCCGCCAGCTTGGCGATGGCCTCGCGTTGAGCGCGTTGCGGTGAAGACTTGCCCCCT
>JAPLTN010000083.1 GCA_026398135.1 Verrucomicrobiota bacterium
ACCAACCTTCCGCCTCCGGCTGCTCCCCACCCCGCCTTGCGGCGACGCAGTTGCCTTCGACTGCCCCGCGCTCTCTGTCTGCGCGAGGGATTAGACTTTCACTTTCTGAGTTCATGGTTTCATGGACGCACTAGGGCGGGGACTCCGCTCCCCGCCTCCTCCGCCATCCCCCATAGCCCGCTCCTCCCCATGCCCGCCATCCCCGGACTCCGCAGCCCTTACGAAAAAATCGGCGGCCTCGTCCATTTCGGACGCATGATCGACAAGATCCGCCTCCACGCCTATGGACGCCTGCCCGCCGATTACCACGGCGGCCTCGGTGCCGGCCACGATCGCCTGCTCTGCTCCTTCCTCCAAATCGCCTACGTCCGCCTGCGAGAGCATGTGCTCGAAAACAACCTGGCCTCCGAAGAACACATTCTCGAATGGGCCTACTGCCACGGCCGACGCCTCACCCCCATCGACCAGCTCGTTTTCAACGAATTCCTGACCAAGCGCGGCTGGCGCGACGAAGCCTCCGACCACCTCGACACCTGGCTTGCCGCCGCCCGCCTGCGACCCGGTTACCTGCTCACGGTTTTCGACTTCATTGAGCTGGACGAGGAACGCCCGCCACGACACCCGCCCGGCTGATTGCCCCCCCGGCCATCCAGCCCCAATGCAACTTTCTCACTCCGGCTGCTCCGCCCCCTGGCCGTAACCACATGTCCGCCTTCGCCGCCCTCCACGTCACCGCCTTCCGCCGCGTCTTCCTTTCCCAATCGTTTTCCCTGGTGGGCAACTGGCTGTCCCTCACCGCCGCCGCCTGGCTGGCCTACGACCTCACCGGCGATGCCTTCTCGCTCGGCGTGGTCGTCTTCGCCCAGCAGCTGCCCGTGCTGTTGCTCGCGCCGGTCGCCGGGGTGCTGGGCGACCGCACCGACCGCCGCAACCTCTTCACCGCCCTGCAAGCGGCCTGCGCACTCCACGCCACCCTGCTCGCCACCCTCAGCTTCACCGGCCATCTGCTCTTCCCTGTTTTGGTCAGCCTGTCGGTGTTGCGCGGTATCATCAACGCCGCCGAATGGCCCACCCGCCAGGCCATCGCGCTTGATCTGGTGGGCGACCGCTCGCTGCTGGCCAACGCCATCGCGCTCAACTCCTCCCTCTTCAACGTCGCCCGCATGATCGGCCCGGCCGTCGCCGGACTGCTCATCGCCCGTTTCCACGTCGGCTGGTGCTACGCGCTCGACGCGGCCAGTTGCCTGCCGACCATCGGCGTCATGCTCTTCGGGCTCGCCCCCCGGCCCGGGACTCCGCCCCCTCCCGGCCCCCCGACCCACCCCTTGCGCGCCCTGCACGAAGGCTTCCGCTACGCCGCCCGAGAACCCGGCCTGCGCAACCCCCTCCTGCTCATCGCCCTCACCGCCTTCTCCGGCTTCGCCGCCGGCACCCTGGCCCCGCTCATCGCGCGCGATCTTCTGCATGGCGACGCCCGTCTGCTCGGCCTGCTCAACGCCGCGGTGGGCCTGGGCGCGCTCACCAGCGCGCTGGCCCTGGGATCGCTGCGCCCGGCCCCGGATCGTCTGGAACGCTGGGTTGGCGGCGGTGCCCTCCTGCTCGCCGTCGGCCAGACCCTCTGCGCCCTCAGCCCCGCCCGCCTGCCGACCCTTGCCGGCATGGTCGTGTGCGGAGCGGGCATCGTGCTCACCTACGCCGGGGCCAACACCCTGCTTCAACTCCGGGTGGACGACGCCCGCCGCAGCCGGGTGATGGGACTCTTCACCACCGCGCAAAGCATCTACCCCGTCGGCAGCCTGCTCATCGGGGCCATGGCCGCCTCCGCCCTCGGCCCGCGCGCCACCATCGCCGCCCACGCCCTGGTGTGCGTTTTCGCCGGCTGGTTTTTCCTGCGCACCATCCGCCACCGGACCCCAATTGCATCCGGTGGGGCGGAGACTGCGGTCCCCGCCACGTGAGCACCTACGGTGCCCCGCCCGCTCGACAAACCCAAATGACAGCCGATACGGCCTCCCATGCCTGTCCGTGGCACCGGGATAACCCTTGGTGCCAAAACTTTGGCCCCGCACCATCGTGCTCCACGCTCACATACCACGTTCCATGATCATCGCCCCCTGCACCCGCACCCACGCGCCGGAAATTCTCGCGATCTTCAACCACGCCATCCTGCACTCCACCGCGCTCTACGAATACGAACCGCGCACCCCGGATTTTATGACTGCCTGGTTCGACGCCAAGGAGCGCGCCAACCTGCCGGTCCTGGGCGCGTTTGAAGAAACCGGCGCCCTCCTCGGCTTCGCCACCTACGGCCCTTTCCGCGCCCTGCCCGCCTACCACCCCACGGCGGAACACTCCGTTTACGTCCGCGCCGGCCACCACCGCCAGGGCGTGGGCAAAGCCCTCCTGCGCGCCCTCATCGCCACCGCCCGCCAGCGCCAAATCCACACCCTCGTCGGCGTCATCGACTCCGCCAACCCCGCCAGCCTCGCGCTTCACGCCTCCTTCGGTTTCCAAAACGTCGGAATCCTGCGTGAAGTGGGCCTCAAATTCGACCGCCGCCTCGACGTCGCCCTCTGCCAGTTGCTCCTCTCCGAGGCATAGCCGCCGCCGCAACGCGCTTATTGCCAAACCTTGCGCATAATCTGTTATTTGTGATTCATAAGTTCATGTTTAAAAGCATTATGAGAAACCCTAATACCGGTCACCTCTCTACTTCATTCCTTTACTACACTGAATTAGTCTGAAATAGATCAGCCCGCTTGAACCGACCAGTCGCCTGGAGGAAACGCAGCCTTTCCTTCCACCATGACGACACTTTCTCCCTTTTTCCCATACGCCGCGCGCACCGCGTGGGCGTCCGGCAACACCCGATGTAGCCCGCTTTGAGCCGCGCCTAAGCGCGCCCGCTCACGTTCGCCAAACCGTCGGCCTAAGCCGCCGACACCGTCTCCGCCCTTAGGCCACGCCCTGTCCGGTCCCCGGCCGGAGGCATGCCCGCTAGGTCCGCTCTGCCCCTCCCAACTGTCCCTTCCCTTTCCCGTCCGTTCCAACAACCATGAAAACCAAGCAATACCGCCTAAACCGCCGGTCCCTGTCCGCGCCTAAATCCGCCGCCTCCGTGCTGCTCCTCGCCCTCGCCGCTCTGGAGCCCGCCTTCGCAGTCCGCGCCCAAAGCCTTCCCGCCGCCGCCCCGGAAAACCCCGAGGTCGTCAAACTCGACCCGCTCGTCATCACCGACACCAAGTCGCTCACCACCACCCTGCCCGTTCGCCCCGTCGCCGGTGTTTACGGTTTCGACACCCAATATCAGGACGTCCCCCGCAGCATCACCCAGATCAATCCCGAGCAGTTCCAGAACGACGTCATCAGCAGCTACAGCGACTTCGCCCGCTACTCCCCGTCGGTCAACCAGCAGACCGGTGCCATCGCCAACTACGGCTCGCCCAGCGTGCGCGGCTCCCTCACTGACGTTTACCAAAACGGCGTGCGCATGCTCGTGCGTCAGGCCAACAACCGCCCTTTCACCCTCAACGCCTACGAGGGCGCCGACATCGTCGCCGGCCCCGCCCCCGTCATCTACGGGCCCACCGCCCGCACCTCCGGCTACGTCAACTATCTCACCAAGAAGCCCTACTTCGACGGCCAGCGCACCACCGTCACCGCCAAACTCGGCAAGTTCTACCTCGATGGCACCGGCTTCAAGGACAACGAAAACTGGCAGGTCGATAACGGCGGCCCGCTCATCAAAGACAAACTCGCCTACCGCATCAGCTACCAGGGCGAAAACATCAAGGGCTTCCAAAACAACACCGGAGACAGCTTCCACGACGTTTACGGCACCCTCGCCTGGCTGCCCAACGACACCACCACCGTGGATTGGAACTTCGAATACGGACACTTCGACTGGCTCCCCCAGGGCGGCTACAACCGCGTGACCAACGACCTCATCCGCGACGGCACCTACCTCTCCGGCCCCGCCACTCCCATCATCCGGCGCGGCTCCGGAGCTACCGCCACCTACTATTCCCCGGTCCTCAACTCCGCCGGCAACGTCACCAGCTGGATCCGCCGCACCCTCAGCGGAGGCCGCTACCTGCCCGGCACCGCCGTCGCCAATCCCTTCACCACCAACACCAGCGCCGCCGCCGGCACCATCGTCGGCTACGTGCTGGATCCGGCCAACGTCAAGGAGACCCAGCTCGACCCCCAGGCCGGCCTCAACGCCACCGGCTTCAAATCCTACACCGACGCCTTCAACACCCAGCTGCGCGGCAAAAAGAAATTCGGCGACGACTTCACCCTGCTCGGCAACGGCCTCTACCAGTATTACCTGACCGACAACCCCTCCAACGGCGGCACCTACAACTGGATCACCGACCACACCGGCGAATTCCGCGGCGAGGGCCTGCTCTCCAAGGAATACACCCTCGGTTCGCTCCCCATCAAACACGAGAGCAACACCGGCGTCTCCTACCGCTTCGAGCTGGTCGAAAATTACAAGGACAAGCAAAGCAGCCTGCTCGGGCCCACCGGCGATCAATACGATCTGACCAATCCTTCCACTTGGGGTCGCAACGCCTTCTTCGGCGCGACCGTTTATCCGTTCAACCCCGCCGTCGCCAACCCGACCACCGTGCCGGTTAACACCAAATACGGCTACCTCAAGGGCTTCTACCGCTATCTCACCGTGCCCGACAGCCCGGCCAATTACGTCTCCCCGGGCGGCAACGACGCCGCCTCCCCCTGGCTCAGCTCCACCTCCAACGATACCGATACCCGCACCCTCAGCTTCTTCACCCAGCATCGCTTCGACTTTAGCGACAACGTGTTCCTCGACCTCGGCGCCCGCACCAGCAACGTCGAATCGAAGATCAAGAACCCGCTGCCCGATCCGTATCTGGCCGGCAACGACGCCATCACCGACTCCATCAGCACCTGGATTCCCGGCTACTCCGCCAGCCTGAGCTACAAACCCGTCTCCCGCGTCACCACCTACGCCACCTACGCCTACGTCGTCGCCACCAACGGCATGACCACCGGCTCCCCCACCTGGGGCACCGCCACCGGCCAGGTCAACGAATACGATCCCGCCGCGTTCGAGAGCGTGAGCGAGCTGCGCGAGGTCGGCCTGAAGGCCGATCTTATCCCCAAGCAACTCGTCGGCGGCGTCTCCCTCTTCGAGCAGACGCGCGAACTCGCCCTCGCCACCGTGCCCGGCTCCGATCCGGTGCGCATCGTCGGCCTCTACAAGGGCATCGAGACCAACCTGCGCTACCAGCCCACCCGGGCCTTCAGCGCCGGTGTGAACTTCAGCTACCTCAAGGCCATCTCGCAGGACACCGCCGTCTCCGCGCCCAACGCCCTCGTGGCCGACAACGCGACCAACATCACCGGCTCCACCGCCGCGACCACCCTCCAGGACTGGCGCCTGCCCAACCTGCCCTACCTCTCGGGCTCGCTCTACACCTCCTACGAGTTCGCCAACGGCTTCGGCATCAAAACCGACGTCTGGGCGCGCGATTCGTATTGGGCGAATAACGACGGCTCCGTGACCGTGCCATCGGCCCACAACCTCAACGTCGGCTTCTTCTACAACCAGCCGAAGTGGACCGCCTCGCTCGACTTCCAGAACGTCACCAACCAGCGCAACTTCGCCGGCGGCAACACCCTCCTCGATCCCGCCTCCGTCTCCACGAAGATCGTTTACCGCTTCTAAGCGGCTCCCATCGGGCGGCGGCGATCCCACCCTCGCCGCAGCCCTTTTCCCTCCCTTCCGCCTGCTCTCTCCACCCGCCCGCCACACCCGTTTCCCATGAACAACCGCCGCCAATTCCTCCGCCGCGCCGCCCTCGGCGCCGCCGCCGCCACCGCCCTGCCCTCCCTCCTCCGCGCCGCCCCCGAGGCCGCCGCCTCCGCCCCCGCCGGAGCTCCCCCCGCCCTGGAAATCCCCATCGACTGGCACAGCCACATCGTCACCCAGGGCGAACTCGCCTACCTCGCCACCCGCTCCGCCCCGCCCCGCGTCACCACCAGCCCCGAGGGCAAAACCCTCTTTGAAAACGTCACCACCGTCTCCGCCTTAACTCGCGGCCCTACTCCCACCTCGCCCTCCGACCTCGTCACCCGCACCCAGCACCTCGACGCCGCCGGCATCAAACGCCAGCTCCTCAGCTACACCGTGGCCCAGGGCTACGACGCCACCCTGTCGATCGAGGAGTTGCGGGTGTTTTTCCGCACCCTGAACGACGACCTCGCCGCCGCCGTGCGCGCCCACCCCAAGCACTTCCTCGGCGTCGCCGCCCTGCCCACCGCCGACCCCGTCTGGGCCGCCGAAGAACTCCGCCGCGCCCACAAGGAACTCGGCCTCATCGGCGCCGCCCTCCCGCTCCACGCCTTCACCAGCCTCGAAGGCGCGCGCACCCTCGCGCCCATCTTCGCCGCCGGCGAAAAACTCAACAGCCACTTCTTCATCCACCGCGCCCCCGCCAGCGCCACCATCCCCGGCCAGCCTCCGCTCATCCTTCCCACCGACACCGACTCCGTGCGCTGGAGCCTGATCAGCAACACCCACCTCGCCAACGGCGCCATCACCCTCGGCCTCACCGATTTCCTCGATC
Source organism: Verrucomicrobiota bacterium (assembly GCA_026398135.1). Lineage (GTDB taxonomy): Bacteria > Verrucomicrobiota > Verrucomicrobiia > Opitutales > Opitutaceae > IMCC26134_A. The sequence continues at coordinate 6,618 of JAPLTN010000083.1, forward strand.
CCTATCCCAACGTCTCCGTCCAGGTCATCATGCTCGGCGGTTTCCTGCCCTACCTGATCGACTCCATCATCGCCGCCGGCCCCCGCCTCGGCATCAAGGATCCCCTCGCCCGCCTGCGCCGCATCTACCTAGAACCCGGCCCCTACGCCGGCAGCTCCGGCGAGTGGGTCGCCCTGGCCGCGCGCAAGCTCGGTGCCGACCGCATCCTCTTCGGCACCGACTACGGCGTAGGGGGCGGCACCTCGGTGGATCGCCTCAAGCCGTCCCTCGTCACCCTCGATGCCGCCCTGCCCGCCGACCACCGCAAGACCATCTACGTCGATAACTCCGTCGCCCTGCTCAAAGCCAAGGGCATCAGCGTCTGAACCCCGCACGCCCAATTCGCCACACCATGAAACGCCGCGATTTTCTCCGCTCCTCTGCCGTCGGCCTTGCCGCCGCCGGCACCCTGCCCTCCCTGCTCTCCGCCCAAACCGCCAAACCCCTCGGCGCACCCGCCATCGTCACCACGCCCAAAACCATCCCGCGCGGAGCCATCCTCGACTGGCACACCCACTGGATCGGGCCCAACGTGGTCAAACTGCTCGCCGCCCGCACCGTCGGCCCCCGCTTCGTGATCAACGAAAAGGGCGAACGCTTCCAGCTGGGCAAAGGCGAAACCGACCCGCGCCCCGGCCAAAAACCCCAGGTCTCCATCTGGTATGACACCGACCAGCGCCTCGCCCACCTCAACTCGGTCGGCGTCGAGCGCCAGGTCATCGGCTACGTCGGCTTCGCCTACGACGGCGTGCTCCCGCCCGAGGAAGCCGCCCCCTTCTGGCGCGCGCAAAACGACGACATCGCCGCCCTCGTGCGCGCCCATCCCAAGCGTTTTCTCGGCCTGGCCACCCTGCCCACCGCCGACATCCCCGCCGCCGCCGCCGAGCTGGAACGCGCCCACCGCGACCTCGGCTTGATCGGCGCCACCCTGCCGCTCGACGCCTTCATCCACCTCGAAAGCGCCCGCGCCCTCGCGCCCATCTTTGCCGTCGCGCAAAAATACAAGAGTCACCTCTACATCCACCGCGGCGCAGCCGCCCCCACCATCCCGAAACAAACCCCCGAGGTCGGCGAAACCAACGCCTACTTTGGCCTGCCCCCCACCCGCCAGCCCAACGGCGAGACCCCCAACCTGCCCGGCGACCACGCCTGGGCCCGCTCCACCCTCATCACCAGCACCCACCTCGCGGCCGGTGCGATCACCCTCGCGTTGACCGATTTCCTCGATCCCTACCCCGACGTCACGGTGCAACTCACCATGATCGGCGGTTCCATCGCCCACTTGGTGGAAGCGGTCGAGCAACGCACCGAACGCGACGGCCTGGCCAGCCCCCTGCCCAAGCTGAGGCGCATCTACCTCGATACCGGCGCGACCGGCCGTGGCCCGCGCGGCATCGCCCTGGCCGCCAAAACCTTTGGCGCGGACCGGATTCTCTTCGGTTCCGACTTCGGCCCCTGGCCGACCATCGAGCCGTTCATCAAGGGTGTGGCCGACGCCGAGCTCTCGCAGGAGGACCGCGATCTGATCTACGTCGAAAACGGCCGCGCCCTGCTCAAAGCCAAAGGCATCACGATCTGATCCGTCTAACTCCGGGATCCGGGGAGCGCCCCCGTCTCGGGGGCTGCGCAGGGCGTCCCGCCCTGCGCTTCTGGGTCAGGAATTCAAGCCGTCCAAGCCTACCGCAAAATCCTCTCCAGCGCCCACCCCTTGGCCAGTTCGTCCACCAGTTTGTCGAGGTAACGAATTTCCCGCATCGTCGGGTCTGGCACCTCCTCGACCCGCACCCCGCAGACCACGCCTTTGATCGACAGGCGCTGCGGATTAAGAGCCGGGGCTTCGCGGAAAAACGTCTCAAAATCCGTCGCTTCCCGGAGCACTGTTTCCAGTTGTTTCTGGCGATAACCGGTCAACCAGCAGATCACCGCATCGACCTCGGCTTGCGTGCGCCCCTTTTTCTCCGCCTTGGCGACGTACAGGGGGTAAACCTGGGCAAAACTCGTGGTAAAAATTCGGTGTTTCTCAGGCATCGGTTTTCTTGGGTATACACCGACAAGCACGATTCGTGACAAACCGTTTGATCTACCCCGGAACTTCTGGCCCGCCACTCCCTGCCCTTACGCCAACACCCGCCGCACCGCCTCGCGGGCGCGGGCGTTTTCCTCGGGCAAGCCGATGGAGATGCGTGCCCAGGTATCTAGCGGCGGAAAGCCACGCGCGATCTCCACTCCCTGCGCCGCCAGCGCGGCGGCGAAGGCTTTTTGCGGTCGCCCGGTCTCGAAAAACACAAAGTTGCCCTTCGATTCCGTGCGCCGCCGCCCGAGGCCGTCGATAAAGGCGTGCCACGCGTCGCGCTCCGCCGCCACCCTGGCCTTCACGCCCGGAATAAAATCCCGGTCGGCCAGCGAAGCGGTGGCCGCCGCCAGCGCCAGGCGGTTGAGCGAACGCGGCGCGCCGATGCCCGCCTTGCGCAGTTCCGCCGCCAGCCCGCGCGGCGCGATGGCGTAGCCCAGAGGCAGGGCCGCCAGCCCGTGCGCCTTGGAAAAGGTGCGGTAAACGATCACGTTTTCCCCCGCCCGGATCAGGTCGGTGGCGGTGCGCGCGTCGTAGTCGTCGGCAAACTCCAGATACGCCTCGTCCACAATCACCGGCACCTGCTTGGAAACCTCGCGCACGAAGGTTTTGAATTCCGCCAGATCATGCACGAGCCCGGTCGGGTTGTGCGGATGGACCAAAAACAGCGCCCGGGTGCGCGGCCCCACCGCCGCGCGCAGGGCGGCGAGGTCGTCGCGCAAGTCGGCCCGCAGCGGCACGTCCACCGGCAAGCCGCCCACCGGCCGGGCGGCCTCGACCAGTGCGTTGTAGCCGGGGGTCGAGTAAGGAAACTCGCCGCCCGGCCCGCCGCGCAACCCGAGCTGCAGCCCGAGCGGCTCCAGCATGTTGCCCAGCACGATATGCTCGGCCGGCACCTTTTCATAGACGGCCACCGCCTGGATAAACGCTTCCGCCTCGTCGCCGGTATAGCGCGCCAACCCGCCCAACTCGCGGCTGATCGCCTCGATCGCGCGCGGGGATGGGCCGAACAGATTCTCATTAAGATTCAGCCGCAACACCCCTCCCGCGCCCGCCGCCGCCGGAGCTGGAGGCGTCGCCGCCGAGGCCACGGACGCACCGCGCCCGGCCAGGGCCAGACCGGCCAGCGAGGCGCCGCCGAGTTTTAACCACTCGCGACGGGTGAAACCAGCGGACGGCACGGACCGGGAGGAGGGGCGCATGGGAGCAGTGCGAGTGATCGCTTACAGGCTGGCGGTCACCTTCGGCGCGGGTTCGGCCAGAAGTTTTTCGATGGTGGTGATAAAGTCGCGACGCAGCTCCTGGTGCAGCTCGCCGGTGGCGGGCGCGGCGAAACCGGCATGGGTGGCGCGCACCCGGCCGTCGCGGCCGAGCACGAAGGAGGCGGGCCAGGTGTTCAGGTTTTCCACCTGGGGCAGCTTGGCATTCACTTCCTTGCGGTCGCCGCCGAGCAGATAGGTGAAGTTGAGGTCATACTTCTTGATATAGGCGCGCAGCCGTTTGGCCTCGGGCAACTGGGCCGCCTCCTCGAACGAGAAGGAAACCACCTCCAGACCGAGCGCACGATACTTGGCGTAGATCTCCTTCAAGAACGGAGCCTCGTCGTGGCAGTTCGGGCACCAGCTGCCGCCGACCGCGATCACCACCACCTTGCCCTGGAAACGCGGGTCGTCGTTGCTCACGATTTTGCCATTCAGATCGGGAAAGCTGAACCGGAAGGGCTCGTCGGGATTTTTGATGCGCAGATGATTCAGCGGATCGTTCGGCGGAGGCAGACCGCGACTGGTCGCCACCTCGGGCCGCAGGGCGGTCAACTTGGCCGCCGGGCGGGTGGCGGAGGAGCGCAAAGCCAGCGCGAGCGAGCCGTCGGCCACGGGCGTGATGTCGAGGGTGTAGCCGCGCGCGCCGTCGAACTTTTGCAACGCGAAGCGCTCGCCTGTCCAGATGCCGTCGATGCTGCCGGTGTCGCCGTCGATGCGGTTGATGGCGGCGAAGACTTTGCCGCCCTCCTGGCGCACGATCAGGCTCCAGGCCTTTTCGCCCTTTTCGGATTCGGTGGGAATGGTCCACACCCCGCCGATCTGGGGCGCGTTGGGCGCGGGCACGGGCGCGACCTGCGGGCGGGCCTCGAAGGGCTTGAAGCCGCGCTGCTCGTTGCCGTAGCTGCCCTTGAGCACGCCGTTCTCCAAGGTGGCCTTGAGCGTGTTGCCGTAGTGGGCGAACTCGAGCTGGAGTTGGTTGTCCTTCAGCGAACCGCCGGTCGAGGAGACGGGGATGTCTCCGTTGAAAAAGCTGCCCGCCACCGCGTCGCCGTCGCCGGTGACTTCAAAGGGAAAGGCCAGTTCGTAGTTTTCGCCCTGGACGATTTTGCCGTCCCAGCGGACGACGGGCAGCGCGGCGGCGAGCGAAGAGACCCAGGCGGCCAGCGCCGCGCAGGTGACGAAGAAGTGAGGTGTTTTCATGGTGCGGTTCGGAAAAGATTAAACGCCGACAACCCGTCGTCGCGCAGGACGAACGGCACGCCACCTTTCCAGAGGACTGGTCAAAGCGGCGCGATTGGCCCCACCACCCAAGAAACAAAAAACGCCGACTCAATCCAAATCATACTGATTTAGTATGAATTAAATTCAAGGCACCTTGTGCCGCAGGTTTACCGTTGCTTCACCCAGGCGCCGTACCCGCCGGCCAGAGAGCGCACGCGAGTGTAGCCCATTTTGCCTAGGTTGTCCGCCGCCAGCGCCGAACGGTTGCCGCCCGCGCAGTAGAGCACGATCGGAGTGGACGGGTTGGGCGCGATGTCCTCGATGCGCCCCTCCAGCAAGCCGCGCGGGATGTGTCGCGCGCTCGGGATCGCACCTTTGGCGACTTCCTCGGGCTCGCGCACATCGATCAGCAAGGGAGGGTGCGCGCTTTCGAGCTCAACGGCCAGATCCGCCTTTTCCACTTCGACAATACGGTTCTTCACCTCCGCCACCAACACCTGGAACCGCGAGGCGGCGTTCCCGGCCTCGCCGCCCGGAGCCAGGATGGAGCCGCCGATCAACTGAGCCTGCACCCGGATTTCAGGTATGGAAGTGGATTCCCAAACCACGCCCTTGAGCGGCGCACCCAGCGTGTACAGCCACGGTATCTCCGCCCCGCGATAACGCCGCACCCGGCCGTCAGGAGTGGCCACGATACCCAGCGCCAGCGGGTCGTGATCGATCAGCCCGCGCGCCAGCAGATTCACAAAAAGCGGATGCTGATACTTTGAGTAATCCGTGCGCGGTCCGGTGCAGTTGACCAGCTTGGCCACGTTGAGCACGGCTTCGGCCGCGCCACCGCGGGGGCGCCAGGTCACGCGCAGGCCCTCCGGCGTTTCCTCCAAATGTTGAAACCGTCCGGCCAGAAACTGCAGCCGCCCTTCGCTGACCAGTTGGTTCAGCCGGGTCTCGATCGCGGGCGCGTGCCGGTGACGATGCACCTCCCAGTAGGGGCGCACATGACGCATGAACCTCGCCCGCTCGCTCCAATCCAGCGCCGCCCACAGCCGCTGCGAATGCGGCCGGATGGCGTCGATCACCGCTCGCCAGTCGAACCCCGCGCCCAGCGCCACCCGGACCTCCGCCCGCACCCGATGCACCAGGCCGCGCACCGTGGCCGGAGCCGTTTCCCCGGCAAAAAAATCCCGGTAGGCCGGACCCGGCAGGTGTGGCAGGGGCCGCAAACCCCGCCGCGACAGACAACTGATGCGCCCGCGGTGCCCCCGCTCGGTCAGTTGGATGACAATGTCGGTCGCGGTCAGTCCCTGCCCCGCGATCAACACCTCCGCATCGGGGTCGATGCCGTCGATCACGCCCGGTGTCCAAGGCACGTGCACATAACGCCAGCTCTTGTAAACCTGCCGCCCCGAACGCACCGGATACTCGCCGGGCAGATTACCCAGCGCCAGCACCACTTGGTCCGCGACCAGAGTGGTGCCGTCGGTCAGGTAAACCCGCGCCGAACGTCCGCCCGCGAGTTCATCCAGATCATACACTTCGCCCACCCGCACGGTGAACGAGATCGAAGGATCGGCCTGCTGGCGCGCCTCGGTGAGCACGTAGCCGATGTATTCGCCATAGCGACAGCGGGGCAAGAAATCGCCCCTCGCCACTCCCGCCGGAAAGCCCGCCCGTCCCACGCGCTGCCGCACCCACTCCAGAAAGTGGTCGGGCCGGTCGGGAAACGCACTCATGCGCTCCACCGGCACATTGAGCAGATGCGCGCAGGCATTGGTCGCATAGGCCACCCCGCGACCGATCGGCGGCGTGCGCTCCACCAAGGTAATCAAGGTCCCGGGAGGGGCGTGGCGGAGGAGATGCACGGCGACCAAAGTGCCGGATACACCTCCGCCGACGATAACGATGCGCGGCGGGGACGTGAGCTGGGACATGACGAGGGGGGAAGTCGGGTTTAAGCGTGAAACGTGACGAAAAGCGGGCTGCTCCAAACCTTGGCATCGGAGCGTTCGCGGGCAAAAAGGTAAACCGCGCGATGCCCCGCCGGACCCTGGCCCGGACTCACCTCGCAGGCACCGGTCAGCGTGCGGGGCAAGGCGAGATCGGTCAGACGTTCCACCGCGACGAACAGTTCCGCCCCGCCCAGTTCCCTGCGCACACCGCCATCCACGGAAGCCAAAAGCTCCGCCCCGGTGACGGTAAACGCCACCCCGGGCGTCACGGGGTCGGGATTCCGCGCCAGCGCGTCCCCGGTCTTGTTATAGGCGTCGATTTCAAAATTCAGGGTGAACACCGCGTCCGCCAGCCCGGTCAAATCCAACTCCAGGTGATCGGCGTCGCCATAGGTATCGGTGCGGATGGCAAAAATCCCGTGACCGATTTCCGCCACGGTTTCCTCCGCGTGCTCCAGCCCGCGCGCCCGCCATTCACGCACACCCGCACCCTCGATCCGCACCGTGGCGTGCCACTCGGCCCAGCGGTAACGGTCGCGAATCCTCGCCCCGCCCCAGCGAATGCGCACCCGGCCGGGTGCGTAACCCAGCTCGGCGTCCAGATCGCGCAGGAGGAGCACGGCTCCCTGATCATCGCGCAACTCCACCCGCTCCCAGCCCTGCTCGGCATAAAGGGCGTAGTCCACCCGCAAAGGCCCCGTGTGCTCGAAAGCATCGCCCTGCCGAAACGAACCGGCCTGCAGGAGCGCCACCGCCCGACCTCCCGTGGTGGCCCAGGTATGCCGGGCGCGCAACGCCTTCGCCACCGCCTCGCGAGTCACGGTATCGGCCAGTACTCCAGTCAAGCCGCCCGCCGTGCCGAAGGATCCCACGCCCGGCGCCCCGCCGCCCGGGCGGCCGCGATGCTCGTCGCCGGCGGCGGAAGCGCCCACGAGCAGTCCGCGGGCGAGCGCGTCGCGGTAAAACCAATCAAAGTGCCCCCACGAGGACGCGACCTCCACCAGCCGTTCCAACGCGGGATCATGCCACTCAAAGAGCGCCCGGCGGCCACCGACATGGGGAATGAGCAAGGCCCGGTCGCCCTCGGCGAGGTCGCGATAGGCATCATGGAGATTCGCGGCGGTGGGCAGGCCGGGATCTTGCGGACGGCCCTTGGCGGTGTCCTCGTTCCAGTCAAACACCCGCAGGCTGCGTCCGTCGGCCGCGAGCGGGAAACGCACCTCGTCGCCGAGGAAAACCACGTTGCGGTCGCCCCCCACCGCGCTGGCCCCGCACCACTCGGTGCCGGGAAAACACAGAAAACGGTCTTCCTCGTGCAAGTCACGGCAGACCGCCACGGCGGCGGCCCAGCGGTCGGCGCGCACGTTGAAATCGTTCGCGGTGTAGCCCGCGATATCCAGCCCGGCGGCATCGCGCGCGTAGTTGAGCACGCTGCGGGTCGGGTTCACGCCCACGGTGTCGTCGGAATGAATATGCAGGTCGGCGTAGAGGGCGCGCGGGGTAGGCGCGGATGGGGCCACCGTCACCCAGGCCACCGCCGCTCCGGCGACCAGCCGGTAATCCCCCGCCTGCTCCGGCAAAAACAGCTCCTCGCGCGCCCAGGCGCCGTCCGGTCCGCCCCAACGCAAAGGGCGAACCAGGCATGGCCGCTCCTCGTCACCCCGATACACTTCCAAAGCCGGCGCGTGGTGGTCGGCGGCCGCCAGATTGCCCCAGCTATCCTCGCGGCGAAAGGTCACGCCAAACCCCACGCCCGGCCGCACCAAGCGGGGCGCAAGCAGGCTGTCCCGAAGGCCGGGACCGGCGAGGATGCGGAGCGGCATTTCCCCGGGCACGGCGGCAAATTTGGAGGCCCCGACCGTATCAACAAACAGACGGAATAAAAACGCCTCCTCGACGAAGGTCTGGGCGCGGGTGCCGGGCCCGCCGAAGCGCCGGTCGCCGAGGCGCAGCACGATGCGGTCGCCGGGCTTGAGGTAGCCGTCCACCACGTCCACGATGACGGCCTTCTGGTAGGGTCGCTCGTGCCCCTTTTGATCAAAGCGGACTTTCAAGGAGCGCACGGTTGCGGGGCTTTCTCCCCGAAACGGTTCACGCGGCAGATACTCGGCGGTGAGGTAGTTGGCGGCGGCGGGATCGGAGGTCTGGAACAGCCCCCAATCGGAGTAGAATTTAAAGACCAGCTTCAGCCATGCACCGTCAGCCAGTCCGGCCGCGCCGACTTCGTAGGTGGCGAGCAATTCCAGCCATTCCCCGGCGACAACTTCGTGACGCGAGAGAGTGGCGCGGCCAAGAAAGGGCCGCGTGGCGAGGTAGGCGGAGAATTCGACGGGATGAGGCATGGGCGGATAAAAGGCGGTGATTTTCCGCAACCTCCGGGGATCCGGTCGGTGCGCGATTTTTTAAAAAAATCACGATCCGAGAAAGGAAGGCGGGCAAAAGCGAAGCAACCCCTAACCCGACCAACCCAGTTTAACGGACGCACGGCGGCGCTTAACGGTCCACCGTCAGCCCCTCGATCTCGGCGGCGTCGGCGAGGCGGGTGTCGGCGGAGAGGAAGGAAAGGCCGGGAAGCCCGGCTTGGGCGAGAGTGAGCGCGGCGGCGAGTTGCCGGGCGTCGGCGGAGCGCAGCGGGTGGGTGCGGAGAAGCCGAATCGCGAGCGTGCGCACGGCGGCGGTGGGGGCCACCTCGTGCCAGGCGGCGGCGAGGGCTGCGAGGCGCTCGCGGGCTTGGCGTGCGCCGGTCGCATCGAGCGCGCCCTCGCGCAGGCGGAGTTGCAGGGCGGACTCACACTCAATGGCCGTGCCCCACCAGACGGCGAGCGCGGAATCAGCCTGGAGCGCGACGGCGCGGCGCGCGGTGTCGCGCTCGGTGACGAGCAAGGGAACCAGGGCGGAGCTGTCCCAGAATTTCACCGCCCCTCCTCCCGCTCGGCGAGGATGGCGGCGGAGAGGGCATGGCCTTCCGGCAAGGTGGCCTCGGGCAAAGCGAGGAACGCGGCGACATCGAGGCCCGCAGAGGCGGGCGGCGTGAGCACACCGGCTTCGTAGAGGGCGGCGAGACCGGGTGAAGGCGCGTCTCCTTCTGTGGCGGAGAAGGGCTGAAGCTGGGCGATGGGGTGGTTGCGCTCGGTGATGATCACCCGTTCACCGCGCTTAACCCGCCGGAGGAGGCGGGAGAGCTCGTTTTTAGCGGTAGCTACATTGGCGGTTAACATCTGGCTATACTAGCCATATTAACGGCACGAGCAAGACTGACATTCTCGAATTTTGAGCCGGACTATGGGGAATCGACACTCTCGCGGCGCTCGACCCAAGTTTTGATCAACAGGGTGACGAGCGCGAAGGAGGTAAGCACGGAGGCGACCGCAAAGGCGGCGGTCTGCACCTGGTCGTGGTAGAGCAGGTCAATCTGGAGTGTGAGGGTGTTGGTCTCGCCGCGCACCGCGCCAGAGACCACGGCCACGGAGCCAAACTCGCCGAGGCTGCGGGCGAAGCTAAGGGTAAGCCCGTAAAACAAGGCCCACTTTACGTTGGGCAGGGTCACCCGAAAAAACGTTTTCCAAGCGCCCGCGCCCAGGCTCACCGCCGCCTGCTCCTCCTGCGTGCCCTGCGCGAGCATGAGCGGGAGCAACTCGCGAAAAACGTAAGGGCTGGTCACGATGGTGGTCACGATCACCACCGAAGTGACGTTGAAGGCCATGCTGATTCCGTGGTCGTCGAGCCACGGCCCGAGCACGCCCTGCAGGCCGAAAACAAACAGGTAACCCACGCCGATGATGATGGGCGAAATCGAGAGCGGCAGCTCAATCAGGCTGATGAGCAGCCGCCGGCCGGGAAAGGTGAACTTCGCCAAGGCCCACGCGGCGCACAGCCCGAAGACGGTGTTGACCGGGAGCGCGACCCCGGCGGCGAGCAAGGAAAGTCCGATGGCGTGCCGCGTATCCGGCGCGAGGAGGTAGCCGAAATAGGCGGCCCAGCCCTCGCGCAGGGCGTAGTAAAACACCGCCCCAAGCGGCAGGCTTATCAAGAGGCCGACCGCACCCGCCCCGGTCAAGACCAGCGCGATGCGGCCGGGATGCCCGCGCAGGCCGGCGCGAGTGGTTTCCGAGACCCGCGCGCTCAACCGTGGAGCCTCCGGTAAAGCCGGCCCTGCCAGAGGTTCATCGCCACCAGCAAGGTAAGCGCGAAGGCGAGGATCGCGGTGGCCAGCGCGGCCGCGCCCACGTAGTCGAATTCATCCATGCGGATATAGATCAACAGGGCGGCGATCTCGGTCTGAAAAGGCAGGTTGCCCGCGATGAAAACCACCGCGCCGAACTCGCCCAGGCTGCGCACCAGCGCGAGCGTGCCGCCGGCGATGATAGCCGGTCTGAGCTCGGGCAGGATCACACGGCGAAAAGTCGTGAACGGCCCCGCCCCCAGACTGGCGGCGGCTTCCTCCAGCGCGGGCTCCAGATCGGCGAGCACGGGCTGAACCGTGCGCACCACAAAAGGCAGGCTGGTAAACGTCATGGCCAGCACGATGCCGGGAAAGGCGTAGGCGATTTTAATCCCAAATCCGGCGAAGAGCGCCCCGACCGGGCCGGCGGGAACCGTAAGGGTGGCCAGGGCGATGCCGGCCACGGCGGTCGGCAGGGCGAAGGGCAGGTCGATCGCGGCATCCAGCAGGCGGCGTCCGGGAAACTCGTAACGCACCAGAATCCACGCGGTCAGCACACCGAGGACGAGGTTGAGAAAGGTCGCAGCGCCGGCCGCCAGCAGGGTGACGCGGTAGGCGGCCAGCGCGCGCGAATCGCTGATGTAGCCCCAAAACTCGGCCCAGGTCAGACCGGCAGACTTCAGCACGAGCGCGCCCAGCGGCAGCAGCGTGGCCAGCGCAAGGAAGACCACGGTGGTGCCGAGCGAGAGGCCGAAACCGGGGATGACGCGGGGGCGGGACACGTTGGGAAGGCGGGGAGCGAAGTCCCCGCTCCGGCGGGTTAGTTGATGCGCTCGGCGGCGACTTCCTTAAGCAGGGTGTCCACGAGGGCGCCGTTGTCGAAAAACTGCTTGGTCACCTTTTCCCAACCACCGAAGAAAGCATCGACTTCGACCGTCTTTACCGGGGTCAGCTTGGCGGCATAACGGGCGGCGACCCCGGCGTCGCGGGGGCGGTAGTGGTTTTTCGCGACGATTTCCTGTCCCTGGGGGGTGTAGAGAAAGTCGAGATACGCCTTGGCCACGGCGGCGGTGCCGCGTTTGGCGGCGACTTTTTCCACCACCGCCACCGGGAACTCGGCCAGCACGCTGACCGACGGAGTAATGACCTGGTAGGCGGAGCCGGGCGCGGAAGCCAGGGCAAGGGTCTCGGCCTCGAAAGTGACCAGCACGTCGCCGATCTCGCGCTCGGTGAAGGTCGAGGTGGCGGTGCGGCCGCCGGATTCGAAGACGACGACGTTGGCCAGGATCTTCTTGGTCAGGGCGCGCGCCTGGGCGGCGTCGTTGTTAAAGGCCTGAAGCCCGGCGGCGTAGTAGGCGAGTACGGCGTAGCGGCCGTTGCCGCCGGTCTTGGGGTTGACCTGCACGATGGTCACGCCCGCCTTGGCCAGATCGGCCCAGTCCTTGATGCCCTTGGGGTTGCCCTTGCGCACCAGGATGGAATGAACGCTGAAATAAGGAGAGCTGCCGTGGGGGAAACGCGCGGCCCAGTCCTTGGCGACGAACTTGTTGTCGGCAAGGAGCTGCACGTCGTTGACCTGATTGAAGGTGACGACGTCGGCCTTGAGTCCTTCGAGGATGGCGCGGGCCTGGCGGGACGAGCCGCCGTGCGATTGCTTGATGGTCAATTCGCCGCCGCCGGAAGCCTTGTAGGCGGGAATGAACGCGGCGTTCACCTCGGCGAAAAGTTCGCGCGAAATGTCGTAGGAGGCGTTAAGGATTTCGGTCTGCGCGGAGGCGACGGTGGCGGCAAGGCCGAGAATGGAGAGAAGAAGTGGGAAACGTTTCATGGCTGCTAAGTGGAAGGAATCCGTGCCTCCGGAGTGTACCCGGTGGGAAATGGATCGGACTGATACTTGGCCATGAAGAGGACTTCTCTGGCTGAAATTTGGAGGCGGGGGTTGGAGTCGAACCAACTCATGAGGCGATTGCGGCGCCTGGCCTTCCCACTTGGCTACCCCGCCGAAAAGATTCGGAAACTTATTTAACGCTAAGGCGCAAAGACGCAAAGGGCGCAAAGACTAATCAAAGAAGGTTTCTCCGCGCCTCTGCGACTTTGCGTTAAAAATCTGAATCCGGCTGGCCTCAGGCCTGGGTGTAGAAGTCGGAGATGTCGTCCGACTCGGCGCTCACGTCGGCGAAGAGCCAGGTCGAGAGGTAGCGTTCGCTGGAGGACGGAATGATCGCGACGATGGTCTTGCCCGCGTTTTCCGGGCGCTTGGAGAGCTGGATCGCCGCCCAGGTGATCGCGCCGGAGCTGATGCCGATGGGCACGCCGTCGAGGGTGTTGACCTGTTTGGAGACGGGGCCGGAGTCGGCCTCGGCCACCTGGATGATCTCGTCGATCACACCCTTGTTGAGCACGGCGGGCACGAAACCGGCGCCGATGCCTTGCAGCTTGTGCGGGCCGGGCTGGCCGCCGGAGAGCACGGGCGACCCGGCGGGCTCGACCGCGACGATCTTCACGCCGGGCTTCTTCTGTTTCAGCACTTCGCCGACACCGGTGATGGTGCCGCCGGTGCCGACGCCGGCCACGACGATATCCACCGCGCCGTCGGTATCGCGCCAGATTTCCTCGGCGGTGGTGCGGCGGTGCACGGCGGGGTTATCGGGATTGGCGAACTGCTGGAGAATCACGCTGCCGGGGATCTTGGCCTGGAGCTCCTCGGCGCGGGCGATCGCGCCCTTCATGCCCTTGGTGCCTTCGGTCAGGACGAGCTTGGCACCGAGGATTTTCAGGAGCTTGCGACGCTCAAGACTCATGGTCTCGGGCATGGTGAGGATGAGTTTCAGGCCCTTGGCGGCGGCCACGAAGGCGAGGGCGATACCGGTGTTGCCCGAGGTGGGCTCGATGAGGACGGTCGAAGGCGTGATGCGACCGGATTTGAGCGCCTCGTCGATCATGGCGAAGCCGATGCGATCCTTCACGCTGGAGAGCGGGTTGAAGAACTCCAGTTTGAGCAGGATGGTGGCTTGGGCGCCATGGGCGGCGGCGGTGCGGTTGAGGCGGACCAAGGGGGTGTTGCCGATGGTCTCGGTGATGTCGTTATAGATGCGGGACATGGTGGGTGGGGGGAAATTTGGGCGGGGAGCGTGGAGGTGGGAGCGGTCTAGATGTCCCGGCCGGCGTCCACCACGGCGGGGGTGGCGTCGTCGGCGGCGACATCACGTTCGACGAAGGCTCCGGCGGGAAACAGGCGGATGTGGCGGAAAACCACGTGCGCCTCGTCGCCGGCGGCGAGGCCGAGCTCCTTCAAGCGCACACGGGAAAGCTCGGCGTCGATGGTGTCGCCGTTGTCGAGGCGCACGAGGGCGACGCGGCCGTAGTTGCCGGCCGAGAAGACGTGCTGCACCCGCACGCGTACGCCGTGTTCGCCTTCGTAATGGCGCTGGATGTCCACATCGTGCGGGCGCACATAGATCACGTCGGGACCCGCCCCGGGGAGCGGGTGGCCGAGGGCGGCGAAGCGGTTCACGTTGCCCAGAAACTCGATCACAAAGGGCGAGGCGGGTTGGTCGTAAACCTCCTGGGGAGTGCCGACCTGCTCGATCTTGGCGTTGTTCATGACCACGACCTGGTCGGCCAGCTCCAGAGCCTCCTCCTGGTCGTGGGTCACGAAGACGGTGGTGATGCCGATCTCGCGCTGGAACTGGCGCAGCCAGCGGCGGAGGTCCTTGCGCACGCGGGCGTCGAGCGCGCCGAACGGCTCGTCGAGCAGGAGGACCTTGGGCTGCACGGCGAGGGCGCGGGCGAGGGCGACGCGCTGGCGCTGGCCGCCGGAGAGCTGGGTGGGGTAACGCGCGCCGAGGTCGTCGAGCTGGATGAGCTTAAGCAGCTCCTTGACGCGGGCCTGAATCTGCTCTGCGGACTGGCGTTCGCGGCGGGGCTGGACGGTGAGGCCGAAGGCGATGTTTTGCGCCACCGTCATGTGGCGGAAGAGCGCGTAGTGCTGGAAAACGAAGCCGACGCCGCGCTTGCCGGCGGGGATGTCGGTCACGTCGGTGCCGTGGAAGTCGATGCGACCGCTGCCGGGGTCGGAAAACTCCAGCCCGGCGATGATGCGCAGCAGGGTGGTTTTACCCGAGCCGGAAGGCCCGAGCAGGGCCACCAGCTTGCCCTCGGGCACGTCGAGACTGACGTCGTTAAGCGCGGTGTAAGCGCCGAAGGTTTTGGTGATGTTGCGGGCGATGATGCTCATGGTGAAGTGGCGAGGAGTGAGTAGCGGGTAGCGAGCATGGGCGGTCAGGCGGTGCGGCGGGCGTGGGCCCACTCGACCAGGGACTTGAGGACGAGGGTGACGAGGGCGAGCAGGGCAAGCACGGAGGCGGCGGCGAAGGCTCCTACGAACTGGTATTCGTTGTAGAGAATCTCCACGTGCAGCGGCAGGGTGTTGGTCTCGCCGCGAATGTGGCCGGAGACGACGGACACGGCCCCGAATTCACCCATGGCGCGGGCGTTGCAAAGGATGACGCCGTAGAAGAGACCCCACTTGATGTTGGGCAGGGTGACGTTCCAGAAAGTCTGCCAGCCGTTCGCGCCGAGCGTGATGGCGGCGTATTCCTCGTCGTTGCCCTGCTGCTGCATGAGCGGGATGAGCTCGCGGGCGACAAACGGAAAAGTGACGAAGACAGTGGCCAGCACGATGCCGGGGACGGCGAAGATGATCTTGAAATCCTGTTCGATCAGCCAGGCCTGCAAAGCGGGAAACCAAGGTGCCTCGGCGTTGAGATACTGCCCATACCAACCCTGTGCGCCGAAGATCAGCACATAGATCAGACCCGAGATCACCGGGGAAACGGCGAAGGGCAGGTCGATGAGGGTTATAAGCACGCTCTTGCCCGGGAAAGTGAACTTGGCGATGCACCACGCCGCCGCGACGCCGAAGACGAGATTGGCCGGAACGGCGAGCGCAGCAGTGATCAGGGTGAGCTTGAGCGCGTGCAGCCCGTCGGGGTCCTTAAGCGCGGTAATATAAGCGCCCAGACCGCGCCGCAACGCCTCGGCAAATACCGCGACCAAGGGTAACAGTAGAAACAAAGCGAGAAAGCCCAACGCAACTGCCGTGAGAGTGTAACGAACCCAGGTCGCATCGCGCGTGGCCAGCGGACGCACGGCGGAACCGGAGCTGCGGGAGAGAGAGGAAACGGCGGAGGCCATGGCGTTTAGTGGATCGAAGTGGGCCTTAAACGGCGTGGTGGCGGCGGCTCCATTTTTGGAGCAGGTTGATGATCAAGAGCAGGGTGAACGAAGCCACGAGCATGACGACCGCGATGGCGGTGGCTCCGGCGTAGTCGTATTGCTCAAGCTTGGTAATGATGAGCAGCGGGGTGATCTCGGTGCGCATGGGCATGTTACCCGAGATGAAGACAACGGACCCGTATTCGCCGAGAGCGCGGGCAAAGGCCATGGCGAAACCGGTGATGAGAGCGGGCAAAAGCTGGGGGAAAATGACCCGCGTAATCGTCTGCCAGCGGTTGGCCCCGAGCGAGGCCGAGGCCTCCTCAAACTCCGGCTCCAGCTCCTCTATGATGGGCTGCAAGGTGCGGACCACAAAAGGCAGTCCAATGAAGGTGAGGGCTATAAAGATTCCGGGGCGATCAAAGGCCAGCTTGGCCCCGAGTAAACCGACCCAGTCCACGAAAGGAAAAACATCCGCGAGTTTGTGCACAAAGCTCGACCAAATCGGATCCAGCCAATGCCCAAGCCAGCCGTTGGGCGCGTAGAGCGCGGTGAGCGCGATACCGGCCACGGCGGTGGGCAGCGCGAAGGGCAGATCGACCAAGGCATCGACCACCCGGCGACCGGGAAACGGATAGCGCACCAGCACCCAGGCGACGATCAAACCGAAAACGCAGTTAAGCGAGGCGGCCGCAAACGAAGCCAGAAAGCTGATGCGGTAAGAAGCCAGCACGCGGGGCGAAAACACCGCGGTTTTGAACTCTTCCCAGGTCAGCCCCGATGTCTTGATGAACGCGGCGGAAAGCGGCAGCAGGACGATCAGGCTCAGATAGGTGATCGTGAGGCCGAGCGACAATCCGAAGCCGGGTATGACGGAGCGGTGGGAGCGGGACATGAAGAGCTGAGAGCGAGGAGCTAGAACGGCAGAGCACAAGCCGGGAATGCCGGAGCTACACCGGAGTTAAAGATTGGGGGCATAGGCGAGGAAGGCACGGTATTCGTCGAGCAGGGTTTCCAGGGCGGTGACGGCGGCCTCGACCTGGCGATCAATGGGCGCGAGGGCGGGGGTTTCAAAAATGAGGTCAAAGGGACGCGGGCGCTGTGCGGCGGGCGCGGATAACACGCCCTCGAAGCAGGCCTCGATCTTGGCATCGCGTGCCTCCCAGCCGTCGATTTTAGGGCGGGGATCGCGCGGAAGGATGTAGCTGGCGGAGCGGAGCGCGGGCTCGAGCAGGGCCTCGTTCAAAACGTGTCCCCGGGTGTAGCCGTAAATACCTTCGGCGGTATCATCGGCATGCAGAGTGATAAGCCCGTGAAACCGGTTTACCGAAAGTTCGCGTTCCAGGGCGCGGATTTCCGGCTGGCGGGAGTCGCTCCAGAACTCCCGATTGAGATCCAGGCCGGCACCGTTGTGGCGGGTATCGCGCACGTAGCCGACGGGGTTGCAGAGCGGGTAAACCGCCAATTCATAACCGGTGGCGCGGGCCGGATCGGCGGCAAGGCGTTCCAAAAAGGCCAGGGGGGCGAGCACGCTGGCGGGTTCGTCGCCGTGCAGCCCGCCGAAGATGGCGAGGCGGATCGGATCATAAACGGCGGGCGGCCCGGTGAAGACGATTCGCGGGATCGAATACGGCACGCCTTCGTGGTCGAACGCGCCCACCATGGTCGTTTGCAGGGCCGGGTGCAGCTCGCCCGCGAGCACAATGGGATAGAGCAACGCGTGGAGATCGCGATGCACCCGGGTCCTGTTCGGAGCGTGAGCGAGCTGCACCATGGATCCTAGATGTGCTGCCCGTAGGACTGATGTCGCCGATACCGGAGCATGAGTTGTTTAAAAATATGGGAAACCGCCTCGCGATAGAGCTCAGGCGTCCATGATTCGGGCAGGATAATCGTGAGCTCCAAGGGCGCCCGGCCCAAGTCCTCGCTCAGGGTCAAGGGACCGCTGGCGAAACCGTCCACCTCGGTTTCGAAGCGCACCGGGAAGGGCTCAAAATCAGCGGAGGTGAGAAACTCTTCCCCCAAATCGCTGAAACGTCCGGCCAAGTCGCCGCGCAGACGCACGGTGACCAGATCGTCGGTCGATCCGACCAGGATGGGAGCGGCTTCCAGCCGGACATAAACGTCGTAGGCGCGTTGCCGGGCGTCGCGGGCCAGAAGCTCGATCTCGGGCGACGCCGGATTCAGCCACGACTCGGCGGCGAGGCCGCGAACTTCTCCCGAAATCTGGCCGAGTACATCGACCAAGGGAAAAAAGGTGAGGTTGATGCCATCGCCCAAGTCGGGTGAGAGCAGCAGGCGCTCCAAAAAGTGGAGCACCGCATCGGTCGAGCGTTCGTCGTAGTGGCCGTAGCCGGCATAGATGGCGACGCGCAAGGTCTCGTCGGAGCCGTAGGGACTCAGGTAGAGAAATCGCGGCACGATGTGCTGGCGTCCGGGCGTGGCGATGAGGCCGAGCGGAGAGGCGAAGAGGGCGGGCGCGCGCTCGGAGCGGGCATAAAGCCGGTGGAGGCGGGCGGAGAAGGCTTCGGTGCGAAGCACTCCCGAGGGCACGAACGGCGCGACCGTGGCGTGCTGATGGTGGGGATGGATGGATTTCACGAGGGTGAAAAAAGGGGGGAAACGCCGCCGCCGACGGTCGGCCGGTAAGCGGCGGCGTTTGGTTTTAAGGGGGATTACTTCTTCAGGTAGATTTGATCGAAGAAGCCGCCGTCGGCGAAGTGGGTCTTCTGCGCCTTTTGCCAGCCGCCGAAAACCTCGTCGATGGTGATGAGCTTCACATTCACGAACTGGCCGGCGAACTTGGCCTTCGCCTCGGGAACGTTGGGACGATAGAAGTTACGGCCCGCGATCTCCTGGCCCTCGGGCGAGTAAAGGTATTCGAGGTAGGCCTTGGCCACTTCGGTGCTGCCCTTTTTCTTGGCGTTTTTATCCACCACCGTAACCGGGGGCTCGGCCAGAATGCTCAGAGAAGGCGTGATGATCTCGAACTTGTCGGCCCCGAATTCCTTGAGGGCGAGGAAGGCCTCGTTTTCCCAGGAGAGGAACACGTCGCCAATGCCGCGTTGCACGAAGGTCGTAGTGGAGCCGCGCGCACCGGAGTCGAGCACGGGAACATTCTTGTAGAGATCGGCCACGAACTTTTTGGCCGCTTCCTCGCTACCCCCGTTTTTTTCCAAGGCGTAGGCCCAGGCCGCCAGATAGTTCCAGCGCGCGCCACCCGAGGTTTTGGGGTTGGGGGTGATGACCGAGACGCCCGGCTTCACGATATCGCTCCAGTCCTTGATGCCCTTGGGGTTGCCCTTGCGGACCACGAAAACGATGGTCGAGGTGTAAGGCGCGGAGTTGTAAGGCAGGCGTTTTTGCCAATCGGCAGGGAAGAGCTTAGCCTTCTCCGAAATCTCATCTATATCGTAGGATAGAGCGAGGGTGACGACATCGGCTTGAAGTCCGTCGATGACCGAGCGGGCCTGCTTGGCGGCCCCGCCGTGGGACTGTTTTACGACAACGTCGTCGCCGGTCTTGGCCTTCCAGTATTTGGCGAAGGCGGCGTTGTATTCGACGTAGAGCTCGCGGGTCGGATCGTAGGAGACGTTGAGCAGTTCGACCGACTTGGCGAAGGCCGAGCCGGTGAGAGCCAGCGCCAGCACGGAGGCGGCGAGGCGGGTGAGAATGCGGGAGGATTTCATGTTAAGCGGGAGTTGAGATTAGAAAGAGACTTGAACGCGGCCGACGACGGCCTGTTCGTTTTCGGAGATAACGGCGCCCTTGGCGGGAGCGGCACCGGGCGCGAGATCGTAATCAGCAACGAAGTAGTTCAGGCCGACGCGCACCGCCCGGGCGGGATACCAGTTAACGCCGAGACCGTAGGTGGTGACTTCCGAAGCGCTGGTATTGGGATTGGCGAGGCGGCGGGCGGCCAGCTGGGTGGCTTTGGCGGCGGGAGTGCCGGTGGTGGCGGGCAAGGCGGTGAAGACGGTGTCGTCGATGTCGAGCGCAGCGATGCGAGCGACGACTTCAAACGCGCCCCAAGTGCCGGCGGAGGGGTTGAACACGGTCTTGGGCGTCACGCCCCTGTAGCTGGCGTCTTCGCCAGTGAGCACGTAGCCGGCGGAGAGATTCCAGCCCACGTTCTCAACCTCCCGGACGGGCAAGGCGGCGGAGCGGCGCACGTCGGTGGAAGAGGCGACGTATTCAGCCAAGATGCCCAAGGGGCCGTAGTAGTAATAAGCCTGAGGCGAGATCGTGATGCCCTTACCATCGGCCAGCACGGTGCTCTCATAGCTGAAAAAAGTCTGCTGGCCGTCGGTGCGATAACCGCTGGCGCGAGCGCTGGTGCCGTCGTAATAACCTTGGCTGGCGG
The DNA here is from genome assembly GCA_026398135.1 of Verrucomicrobiota bacterium. GTDB lineage: Bacteria > Verrucomicrobiota > Verrucomicrobiia > Opitutales > Opitutaceae > IMCC26134_A. The sequence goes on from JAPLTN010000083.1 coordinate 26,902, forward strand.
CGAGGCCGAAGCCGAGGCCCTTGAGCACGGAGTCCTTGTCATTGACGAAAGGCGTGGCGAAGAGGCGGGCGGCGACGGTCTTCTGGTTGTCGAAGTCCTGGGTGCTCTGCTGGGCGTTGCCGGCGTCGGGCACGCCGTTGAACACGCCGAGCTGGTAGGAGAGCGTATTGGTGGCAAAGGCACCTTCGAATTGCACGCCGACGTCGCGGTTCGGGGTCAGGTTGGTGGCCACCGAGCGTTCGTTGAAGAAGGCGACGGGGTCGGACTGAAGCTGCTCCAGGCCGATCGGGGTCTTGAAACGACCGACGCGAACGTTGAAGGCGGGCTTGATCGAGGTCAGCACGTTGGCATCCAGAATGGAGACTGCGCTGCCCGCGAATTCGGTCTGCACCGTGTAGGAGAAGATGTTGCTAAATTTGCCTTCAAAGATGAGGCGTGCGCGGCGCAGCAGGAAGGTGTCGGTGGTGGCATTGGTGCCGTCCACGTAGTAGCGGCCGTCGGCCTGCACCAGACCGCGGAGGCGGATGGAGTTGGCACCGTCGGCGGAAGCGATTTCGAGGCGGCCATCCCCGACCGTGAGTTTGGGCTGGGCCTTGGCGGCGGCGGTGGCGGTTTCGTCTTTGAGTTCCAGATTCCGCTCCAGGACTCGGAGCTTCTGGTCGAGCTGGCGGATTTGCTCGCGCAGGGCGGCGACGTCGTCCGGGGCGGTGGTTTGAGCCTGGGCGGTAAAAGGCGCGAAGGCGATGGCGGTAAATGCGGCTGCGTAAGCGGCGGCGCGGGAGATGGTTGGGTTCCTCATGGTAATACTAGGGTGTTGGTTCGGTGCATGAGAACTTCCCGTGGACGGGTCAGTTGCTTGATTTACAGACAGTAAGGTAAAAATCCTCCGCGGGTGGCGGTGGGAAAAGGGGGACAAACGAAACGCGACAACGAGCGGTTTACTCGTCGCGGGATCCGGAACCACCGAGGCGGGTCTTTTCGGTGCGCTCGATTTGGGTGACTTTGCCGTCGTGGACGACGATCTGCACCACGCCGAAGCGCAGGCCCTCGACTTTGGTGCGCACGATGGCGAGCCAGTCGGGCAGGCTGTTGGAGGAGGCGGTGGAAGTGGCGGAAAGGGAGCTCATGGGTGATTAGCACGGCCGGCGGCCGATAATCAGGGGGAATCAAATGGCGTATTCGGGCAGGAGTTCGGAAATCAGTCCCTCGACTGGCGCCAAACGGCGCGAATTCGAGGTGGAGCGGCGGCTGACCGCCACGCGTTTTACGCGCACGCCGGGTTTGGGCCGGGCGGCGGCAAAGGGCAGCGGGAGCGAGTCGCGACGCAGCTTGCGGAGGGTAACCTCCACAACATCGGCGAGGTTGTAGCGGTCCAGGATGCCCGTGATGGCGTTGCGCACATCGAGCATGAGCATCCGCAGACCGCAGTGCTCCTCGTCGGGGCAACTACACTTTTCGTAGGCGGTGTGGCTCACGCAACCGATGGGAGCGAGCGGACCATCCACAAAACGCACCACCGCGCCGATGGTGATTTCAGCGGCAGGCCGGGCCAGCCGGTAACCGCCGAACTTGCCGCGCTGCGCGATCACGAAACCCGCCGCCTTCAGCTCCTGCATGATCTGCTCCAAAAATTTGGCGGGGATCAGTTCCTTGTCCGCCAATTCGGTGACCTGCACCAACTCGCGACCCACCTCGCGGGCAATGCCGAGGTCGATCAGAGCGCGGAGGGCGTATTCACCTTTTTTGGAAAGCTTCATGAGTGTGGATTTAATCCACACCAAAAGCACTGGGTTTAAATCTGCAAGCTCTTTTTCCTACTATTCAGATAGGGTTTAGGGTAATTAAAGCTCCCGACGCCAGCCATCATACACAAACCCATTTATTTCAGGCATTAGTGAATCACCGTAAACATGGTTAACGGCGTGTGCAATGTGGGTCAAATAGCTCTCCCGGGCTTTGATTTGAACCGCTTCCGCCTGCGCTTCGGAGATGCTGAGGTGGGTAACGTGCGGGGTCGGGCGCAGCCCGTCGAGGATGAGCAAATCCGCCCCCTGCGCGAGCTGACGGGCGGCGGGCGGCACGGTTTTGCAGTCGGTGTAGTAGGCGAAACGCGCGCCCGTGCTGCGCTCGGTAAACACCAGTCCAAGCGTCTCCACCCGACCGTGCGGCAAGAGGGTGCTTTCGATGGTTCCCTGCGGCAGTTCGAGGCGCGGCGGCATGGCGCGAAGGTCGAAGCGGGCGTAGCCGTCGGGTTTTTCGCCGCGTGGAGCCAGCGCGTAGGGATAAACCGCGCGGATCCGCTCCTCCCCTTCCCCGTTGCAGTAAACCGGCAGGGTTCCGTCCGGGCGCAAATCGCAGTAACGACGCAGGTCGTCCATCCCGAGCATGTGGTCGGCGTGGCCGTGGGTGAGGATAAACAGATCGATGGCGGGGATGCGTTCGCGCAGGACTTGCAGGCGGAACTCCGGCGTGGCGTCCACCTGGATACACAGCCCGTCCATCACCACGTGAATGGATGCGCGGGTGCGCTGATCGCGCGGGTCGGCGGACGTGCAGACGGCGCACTCGCACGCGATCATGGGCACGCCATGCGAGGTGCCGGAGCCGAGGACGATGATTTCCATGCCGCCAGAGGGCCAAATTCCCGCGTCCTGGGCCACTCGTTATTTTAACCTGTGGTGCGCGGCGGCCAGAGCTCGTAATGGATCGCGTAGAGAAAACGGCGGAGATCATTCCCTCGCCACCACCGTATCGTACAACCCGTAGTGCGTGAGCCCTGGATGGCAAATACGGCAGCAGGCGCACATCAGAATACGGGAACGGCGGGCGCGTGCCGGTCTTGAGCGACTCCACCGATTTGGAGACGTGATCGCCACGGATGATTTCCAGCCACTTTTGCACGTCGCCCTTGTGCTTGAACTGCGCCTTCGCGCCCTCGCCCGACGCCTCGAAGAACGCGTTCAAATCAAACTCATCGAACTCGCCCGCGCTCGCCACCGCCACCAGCTCATCCGGCATCTGGTAGGTGAGCAGACGCATCTGCGGCAATGCGCCGTAGGGGTTCCACTTGCCGGGATTCTCCCGTGCAAACGCCTCCTTGGCCCGCTGCTCGTCGGTGTAGGTCCAATTAAAAATTTGCTCCTCGATAAACTCGCCCGTGGACAGCGCCTTGAACGGCGTGCCGGAGAGATAGAGGTAGGCCCGCGTGGTGATGGGCAAAAACTCCGTCTCCTGGGTCGAGAGTTCGCCGATGTCCTCGTTCACGGTCTCCAATCCGGCGGCGTATTCGAGCTTGGTCTCCTTCTTGGCGACCGACTCCTCCTCACCCTCAAACAACTCCTTGGCTGTGTCGCGCCACGCGCCGAAATGGTATTCGTCAAACACCACCAAGTCCCAATTCACCTGATGCAGCCATTCGTTCTTGGCCTTGATGTTTCCGGTGTCGTCGCGCCCGAGCAAATCCTGGAAGGAGCCGAAATAAACCACCGGCTTTTTACAGTCGATCTGGGTGGGATCGCCTCCGGAGGATTTTGACAGGTATTGCCAGCCGTCGAAGTCCGCGTGCGATTCGAGATCCGTCTGCCACGCATCCTCCACGGCGGGTTTAAATGTGACCACCAACACGCGTTTGGCCGCGAGTTTTTTGGCGAGCTGATAGCTGGTGAACGTCTTCCCGAAACGCATCTTCGCGTTCCAGAGAAAACGCGGCACGGCCCGTTTGTTCTCCGCCCAGATCGATTGGAAATAACCGAAAGTCTTATCAACCGCTTCGCACTGTTCGCGCCGCATCGCGAACGTCTCGTGGTGGGTGCCGGTCAATTTCTTGCCGGAGCGCAGTTCGGTGAGCACCGTTTTGACGTCTTTCACCGTGCAGCGCACCCACTCGAGTTCGGCGGTTTTAAAACCTTTCTTAGCCAACGCCGCGCGCACCGCGTGGTCGCTGAAAACCGAGCCGTCATCCCGCGCGGCGGATTCGTCGAGGACAATGGTGTAATTTTTGATCGCCGCCGTCTTGAGCTGTTCGGCGACGCGCTGCTTCACGTCGCGGGTGGTCTGGCCAATCTTGAGCAGCCCCGCGTGCGCCTTGTCCGCGATTGAGTAGGCGTAAATACGCGGCCGCGCCTCCGGCTTCGGCGAGAGGATTTAGTCGATGGTTTTACTCATCGCGCTTGTCGTCATCACGTTTCTCCAATGCCAAGAACGTGTCGAAATCGCTTCGGAAGAGCTTGTCCTGGATTACTCGGTATTTCTCGAACTCGCCCTCGGCGTGCTCCCGGGCGATTTCCGCGCTGATGCGTCCGGCGTCCTGCAGCACTTCCCGCTCATCCGCCGAGAGGAAAATATCCAGCCGCTTCGCCCAAGCCTCCATCGTCATAGGCACGCTGCGTTTGGCGCGGCTTTCCGCCAGGTCGAGGTAGGCGCTCACGATGCGGCCCAAGTCCGCGAGTTCCGCCTCAGTCAGATAATTTTTTGCCACCACGACATCGCTTTTGAGAATTTTCCCATCGGGGGCTTTGCCCCAAGTCGTCAACCCCATGCGTTCCTTGGTGTGGTCCGCACGCCGGACGATCAGCTCGGCGGCGGTGTGGCCGTGGACGGCGTAGTGCATCTTGTTCTGAACTTTGGCGAAAAACGCCTGGGTGATCGGCGCGTCCCGGTCGTAATCCATCGCCGTGGCATAGATATCGGTGATTTTTTGGTAAAAACGCCGCTCCGAAAGGCGGATTTCCCGGATCTCCTCAAGCAGGCGCTCGAAGTAATCCTCGTTGAGAAACGCGCCATTTTCCATGCGCTTACGGTCCATCACATAGCCTCGGAGCGTATAGTCTCGCAAAACGCCCGTAGCCCATTGCCGGAAGGCCGTGGCGCGCTTGGAATTCACGCGGTAGCCCACCGCGATGATCGCATCGAGGCTGTAATGCCTTACATTATAGCATTTTCCATCTGCGGCAGTTACCGAGAATTCCTCGGTTACTGCCTCCGCGCTCAGCTCACCCTCTTTAAAAATATTTTTGAGGTGCAGTCCGATGTTGTCGCTGGAGGTCATGAATAGCTCCCCCATGTTTTTTTGCGACAGCCAGATCGTGCCCTGCTGCACCCGCACTTCCACGCCGTCGCCGCCGGTTTGGTAGGCGAAGGTAAGAAACTCTGCCGTGCTATTTCGGATGCGCACGCTGTTCGGCGATTTCTTTTTGGGCATGGTCGGCTTCAGTTTATGGCCTCGGTGCGAGGATTTCGTCGATTGGTTTTACTCATCGTCGTGCGTTGATTCGATCAATTTCAGTGACGGACGGATTGGGCAACCAATGGCTGCCCAATCGGGCAGGAGTAGGCCAAAACCATGTGGGTGTTTACCGCCCGCACGACGTTGCCCCGCGCTTGATCCAGGATGGCGGCGACGCGCCCGAAGAGCGCGTCAGGTTGGTTTGCGCATCGATCCGTCCTCTTCGCAGGTATTGGTTTTTATCACCCAACATACTTGCGAAGTATCTCTTCGGACGGAACGATGCTCTTCTAATCGCGGAATCCGAGTTAAATCACTCTAATGCACTTTTGCTGCACCTTTTCTTGCGGCCCGGCGATTTAAGTGCTTGAATCATGAGCTATATATCGGGTAATAAAAAATATTCACCATGAATACATCATCACGAAACCCACTCGCGCTGGCTCTTCTTGCCTGCTTAACATCCGTCCAGTCAGGTTATTCCGCCTCAGCCACATGGCTCGCCACACCCACTGACGCGAATTGGGTGACCGGCGCTAACTGGAGCACCGCCGCGGCACCGGGCGATCTCCTGGGTACCACCAATACCGACACGGCAACGTTCAGCGCCACGGTGACTAACACTTTCGGCACCACCGCGCCAATCGTCGTCGATTCGGGCCGTAATCTGCAGAGCATCACCTTCAGCACATCAGCGGCCAGCGCCTATGTCCTCGGCACCACTGGCGGCAACGCGCTTCTGCTTTCCAGCGGGGGCACGATCCAGACCGTATCCGGAGTGGCGAATGTGCAAACGGTCAATGCGCCGTTGGTGCTTCAGCCCGCCACCTCCACCACTGCGGGAACTTATACCTTTTCCAGCAATGCGGCATCAGCCGCCCATGTCTTGAACTTTGGCGGTGCGATCAGCACCGGAACCACCACCTCGACGCAAACCCTGACTCTCACAGGCACCAATACCGGGGACAACACCCTCGGCGGGACGCTCAGCACCAGTGCAGCAGGAGGGTTGTTTTTGAACAAGACTGGCGCGGGCGCATGGACCCTCGGCGGAAATGGAACGTCCACTTTAGCAAAAGGGACTATCACCGCCACCGCTGGCACCCTCAACTTCGGCAGTGCCACGGAGTCGCCAACCGTGACGATCAATGGCCCTGCACACTCTCAAAA
>JAPLTN010000049.1 GCA_026398135.1 Verrucomicrobiota bacterium
AGCCAAGCTCTTCGGGCATGGTTTCCTTAAATATCGTGCCTATGCCTTAACGGCATTGCACCTAGACCGGCCCCAACACCGGTGTTTCCCGGCGGCGGCGTGACCACTTCGCGCCGCCGCCCTACCCTTTCAAGCCCGCCTGCGCCACCCGCGCCCGCGCCTTGGCCGACTCGTCGTAGAGTTCCACCGAGGGCAGGGCCAGGCCGCGCTCGAAGCTCGCCCGCGCCTCCGCCTCGCGCCCCAGCGCCAGATAGGCAAATGCCAGCTCCAAATGATGCGGCACCCGCTGCGGAGCCAGCGCCACCGCCTTCTCCAACTGCCGCACCGCCTCCTCCTTCGAGGCCTCGGGCAGGCCGCCGTAAATCAGCCGCACAAAAAACCGCGTGGTCGCCCCCAAACTCGCCACCTCGTAGTGCCAGCGCCCCAACACGTGGTGCGCCCAGTCGTAATTCGGATCGAGCGCGATGGCCCGCAAAGCCGCCTCCCGCACTTTGCGCGAATACTCGATCTTTGCCCGCGTATCGCTGTAAACGCCCATCTTGCCGTAACAAATCGCGAGCGAGAGCACGTTCACCGGATTATCCGGCGCGAGCTTCGCCGCCCGCTCCGCGTAGGCCAGAGCCTGCTCCGCCTGCGCCTTGCGCTCCGCATCGGTCCCCGCCGCCAGACTAAGGTCGGAAAGCTGCTGCGCGATTTTCTGCAAGGTCACCGGATTGTCCGGCTGCAACGCATCCGCCTGCCGGTAAAACTCCAAAGCCTCCGCCACCTCGAAGCGCGCCTCCGCCGCCCGCGCCCTCGCCAACACCTCGTCCACCCCGGCCGCACGCACCGTCCCTGTCCCCGCAAGGACCGAAACCAGCATCGCCCAAAACATCGCTCGCGGCGTCATGCCGCACCCTGCCCGAACCCACGATTTTGGCAAACGCCGCCGCCACCCGCCGCTCAAAACAACTCCGAAAGCTGTCCCAGATAGGCGTCAAACCACTGGTCCGCGCCCAGAAAATAGATCGCCGCACCCACCGCCAGCATGGGCCCGAAAGGCACCTGCACCCCCAAAGCCAACTCCTCCGCCTCCGCGCCGTCTCCGGTTTCCGCCCGGGGAGTGATCGGCGCTTTTTTCCCGGAAAACAGCTGCCACACCCACGCCAGCAACATCCACACCGTGCCCACGATGGCGCCGCCGAAAACCGCAAACAGCGCCCCCTGCCACCCGCAAAACGCGCCGATTCCGCCCATAAAAGTCACGTCGCCAAACCCCATCGCCTCTTTCCGCAGCACCGCCTCGGCCAGCAGTTTTATCCAGAGAATCAGGGCCGATCCGATCATCACCCCCAGAATCGCGATACCGCCGGCCTTCAGGTGCGCCAGCAAGGGCAGCTCCGCCTTCACGTCATGCAATTCAGGAAAGGAAAACGCCGCCACCACCCCCGCCACCGCCAGCCAGATGGTGAACGGATCCGGTATGATCATGTGATCCAGATCGATGAAGGTCGCGCACACCAGACAGCTCAAAAACAACATGCCGAGCAGCGCCTTCTCCGGCCCGAAACGCAGCGCGCAGCCCAGAAACAAAGCCGCCGTCAGCAACTCCACGAACGCATAACGGAACGAGTAAGGCCGTCCGCAGCAGCGCGCCTTCCCGCGCAGGATAAACCAGGAGAGCACCGGAATGTTGTCGAACCACGCGATGGGTTTTCCGCAGCCGCAGTGCGAACCCGGCGTCACGATGGATTTCTCCAAGGGCATCCGGTAAATCACCACGTTTAAAAAACTCCCCACGATCGCACCGAAGACCGCCGCGCACAGCGGGAAAAACCAGGGGAACTCGACGGCGAAAACGGCAAGATTGTAGTTCATGGCAAAAACAGAGGCGGCGTTGCGCTCAGCCCAGCGGGAACGAAGCGGCGGCGGCGGTCAACTCCACCCGGCTCACCGTCACCGCCTGGCCTTTTAGCAAAACCCGTTCGCCGCGCACCGCCACCTTCACCACCCCGCCGCGCTCGCTCGCCTGATAGGCGGTGAACTCGCTCCGCCCCAGCCGTGCCTGCCAATACGGCCCCAGCGCACAGTGCGCCGAGCCCGTCACCGGATCCTCGTTCACCCCCGCGTTTGGCGCGAAGAACCGCGACACGAAATCGAAACCCGGCGTCTCCGCCTGCGCCGTCACAATCACGCCACGCCCTGGAACCGCCGCCAGCCGTCCGAAATCCGGCCTCAGCCCACGCACCGCCGCCTCGTCCGCCAGCTCGACCAAAAAATCGTGAGTCGATCTCGCCGCCGCCACCACCGACCCACCGACCAGCCCCAGCCCGTCCACCAACCCAGCCGGTTCCAAAACCGCCTCGGCCGGCAGCGCCGGAAAATCCAGCTCGATCCAGTCGCCCTCTTTTCGCGCGACCAACTCGCCACTCAAAGTCTGAAATCGCGCCGTTTCGTCCGCACGCAACACCCCGCCGGTCCACAGCGCATGCGCCGCCGCCAAAGTCGCGTGCCCGCATAAAGCCACCTCGACCAACGGTGTAAACCAGCGCAGGGAAAACCCGCCCGGTACCGCGTGCAAAAACGCCGTTTCAGAGAGACTCATCTCCCGCGCGATCCGCCGCATGCGCATATCCTCAAGCGGTCCCGACGTGACGCACACCGCCGCCGGATTGCCCGCAAAAGGCCGGTCCGCGAACGCATCGATCACCTCCAACTTCATCCCCGCCCCCCGGCCGTGCCGAAACGACGCAGATTTTTCAAAGCCACCTCAAACTCGCGCGGCAGTGGCGCGGTGATCGTCACCGGCTCGCGCGTCAGCGGATGATTAACCGTAAGCTCGCTCGCGTGCAGCCCCAGCCGCGCCAGCAAGGGCTTTTCCTCATCGCGACCCTTGTAACCGCGTTTCAAATCAGAAAGACGCAACTCCACGTCCGGCACGCCGTAAAACGGATCGGCCAGAATCGGTGCGCCCGCCGCCGCCAGATGTACCCGCAACTGATGTGTCCGCCCGGTCAGCGGCGAACACTCCACCCAGGCAAACGCGCGCCCCTGCCGGTCGTGAAACCGCTCCAGGGTGCGAAACACCGTGGTCGAGGCCTTGCCGCCGCGCCGTTTGAACACCCGCATTCGGCCCGGCTGCTCCTCGTCCTCGCCCAGCGCGAGGTCCACCGTAAACTCCGCCGGCAGGAGGCCCGCCTCGTCGCGGGCCACCCGACCCACCTTCATCGCCTCGTCCGCCGGCGGAACGTAGCACAGTGCGTGATAGTTTTTTTTCGCGGTCTTGGACTGAAACTGGCCGGAGACAAAATCGAGCGACCCTTTGTCCTTGGTGCAGAGCAGCACGCCCGAAGTGTCGGCGTCGAGCCGGTGCACGTTGGCCACGTGATGCCCGAACTTTTCGTGAACCATGGCCATCAGGTTGGCCTTGGCCTTGTCCCACCGGTCGGGAGCGATCAAGAGGCCGCTGGGTTTGTCAAAAGCGAGGAGGGCGTCGTCCTCATGTAGGATGGTCGGAAACATGCGTGCGGCGCGCAGTCAAAACACCCCCGAGCCAAAGCGGAAGCCCAAGCTTTGCCCCCAACCCCGGCATAAAACCCCCTCCACCCCCGCCATCCTTTCCATACCCCACATCCCACTCCTCTCCTTCTTCCCATCCCTCAAACATCAAGTAACCTATTAGGTTACTTTGCGCCTGGTCGCCTAGGCGAACATGGTAAGGCGTGTGGTTGAGAGTGTGGTTGAAAATGCGATTGGGGGTGCGGGTGGTCGGGAGTGTGCATGAAGGCGAGGTGGCAAACCAGCCTCGCCTCGAACGCTGAATTGTTACGAATCCGTGACAGCCCAGTGAACACGAGGTGACGCCGCCCACGAGGGCTTGCCCGGCCGCGCCGCGCCCGCGAGGGCTCACCTGCGTTCCGAATCCGCGCCCATCTCTCGTCTCACGCACCCTCAGCCCATCGCCCATCGCCAACCGTCCGCCATGCTCGAGTTGAATCTCACCCCCGCCCGCTCCCTTTTCGCCGCCTTTGGCCGGTTTTCCCCGGCGCAGCCGCTCCGCACCCTGCTGCGCACCACCGGCAAACGCTTGAATCCCGCGCGCCTGGAAACGCTCTCCTCCGCCGCCGGTCCCGCCGTGCGCGCCGCCCTCGCACAGGGTCAGGGCGCCCCCGACATGCTCGCCTGCATCCGGCGCGAAAAACGCGGCGGCACCCAACCCACCATCGTGCTGGGCGGCTACGTGCCCGACGCCGGCGAACAGGTTTACCTCGTGCGCGGCTACCTCGCCCGCCAGGGCAGCGTTTACTACGTGGACTACCCGCGCGCCGCCTTTAACGCCGAGCTGCTGGCCGCCCAACTCGACGACCTCGTCGCCGAAATCAACGCCCGCGAACCCGCCCCGCCCGTCATTCTCGCGGTCAGCTTCGGCGCCGGCGTGGCCCTCGACTGGCTCCGCCGCAACCGCCTGGCCGGCCGCCCGGCTCCGCACCTCGGCGGACTTATCCTGATCAGCCCGGTTTGCTCCGCCCTCGATATCGTCGCCCCCGGCGAAACCAAACCCACCACCTTGCTCGGCCGCGCCCTCAAACCCATGCTCGACGCACCGGAAACGGAAAACGCCGCCGCCGTGGAAAAAGCCCGCGCCATCTTCGCCCGCATGTTCGAGGCTGGAGCGCAAAACAAGGCCGCCCTCGCCACCCTCCTCACCCGCCACGAACTTCACGAACTTCGCTCCGGCGTGCAGGCCACCATCGCGGGCGTCACCCACGCCGGAGCCATGGCCCGGGTGCGCGCCATGCAGGCCATGGCCTGCCCGTCCACCTACCTCACCCCCGAACTGCTCCCGCTCAGCTCCGCCCCCACTCTCATCCTCTACGCCGAAAAAGAAGGCGCGGTACTCAGCGACCGGGCCCCCGGCCGCCAAGCCTTGGAAAAAGCCTGCGCGAGCTTTTTTCCCCGCGGGATCTGCCGGGTGATCCACAATCCCCACGGCCCCCCCATCCAACACGCCTCGCTGATCTTTCACGCCAGCAACTTTTTGCCCGTGCTGGGCCGTTTCTACCGTTCACTAAAAAATCGCAAGACCTTGGTTTCGACATGAATTCCCTTGCGACACCTCCGGCCGAAGACTTGCTCCCTCCTGTCTCCGGTACCGTCCCGCCCATGCCCACTCCGCCCAAGTCTCTGCTCGCCTTCGGTGCCCGGGTCATGAGTGGCCACGCAGCGCGCCGCATGAACGCCCCCGGCTGGGCCCTGGCCGCGCAGGAAAAACACGCCGCCCGTCTCCGCCGCGCCCTCGCCACCACCAGTTATGGCCGCGCCCATGGCATCGAAGCCGGCCTGTCCGATACCCTTTGGCGCGAACGCGTGCCCTTGCGCACCTACGAAGGTTTGGCCCCCCACATCGAACGTATGAAACAGGGCGAGGCCAACGTGCTTTGGCCCGGACGTTGCAGCTTTTTCGCCATCTCCTCCGGCACCACCGCCGGCCGTACCAAATACCTGCCCGTCACCGACGGCATGATCGCCCACTTCCGCAAAGCCGGGCTCGACTCCCTGCTCTATTACGCCGCCCGCACCGGACGGGGTGATGTCTTCGGCGGCAAACACCTCTTTCTCGGCGGTGCCACCTCTCTCGCCCCCCTCGACGAGGCAAAAGACCACCCCGCCTTCGCCGGCGACCTCAGCGGCATCACCGCGCTCAACCTGCCCGGCTGGGTCGAGAAACACCTTTACGAACCCGGCTTCGAAATCGCCCAGATGACGGACTGGCCGGCCAAGATCGCCGCCATCGCCGCCCGCTGCACCCCGCGCGACATCCGCCTCCTCGCCGGCATCCCCAGCTGGGTTCTCATCCTCGCCGCCGCCATCCTAGACCAAGCCGGCCAAAACGCCAAAGGCGCCCGCACCTTCCGCACCCTCCGCGAAGTCTGGCCCCACCTCGAATGCCTCATCCACGGCGGCGTGCCCATCGGCCCCTTCGCCGACGAACTGCGCGCCGTCTGCGGTCCGGGCGTGAACTTTCACGAAGTTTACCCCGCCTCCGAAGGCTTCATCGCCGCCCAGGACGCCGACCCAGAGGCCGGCCTGCGCCTCATGGCCGATGCCGGCATCTACTACGAATTCCTCCCCCTCGCCGATTACGACGAGGCCCGCCTCAACCACCTCGGCACCCGCGCCGTGCCCCTCTCTGGCGTCAAAACCGGCGTGGACTACGCCCTCATCATGAGCACGCCAGGCGGCCTCACCCGCTACGTGATCGGCGACGTCGTGCGCTTCACCTCCACCGCGCCCGCCCGCCTCGTGTACAGCGGACGCACCAAACTTCAGCTCAGCGCCTTCGGCGAACACGTGATCGAAAAAGAGCTCACCGACGCCCTCACCGCCGTGTGCAGCCGCCACGAATGGCAAGTGGTCAACTTCCACGTAGCGCCAATATTCATCAACTCCCTCACCGGTCAGAAACGCGGCAGCCACGAATGGTGGCTGGAACTGCGCGCCGTCACCCAACGCACCCCGCGCGGCCCCGCCATCGCCGAAGAGCTCGACGTCGAACTCCAACGCCTGAACGACGACTACGAAGCCAAACGCAAAGGCGGCGGTCTGCTCATGCCCACCGTACGCCTCGTCATGCCGGGCGTTTTTGAGCAATGGCAACGCAGCGTCGGCCGCTGGGGTGGTCAAAATAAAATGCCCCGCTGCCGCAGCGACCGCCAAATCGCCGACGAGCTCGCAAAACATGCTCCTTTTCATGATTTTGCGTAATTCCTTTATTCAAAAGGAAATCAGTAAATCCAACACGGCACCGCGCCCATCCGTTTAAAATTTATATTCCTCGGACGCCGTCGGGTCGGCTCCAACGGTTGGCACGGGCGATGCATAGGGAGAGGTGTTCTAACAAACACTTCCCTGCTCAGGCAGGGTTTAGGGGTAAACATGGTGCCCGGTGCCAAACACCGGGCAGAATAGTACAGGGCCCGCCGTTTAGGGGTAATCGGCGGGCCCTCATTGTTTACCGGGGGATAGAAACCATTTTCGGAGGTTTATCGTGCTTCGGTATGTTCCTTGCCCTTAACCCGAAAAAAACCACTTTGAGGGCTTCCTTCCCCCTATGCTTTACCTACGTCTCCTCTGTCGGCTGGGCCTGGCCCTGGCTTGTTTCACCCCCCTTGGCCTGATCGCCCAAGACACGGCCCCCGCCACCCCACCGGCTCCGCCCGCCGCTGCCGCCCTGGCCGATATTCGTATCGTGCTAAAAACCACCAAGGGCGACATCGCCGCCACCCTCTTCGCCAGCAAGGTCCCGATGACGGCGGCCAACTTCCTCAACCTCGCCCAAAAAGGCTTCTACAACGGCCTCACCTTTCACCGCGTGATCCCCGATTTCATGATCCAGGGCGGCGACCCCGAAGGTCGGGGCTCGGGCGGCCCCGGCTACCAGTTCGCGGATGAGTTTCACCCCGCCCTGCGCCACACCAAACCCGGCATCTTCTCCATGGCCAACGCCGGCCCGCGCACCAATGGCAGCCAGTTCTTCATCACCCACGTAGCCACGCCTTGGCTCGACGGGCGCCACAGCGTCTTCGGCGAAGTCACCGACGGCATGGCGGTGGTAAACCAGATCGCCCGCGGCGACAAAATCACCCAAATCGAAATCCTCGACTCCACCGCCGCCCTCTTCGCCGCCCAGAGCGAAAACCTAGCCCGCTGGAACGCCGTACTGAAGAAGTAACCCCCGCCGACCCAGCCAACCACCCAGCCAACCACCCCGCCGTCTCAAACCTCAAGTAACCTATTAGGTTACTTTGTGCTGGGGGCGGGACGAACGGGATGATCAACTTTTCACCCGCGCGATCCAGCGGGTGTTCATGTAGTGAGCCGCCTGATCGCGCATGCCGTAGCCGACCAGCCATTCGTAGCCCGAATACACGAAACCCGTGGTAGCCGGCACCGCCAACGCATCCGTGCGCAAGCGGTGCATCATCGTCACCGAACGCACCCGACGCGCGCCTTGCAAACGCAGCCAGGCCTCGACGTGCAACAGCGTGCGCCCGCTGTCACAGATGTTGTCTACCAAGATTACTTCTCGGCCGAGCGGCTTAAGCTGCTGCCAATCGACAAACATACGCTCCAAGGGCGCGCCATTCTCGGTCTTCGCATAACTGAAGGCGCGGCAAAACGCCGGCTCCACCGAGCGCGTCATGCGTTGCAAAAGATCGGAAAAGAAAAACACCCCGCCGCGCAGCACACACAAGGCGAGCAACATCTGACCGGTGCGGGCTTCCGCGCCCGCCGCCCAGCCATCCACCTCCGCCGCCAGTCGCGCCAAAGCCTCCTCGATCTGCATCTCGTCGTAAAGCGGGTCCAGGTGTGAGGGAAATTGCATGCCCGCCCACAGCAGACGGGATGCCGAGCCGCAGACCTTGGCCCGCCCCCTGCTCCCGCACCGTCGTGGACCTTCACCCGACCGACCCGGCTACTTCGCCCGCAACACCCCCGGCTCTGCTTTACGGTCTGGAAGCCCGCGTGCCCGCCTCGGTCGCCTGGGTGGTCTCGCTGCAACACGTCGCGGCGATGGTGGTCGGCACGATCACGCCTCCGCTGATTCTGGCGGGCATTCTAAAATTTTCCGCGACCGACACCGCCGCCTTCGTCTCCATCGCCCTGCTCGCCTCCGCCCTCGGCACCTTGCTGCAAACCACCCGGCCCGGCCCGATCGGCTCCGGCCTGCTCAGTGTCACCGGCACGAGTTTTTCGTTTCTTCAACCGCTGGTCGCCGCCGGTCAGGCAGGCGGCCCCGCCCTCATGCTCGGCCTCTCGCTCGCCGCCGCGCCGGTGCAGCTCGCGCTCGCCCCGTTTCTGCCCCGCCTGCGACGGGTGTTCACCCCGCTGGTCTGCGGGGTGGTGGTGCTGTTGATCGGGTTAACCCTCATTCCGTCCGCCCTGTTCGGCATCGTGGCTCCCGTCGCCCCCGCCGCGCCGGCCTGGGCGGGGGGCGCGCTTGCCGCCGTGGTGATCGCGGTGTTGCTCGTCGCCCAAGCCATTCCGCGCACCTGGGCCCGGCTGGGCGGCGTGCTCTTCGGCCTGGGCGCAGGCACGCTCACCGCCGCCCTGGCGGGCTGGTTGCCGACCCCGGCCGCGACCGATGCCGCCGCGACCTGGATCGCGTTACCCCGCTGGCTGCCGCACGGCCTGGCCTTTGACTGGGCGCTCTTCCTGCCTTTCGCATTCATATACCTCGTATCGCTGCTGGAAGCGATGGGCGACATGACCGCCACCGCCCAGCTTTCCGGTCTGCCCACCGAGGGGCCAGAACACTGGCGACGCCTGCGCGGCGGCATTCTGGCCGACGGCCTGACCAGTTTAACCAGCGCCCTTTTCGGCGGCTTTCCCAGCACCACCTACGCGCAGAACAACGGCGTCATCCAGATCACCGGCGTGGCCAGCCGCCGCCTCGGACCGATCATGGCCGCCATCCTCGCCCTGCTCGGACTTTTCCCGCTCGTCGGCCAACTCGTCACCGCCATCCCGCCGGCCGTGATCGGCGCGCTCGCCTTGGTCTTGTTCGGCCTGGTGGCCGCCTCGGGCCTGCGCCTGCTCGCCGGCGTCGGCCTCACCCAACGCACCTGCCTGATCGTCGCGCTCAGCCTCGCGGCCGGCCTCGGCCTGCCTTCGCAGCCGGAATGGCTCAAAACCCTCCCGGGCATTCTGCGCAGCGTCTTCGAATCCGGAATCGCGGGCGGCGGCCTCGTCGCTCTTACCCTCAACTTGCTCCTCCCTTGCGCTCCCCTAGCGCCCAAGCCCGACCCCGCCCGCTAATCCCCCGCGCCATTCCCCCCTTGGCACCGCCCCTGCTCCCGCTTCTTAACTTCTCGCCCCCACCTCCTCGCTCCCTGCTCCCAGCTCCACGCTCTATGCTCTCCCGTTTCTTTAAACTCGCCGAAAACCGCACCACCTTCGGACGCGAACTCGCCGCCGGCCTGACCACGTTTACCGCCATGGCCTACATTCTGGCGGTGAACCCCGCCATCCTGATGAATGGCTTCGGGGTCGATCCGGCGATCGGCTCCGATCCGACCTCGGCCTCCTTCATCGCGGTGAAGGGCGCGCTGCTCGCCGCCACCGCCATCACCGCCGCGCTCAGCACGCTGCTCATGGCCCTGCTGACCAACTACCCGCTGGCCCTCGCGCCGGGCATGGGCATCAACGCCTTCTTCGCCTTCTCCATCTGCCTCGGAGCCGGCGTACCCTGGCAACAAGCCCTGGGCATGGTCTTCGTCAACGGCTGCATTTTCCTCGCCCTCTCCCTCACCGGCGTGCGCGAGAAAATCGTCAAATCCATCCCCTACCCGATCAAAATCGCCATCACCTGCGGCATCGGAATTTTCATCGCGTTCATCGGCCTCAAAAACTCCGGCATCATCGTCGCCAACCCCGCCACCTTCGTCGCGCCGGGTAATTTCAACTCGCCCCCGGTCGCGCTCGCCCTGGCCGGCATCATCCTCACCGCCGTGCTGGTGGCGCGCAAGGTCCCCGGCGCCATCGTGGTCGGCATCGGCCTGATCACCGTCGCCGGTCTCTTCATCCCCGACGGCCTGGGCGGCACCGTCACCGCGCACCCCGCCGCGCTCTTTTCCGCCCCGCCTTCACTCGCGCCGGTGTTTCTCAAACTCGACCTCTCTTTCGTCGCCGACCCGGTCGCGCTGCTCAAAATCCTGCCGCTCATCCTCACCCTGCTGCTGGTCGATATGTTCGACAACATCGGCACCCTCATCGGCGTGACCAAACGCGCCGGTTTCCTCGACAAGCAGGGCAACTTGCCCAAGGCCGGACGCGCCCTGCTGGCCGACTCCATCGCCGCCATCCTCAGCTCGCTCTTCGGCACCAGCACCGTGGTCAGCTACATCGAAAGCGCCTCCGGCGTCGAAGCCGGCGGCCGCACCGGACTGACCGCCCTCACCGTCTCGGCGCTCATGTTGCTCGCCCTGTTTTTGACCCCGCTCATCCTCATCATCCCCGCCGCCGCCACCACTCCGGCCCTCGTAATTGTAGGCGTGTTTATGCTCCAGGCCGTGACCGAGATCGACATGGCCGACTTCAAAATCGCCGTGCCCGCCGCGCTCGTCATCATCGGCATCCCGCTCACCTTCAGCATCGCCGAGGGCATCGGCTTCGGCCTCATCACTGCCGCCCTGCTCGCCCTCTTCACCGGCAAACCCAAGGGCTTCACCCTCGTCGGCTACATCATCGCGACCATCTTCCTGTTCAGCTTTTTCAAGATATTCCCCTTCCACGGCGCCGGGCACTAACCCGTCCGCCTCCGTCGCTTTTGGGCCTTTGCGCGCCGAAGGTTTCCGTGCTCACTCCACCGCACGCCCACCCGATCCCTGTCTTTCCCGACTTCATGTCCTCCTCCACCTTCGATCCCACCAGCGCCGTCCCGCCTGAATTCGCCGGCCTCGTCCGCGATCTCCAGCACGCCACCGGGGCCATCCTCAAACCCACCGCGCTCGAGGAACGGCCCGTTTACGGCACCACGCTCTACATCGCCAACTGCGTGCTCGATACCCGCTTCGGCCTCTTCCGCGCCTACGTTTTCCAGGACATCATCGACAAGCACTACATCGTCGCCCTCGCCCACGGCGACATCTCCACCGCCGCCACCCTCTACACCCGCCTCCACTCCAGCTGCGTCACTTCCGAGACCCTGCGCGGCTGCGATTGCGACTGCGTCCAGCAGCTCGAAGGCGCCTTCAAAGTCATCGCCGAAAAAGGCAACGGCGTCCTCTTCTACCTCCTCCAGGAAGGCCGCGGCGTCGGCTACATCGGCAAGGCCCGCGACCGCATGCTCGTCCAGGCCTCGCTCGACCAGATCTCCACCTTCGCCGCCTACGCCTCCATGGGCCTCGAAAAGGACCACCGCAACTACGAGAACATCTCCCACATCTGCTACCTGCTCGGCATCAAAGCATCTTGGATCGTCCTCACCAACAACCCCGACAAGGTGAACGCCCTCCGCGAC
The DNA here is from genome assembly GCA_026398135.1 of Verrucomicrobiota bacterium. Taxonomy (GTDB): domain Bacteria; phylum Verrucomicrobiota; class Verrucomicrobiia; order Opitutales; family Opitutaceae; genus IMCC26134_A. The sequence goes on from JAPLTN010000049.1 coordinate 12,002, forward strand.
CAGGGCCTCAAAGTCGCCGGCACCGAAGCCCTCGAATTCGAGCCCTCGCCCTTCAACCTCGCCTACCTCACCTCCAAAGCCGCCGGCGGCCACATCCTCAAACGCCCCACCGAGACCCTCGTCAAACGCGCCCTCCCGCCCGAGCCGGTCAAACCCTTCCGCCCCCACGCCCTGCCCGAGGCCAAGCGCTTCATCTACTCCGCCAGCTACTTCCTCCCCATGAAGCCGGTGGACAACGACATCCTCCTCTCCGAGCTCCAGTTCCGCGAACTCTTCGCCCAGCCCCAGACCACCGACCGCTACATGGCCGGCCCCGACCCGCTCGTGCTCGGCTACCGAATGATCCGCGACAACCGCTTCCTGGTTAAAATCAACCCCGACGCCCTCGCCGCCCACCGTAAAAACGCCCCCGAAGACCCCATCTTCGATCTCATCACCACCCCCTACTGGTTCCGCGTCCACGTTTACTACGACATCGTCACCTCCCAGGACTTCGTCGTGCTCACCCACGGCCACCCCCGCAGCTACGACATCCCCGTCGTCCGCCTCCACTCCGAATCCCTCTTCAACCGCTTCCCCCTGCGCGTCGTCTCCAACCGCGACAAGATGAAGGAATCCGTGAAACACATCGTCACCTACGGCGTCGGCGCCATGCTCCTCGTTTATAACGACGGCCGCGGAGCCGGCTTCGGCGCCTACGCCGCCGATTGCATGATGACCGAGACCGGCCAGGCCCTCAGCTCCAACGAAGCCTACCGCAAACTCGGCATCGAATACGACAGCCGCGACTACGACGCCTCCCTCATCCTGCTCAAACACCACATCCCCAACGAAAAAATCCAGATGGTGATGAACAGCCCCGGCAGCCTGGTCAAAAAACCCGAATACGCCCAGGCCCTCAACCGCCAGAAGTTCGACGTCGAAAAGTGGATCTTCCTCGATGAAGAATCCGTCGGCGACTGAACGCCCGCCCCGCCCCGCTCGCAAATAAACCCGTTTTCCCCTCGGTAGTCCCATAGAGAGCCCCCGGCTATGTTACACTCTGGCGAAAAATCGCGCACCGCATGCCACGTCGCCCTCAAGCCGGCCTTCAACCAGAAACCACTTCCGTTAACCCGAGTTCCGCAGTTGGCGCGGTCGGCTAAAAAAGTTTCAGAGGAGAGCGGATTTTTGGCGGCGGGCGGCTACGAGGGAAGACGAGTTTCTGGAGGCATGTAGTGCCGAACACCCCGTTGAGGAGCGCTTGGG